>DATARN010000176.1:0-3722 GCA_036264135.1 Acidimicrobiales bacterium
GGACCCGAAGATGGACGTACAGGTCGCCAGGGGGGCCACCACGGGGGCCGGCGGCGCCTCGGCCGGGGAGCCGCAGCGTGGAGCCGTTGTCGACCCCGGCGGGAACCTCGACCATGAACGACCGCTCCTCGTTGCGCCGCCCCTGCCCCCGGCACTCGCTGCACGGGCTGGCGACCTCCTGGCCGGTGCCGCCGCAGCGCCCGCAAGGGCTGGCGGTGACCATCTGGCCGAGGATCGACTGGCGCACCCGCCGCAGCTCGCCCGTGCCCCGGCATTGGCTGCAGGTGGTCGGGCTGGTGCCCGGCCGGGCGCCGGTGGCCTCGCACACCGAGCACGGCACGGGGATGCGAACCGAGATCTCTTTCTCCGCCCCGAAAACGGCGTCGGTGAACTCCAGGTCGAGCACCGCCTCGCTGTCCTCGCCCGGCGGCGGCCCGCCCCGGCCCCGCCGGCCGCCTTGGGCCCCGGCGAAGGGGCTGGTGCCCCCGAAAAAGGCGTCGAACAGGTCGCCCAGTCCGCCGGCACCGAAGCCGGCGAAGGGATCGCCCTGCGGCGTGCCCGCGGCCCCGGTGCCCCGGATGGCGTCGGGACCGAACATGTCGTAGCGCCGCCGCCGCTCGGGGTCGCGCAGCGTCTCGTAGGCGAAGGTGACTTCCTTGAAGCGCTCCTCGGCGGCGGCGTCGTCGGGATGAGCGTCAGGGTGCAGTTCCCGGGCCAGCCGCCGGTACGCCTTCTTGATCTCGTCCTCGGTGGCCTGGGGGCTCACGCCGAGAAGCGCGTAGAAGTCTTCGGTCACGGCCATTCTTTGTCAATCCTAGGGGGCCGCCGCCTTCTATCCCTCACTCAGGGCCCGGCCCAGCCGTTGGCTGACCGCGGCCACCGCCGCCAGTGCCTGCCCGTAGTGCATCCGGGTCGGGCCGAGGACGCCGACCGTGCCCGCCGTCTCGCCCTCCACCATGTAGGGGGCGACGACCACCGAGCAGTCGGCCAGTGGAACAACGCCGAGTTCGGTGCCGATCGCCACCGAGAGGCCCCGGTTGAGGACGTCTTGGAGGAGGCTGACGACCACGTACTGCTGTTCCAAGATGGTGAGGACCCGGCGGATGGTGGTCACCGCATCGAAGGCGGTGGCCATGCGGGCGGTGCCGCCGACGAAGACCGAGTCGACGTCGCGGAGCGACCCGGCGCGCAGGCTGTCGAGGACCACGGTGGTGAGGTGGTCGACGGTGGGCTGGCCGGTGGCGGGGACCGGGACGGGGACGATCGCGCCGGCGGCGAGGGGGGTCCCCACCAGGAACCGGGAGAGGTGGGCCACGGCGGCGGAAAGGTCGGCCTCGCCGACCTCCTCGGCCAGCTCGAAGGAGCGCTTCTCGACGGCGGCGTTGGAAAGGACCACGACCAGCAGGAGGTTGCGGGGGCCCCGGGCCAAAAGCTGGACCGACAGGATGGTCGCCACCTCGTGCGACGGGGCGATGACCACGGCCGCGCAGTCCGTGACATCGGCCAACAGCTGGCTGGTGTCGTGCAGCATGCGCTCCAGCTCGCCGTGGGCGTGGGCGAAGAAGTCCCGGACCAGCTGGCTCTGGGTGGGACCCAGCGAGCCGGGCCGGGCGAGGGAGTCGACGAAGAAGCGGTACCCCTTGTCGGTGGGGATGCGACCGGCCGAGGTGTACGGCTGGACGAGGTAGCCCTCTCGCTCGAGGACGCCCATCTCGTTGCGCACCGTCGCCGACGAGACGGCCAGCTCGGGGACCCGCGCCACGGTCGCCGAGCCCACCGGTTGGGCGGTCTCGATGTACTCCTCCACGACCACTCGGAGGATGGCGGCCTTGCGGGCGTCGAGCATGGTTAGCCGGCCAGGATAGTGAACGGGCTGCGCTGGCGGCCGGAACCCCCGGCGCGCCCGGCTTTCCGGTCGGTCCGCCGGCCGGAAGGCGACTACGCCTGCTGGCCTACGTAGCCCTCTCGCTCCAGGTGGAGGATGATCTGCTGGGCCGCCTCCTCGGCGCTCATGGCGCCGGTGTCGATGACGACCTCGGCGTCGGTCGGCGTCTCGTAGGGATCGGAGATGCCGGTGAACTCCTTGATGATCCCCGCCCGGGCCTTGGCGTAGAGGCCCTTGCGGTCGCGCTCCTCGCACACCTCGATCGAGGTGGCCACGTGGACCAGGATGAACCCCCCTTCGGGTTCGATCATGGCCCGCACCTCCCGGCGCACCGACTCGTAGGGGGCGATGGGGGCGCAGATGGCGATGCCGCCGTTCTTGGTGATCTCCGACGCCACGTAGCCGATGCGGCGAATGTTGATGTCGCGGTGCTCCTTGGAGAACCCGAGCTCCGAGGAGAGGTTCTTGCGCACCATGTCACCGTCGAGGATGGTCACCGGCCGACCACCGGCTTCAAGGAACTTGGTGAGCAGCACGTTGGCGATGGTCGACTTGCCCGACCCCGACAGGCCGGTGAAGAACACGGTGAAACCCTGCTGGTGGCGGGGCGGGTAGCTGCGCCGCAGCTCGGTGGCCACGTCGGGATAGGTGAACCACGCCGGGATCTCCCGGCCCTCGGCCAGGCGCCGGCGCAGCTCCGTCCCCGAGATGTCGAGGGTGCGGGTGCCGGCGGCGATCTCGTCGACCGGCTGGTACTCGTCGCGGTCGGGCACGTACACCATCATCTGGAACGGCACCATGGCCACGCCCAGTTCGTCCTCGTGGGTGGCCAGCAACTGCTGGGCGTCGTACGGCCCGTAGTAGGGCTTGCCGCTGGCGTCGCTGCCCGGGCCGGCGTGGTCGCGCCCCACGATCAGATGGGTGCAGCCGTGGTTCTTGCGGATGATGGCGTGCCACACCGCCTCCCGGGGGCCGCCCATCCGCATGGCCAGGGGCAGCAGGGAGAGCATGGCGGTGTGCATGGGGTAGCTGTTGAGGACCGCCTGGTAGCAGCGCACCCGGGTGTAGTGGTCGACGTCGCCCGGCTTGGTCATCCCCACGCTGGGGTGGATCAGCAGGTTGGCCTCCAGCTGGGCGGCCGCCCGACGGGTCAGCTCCACGTGGGCCCGGTGCATCGGGTTACGGGTCTGGAAGGCCACCACCTTGGTCCAGCCCAGCCGGGCGAACTCGCCTCGCAGCTCCGCCGGCGTCAACCGCAGCGTCTTGAAGTCATAGTGCGCCGGCGCCGCCACGCCTTCCACCGTCCCGCCGACGTACACCGGGTTGGTCCGCTGCAGGACGTGGGCCACGCCGGGATGGCCGGGGTCGGTCGTGCCGTACACCGCGGCCGCTTCCGCCTGGCGGTCGGGCTCCCACACCTCCTCCACGTGCAGCGCGGCGAGCATGACCCCCTCGCCGTCACGCAGGGCGATCGTGGCGCCGCTGTCGATGCTCTGGGCGGCGACGAACTCCCCCGGGAGGTCCAGCACGACGGGGATGGGCCACAATGTGCCGTCGGCCAGGCGCATGTCGTGGGTCACCGCCTCGTAGTCCGCCCGGCCCATGAACCCGGTGAGCGGCGAGAAGCCGCCGTTCATCAGCAACTCGAGGTCGCACTGCTGGCGGGGCGTCAGATCCCACGACGGCCAGTCCCGGGAGTGCTTCTTCAGGTCGGCGGCGCGCTCGGCGTCGGCGTACAGGTCGATGAGCGTGCCGCCGTGGGCGGCTACCAGGTGATCGGGCACGATTCCCGATCCTATCGGTCAGATTTGGGGGCGACGGGCGGGGCCGCCCGCCC
>DATARN010000177.1:0-7635 GCA_036264135.1 Acidimicrobiales bacterium
CCTGGCCCCCGGGGGCACGCCGCTGTTGGCCATGGGTCCGGGTGTCATCATCCAGGAGGGGGGCCCGGGCACTTCAGGTTTCGGCCCCAACATCCCCGTCCTGCAGATCACCGCCGGCCCGCTGGCCGGCAAGACGGTGTATTACGGCCACGCCGGCCCGAACCTGGTGCCCGTGGGCACGGTCGTCACCGCCGGCCAGCAGATCGGCGTGGTGGGCTCCGGCATCGTCGGCATCTCCACCGCCCCCCACCTGGAGATCGGCTTCTGGCCCATCGGCGGCCGCGGTGCCGGCAAAGCCATGCTGGCCTACCTCGACCAGCTGATGGGCCACCCCACCGGCCGGTAAAACCGAGTTCTCCAACTATTGGTCTAATCGTTACCTCCCATTTCTCCCCCGGCGGGTTGAGCCGACTGAGATGGGTCGTGCACATCGGGTCGGCCCGAATCAACGGCGCCGAGACAGGGTGCACAAAGGAGGGATTGTGACCATTCGCTTGCCTCGGCTGTCGAAGCCTGTGGCCGTCGCAGTGGCCGGTATGACCTTGCTGGCCGCTACCGGTGTCGCCTTTGCGTCTCGCGACGCGTCC
This sequence comes from Acidimicrobiales bacterium, assembly GCA_036264135.1. Classification (GTDB taxonomy): domain Bacteria; phylum Actinomycetota; class Acidimicrobiia; order Acidimicrobiales; family Palsa-688; genus DATARN01. Next base: position 588 of record DATARN010000177.1, read on the forward strand.
AACGACTGGCCCTATGCCCCCCAAGGCGCACACCGGACCTACAACATCGCGGCGGTGGGTGACATCGCATGCGAGCCCAACACCCCTGACAACGCAAGCACGCCGAGCGCGCTCAAGTGCGGCAGCCCCACCCTGGGCGGCATGCCGGCGGAGTACGCGACGGCTCAGCAGGCCCAGTCGATGCATCCCGACCTGGTCGCCCTACTTGGCGACGAGCAGTACCAGGTCGGCAAGCTCAGCGACTTCGAAAACTCGTTCGAGCAGGCTTGGGGTGGGCTGAAGATGCTCCAGCGGCCCGCGCCCGGCAACCACGAGTACTACTCCTACACCAAGCACGGCGACAACGAGGCGGCGCAGAACGGCGTCGGCTACTTCGGCTACTTCAACGGACACGACCAGGCCGGTGCCCCCTACAGCCAAGGGCAGGCCGGTGACGACACCAGCACCAACCAGGGCTGGTACTCCTACAACGTCGGCAACTGGCATGTCGTCTCGCTGAACATCGAGTGCAACTCGGCACCGTTCAACAACGACTGCTCTACCACCGACAACGGCGTGCTGGCCCAGGAGACCCGCTGGCTGGCAACCGATCTGCAGGCCAACCACGCGGCGTGCACGCTCGCCTACTGGCACCAGCCGACGTTCAGTGCAACAACGGCCACGAACCCGGCGGCCCCCGGCGTCGGCTCCGGCGAAGGAGCAGCGGCGGATGCTTGGTGGAACCTGCTGTACGACGCTCACGCCTCGTTGATCCTCAACGGGCACGAGCACGTCTACGCCCGGTTCCGGCCGATGGACCCGAACGGGAACTACGACCCGCAGCACGGCATCCCCCAGATCATTATCGGAACCGGCGGTGAGGCCCTGGACACGCTCGCCCGCCAGGGCAGCTCATACGCCAACCCCAATGTGGTCACCGCGAACGACAACGCGTTCGGCGTGATGCAACTCCAGCTCGGCCCCGACGGCTACTCGTTCAACTACAAGCCGGTGCTTCCGGGCCCCGGGTTTGACGCCTCGGCGCTCAACTACAGCGACTCCGGCAGCGGCAGCTGCCGGGGGTGAACCGGCCCGAGCATCCGTTGCCCAACTGAGGGCGGGGCTGCGGCGCTGTCGGGGTCGTGCCCGTCACCACGAATCGTCACGCGCAGACGGGCCCCGCCGGTACAGCGGGGCCCGTCACGTTCAGCTAGAAGCCCAAGGGCTGTGTCAGCAGGAAGCCGCTTGCGCTGCGTCCACGGCGCCCTCCCGACCGCCGGGTGCCTGGGTCTGGTCCTTTACCGTTGGACCGTTCTGCTTGACGCGCGACGAGAACACCCCGACGCAGCTGCCCTGGCTGTTGGCATTGGGGTTCGCCTGGAGCGTGGTTGGCGTGTCAGCCATAGCCGCGCCCATACCGAGGGTACTTACCATTGCGATTCCGCCTGCGAACATGACAATCACGCGCTTCATGTTGATTTCTCCTCCTGTTCCGCCCAGTTGGCGACGTCACGGTAACACCGTCGCTGCTGCGTTTCCATAGCCCCCACATCCCAGGGAGCCGAGAAAGGCGCTACTCGGCGGGGGTCGCGGGAGCTGCAGGAAGGATGATGTCCACCAAGCGGCGCCCCTTGCGGGTGCCGAACTTGACCTGGCCGTCGGCCATAGCGAAGAGGGTGTCGTCGCCGCCGCGGCCCACGTTGTCGCCGGGGTGGAAATGGGTGCCCCGCTGGCGCACGATGATCGAGCCGGCGGTGACCGTGGTGCCGTCGAAAACCTTCACGCCGAGGCGCTGGGCGTTGGAGTCCCGCCCGTTTCGGGTGGAGCCGCCACCCTTGGTCTTGGACATCGGTTACCCCTCGCCCTTGGTGATGCCGGTGATCTCGATGGTGGTGTAGTGCTGGCGGTGACCCCACGACTTCCGGCCCCGGGTCTTGTTCTTGTAGGTGAAGCCCTTGATCTTGGGTCCCTTGGACTCCCCGACCACCCGGGCGGAGACCACGCTGCCCGCGATGCCGGCGCCCGCCAGGACGGTGTCACCGTCGACCAGCAGCACCGGCGCGAAGCTGACCTCGCTGCCCTCGGAGGAGCCGAGCCGTTCGACGGCCAGCGTCTGGCCCTCCTCGACGCGCTCCTGCTTGCCGCCTGTCTTTATCACCGCATACACAAGAGGGAGAGCTTACCAGAGGGTCGGTGACGACCGGCCAGGTCGAGGGGCTCAGACGTCGACCGAGAGCAGTTCCTCGTCGAGGAGCAGGCCCCGGCCGCCGCAGGTCGGGCAGGTCTCGGAGAACGACTCGACCAGTCCCTCCGATACCCGCTTGCGGGTCATTTCCACCAGGCCCAGCTCGGAGATGTCGAACACCTGGGTGCGGGTCTTGTCGCGGGCCAGGGCGTCGCGGAAGGAGCGGGCCACCTCGGCCCGGTTGGCGGCGATCTCCATGTCGATGAAGTCGATGACGATGATGCCGCCGATGTCCCGCAGTCGTAGCTGGCGGGCGATCTCCTCGGCCGCCTCCAGGTTGTTGCGGAACACCGTCTCCTCGAGGTTGGAGGTGCCGACGTTCTTGCCGGTGTTGACGTCGATGACGGTCAGCGCCTCGGTGCGCTCGATGATCAGCGACCCACCCGAGGGGAGCCATACCTTGCGGTCGAGGGCCTTGTGCACCTGCTCGTGCACGTGGTAGCGCTCGAAGATGGGGAGGGGGTTATCGCCGTCGCCGGCGTATTCCACCCGGTCCGCCAGCTCCGGGCTGATGCTCGCCACGTAGTCCCGCACGTCCTCGTACAGCTCGTGGTCGTCGATGACCACCCCGCGGTAGTCGGTGTTGAACTCCTCCCGGATCACCCGCAGCGCCATGTCGGGCTCCCGGTACAGCAGCGCCGGCGCCTTGGACCGCTTGGCCCGGGCGTCGATGTCCTCCCACTGGCGCAGCAACCGGGCCACGTCACGGCGCAGCTCGTCGGCGCTGGCCCCCTCGGCGGCGGTGCGCACGATCAGGCCGTGGCCGGCAGGGCGGATGTCGTCGAGGATGCGGCGGAGACGCTTGCGTTCGTCGTCGGCCAGGCGCTTGGAGATCCCGTAGGTGTCGCTACCGGGAATGAGCACGACGAAGCGGCCCGGGAGGGACACCTCCTGGCTGAGGCGGGCGCCCTTGGTGCCGATGGGGTTCTTGGTGACCTGGGTCACGATGGTCTGGCCGACCTTGAGCAGCTGTTCGATCCGGGCCTCCCGGGGCCCCCCGCCCCGCCGGGGCGGTTTGCCACCGGCGTCGCCTTCCAGGTCCTCGCGGTCGTAGCGGACGTCGCCGCGGTAGAGGACGGCGTTTTTCGGGGTGCCGATGTCGACGAACGCCGCCTCCATGCCGGGCAGCACGTTTTGGACCCGGCCCAGGTAGATATTGCCGTCGATCTGAGTGGCGTCGTCCGCGGGCCGGGAAACGTAGTGCTCGATCAGCGACCGCCCCTCCAGCACCGCGATCTGAGTGGCGTTGGGCTGGACGTGGACCAGCATCAGGTAGCGGCCGACCGGACGGCCCTTGCGCTCGCGGCCCCGGCGCTTCTCCAGGGTCTCGTCGTCGACCTCATCGCCGTCGAAGGCCGACCCGTCGCCCGAACCTCGCCCCGGGCGGGCCCCACCTCGACGGCGCCGTCCCCGGGCGGCTCCGCTCCCCTGCCCGCCGGCGGCGTCGCTTCCGGCCGGGCCGGTGGCGCGTGCACGGGACCGGCCGCTGGCCGGGGCGGCCGCGCCGGCGGGACCCTCAAGTTCATCGCTACCCGACGCTGCAGCAGCTGCGGCAGCCGCGGCCGGGGTGCCGGCCCGGCCAGCGCCCGCCGGTCGGCGGGTCCGGGGCACCGCCGGGGCGGGGGCGGCGCTCAGCGGCGCCGGACGGCTGTCGCCGATCCGCGGTTTCTGGCCGGCTGCGCCGGATGGGGCGGCGTCGCGCGCGGGGGTCGTCGAAGCGGCCGCCGCCGGGATTGCGGTGGCCGGCCGCGGCGGTGTGTCCAGGTCGGTGCCGTCGTTGTCCCCTTCGGTGCCGCCCACCAGGGCGGCGCCGGTCCGGCTGCGGCTGCGGCCGCCGCGGGAACCGCGCCGGCGCCGGCGGGCGGCGGCACTGACGCCCGTGGCGGAATTAGCAGCCTCGAGGGGCGGGGTGGGGGTGCTGTCGGGGGCCGGGCGGGGCCCGGAGACCGGCGGCGCCGGCGGGCCCTCGGGGCTCACCGGGCGGTCGGCTGCTGCGTCGGACATATTGAAGATCCCTTCTCATGACGCACGCTCCAGGGCGTGCGACGCGTCCGGTGCCGCGTGTGGGGCCGCCAACGGCTCCCACCGCGCACCATCGCGCTCGATCCATTGGTGTACGCGGCACACAGCGCGCGCCTCGACGTCGGCGTCGAGGGCGGCCACCAGTTCTGTGGGCCGGAGGCTGCGGGGCTGGGCGGCCAGGTCGCACTCCAACCAGAAGCCGTCGGGACCGGGACCGAGGGGGCGGATGGCCACGATGGCCGGCCGGATGTCCTCGGTCACCTCCCTTCCCTTCCGGGTGCGGGTGACCACCACAGAGTCGGCGGCCAGCAGCCGGTCGAGGCCGCCGGCGATGTCGGGTGCGGGGGCATCCGGTTCGACAGGGGTCACGGCCAGCCGCCAGGTGCAGACGGTTACCTCTTCTTGCAGGGACGGCAACCGGTCCTCCCCGACGGCGATGGCGAGGACGTCGACGCCCTCGGGCAGGGCCGCGGAAAGACCGGTGGTGAGGCGGTCGAGATCGAGTGTCGGGTCGTCGCCACCGGGCGGGGTCTCCGTCAACTCGACGTCGAGGTATTCGGCTACCGATTCGTAGCCGGTGGACAGCGCCAGGCCGAAGCTGACCCGGGGCCGGGGGGAGAAGCCGTTCGAGTAGGCCACCGGCAGGCTGAGCCGGCGGAATGCCCGCTCCCACATGCGGGCGGTGTCGCGGTGACTGGTCCAGCGCACCTTGCCCCGCTTGGCGAAGCGGATCCGCAGCCGGGTCATCGGGCGCCTGCCGGCGTGCGGGTGGGAAGAAGGGGAACGGGCACGAACCCGCCCGTCGCCAGGTTCTGCCCGGTCCCCTGGCTGCCGCCGGCGGGGGGCACGGATGAGGCCACGACGTGCTCGATGCCGTAGCCGGTGCAGGCGCCGCAGTCGTAGCAGGGGGTCCAGCGGCAGTCGGGCAGCCCGTACTCGTCGAGGGCGTCACGCCAGTCCTGCCACAGGAAGTCGCGGTGCAACCCCGCCGAGATGTGGTCCCAGGGCAGCACCTCGTCGCGGTCGCGGTGGCGCTCGACGTACCACTCGATCGACAGCCCGTGGCGGTCCATGGCCGCCGACCACAGGTCGAGGTTGAAGTGCTCCGACCATTCCTGGAACGTGCCGCCGGCGCGCCACACGTCTTCAATTACCGCGCCTACTCGGCGATCGCCTCTGCTGGCTATACCTTCGGCGAGGGTGGCCCGCGAATCGTGCCACTTCAACTGGACCCCTTTTTCCACCCGCACGGCATCGCGAAGCAGGTTGACCCGGCGCTGGAGCTCGGCCACGCCGACCTGCCCGAACCACTGGAAGGGCGTCTGGGGCTTGGGGACGAACCCTCCCACCGACGCGGTGACGGTGACGCCCTTGGTGTGGCGGCGGCCCACGGCGACGCAGTTGCGGGCCAGCTCGGCGATGCCCAGGGTGTCGGCGTCGGTTTCGGTGGGGAGCCCGGTGAGGAAGTACAGCTTGACCCGCCGCCAGCCCTGGGAAAAGGCGGAGTCGACGGCCGAGTAGAGGTCCTCCTCGGTGATGAGCTTGTTGATGACCTGGCGCAGCCGCCACGTACCCGCCTCAGGGGCGAACGTCAGGCCGGTGCGCCGGGCCCGCTGCAGCTCGTTGGCGATGCCCACAGTGAAGGCGTCGACCCGGAGGCTGGGCAGGCTGACCGATACCGGCGGCCCGGGGGCGGCCTCCCCGGTGCACATCGGGTCGCCCATGATCCCGCCGACCGCCTGCTGGATCCCCGAGTAGTCGGCGCTCGACAGCGACGTCAGGCTGACCTCGTCATAGCCGGTGCGCCGCAGGCCCTCGCGGACCATGCGGGTCACCTGGGCGGCGGGGCGTTCCCGCACCGGTCGGGTGATCATCCCCGCCTGGCAGAACCGGCAGCCCCGGGTGCAGCCCCGGAAGATCTCCACGTTGAGGCGGTCGTGGACGACCTCGGTCAGGGGGACGAGCTGGCGCTTCGGGTAGGGCCACGCCCCCAGGTCGGCGATGGTCCGCTTGTGCACCACCGCCGGCACGTCGGGGTAGCGGGGGGTGACCGCCTTCAGCGCCGGACCGTCGTAGGAGACGTCGTACATGGAGGGGACGTAGACCCCGTCGACGCCGGCCAGCGATCGCAGCAGCGCCTGGCGCGATCCCGGGGACCGTTTGGCCGCGGCCACCACCGCCGTGATCTCGGCCACCACCTCCTCGCCGTCGCCGATGACGAACAGGTCCACGAAATCGGCCAGCGGCTCGGGGTTGAACGTGCAATGCCCTCCCGCCGCCACGAGCGGATGGGTCTCGTCGCGCTGGGCCGCCCGCACCGGGACGCCGGCCAGGTCCACGCAGTTGAGCAGGTTGGTGTAGACCAGCTCGGCGGACAGGTTGAACGCCAGTAGGTCGAACTCGCCGGCGGGGCGGTGCGAGTCCACCGAGAACAGGGGCACCCGGCGGCGGCGCATGGCCGCCTCCATGTCCGTCCACGGGGCGTACGCCCGCTCGGCGGCGCTGGCCGGGTCCTCGTTGAGCAGCTCGTACAGGATCTGCAGGCCCTGGTTGGGCAGGCCGATCTCGTAGGTGTCGGGGTAGATGAGCAGCCAGTCGACGCGATCGGGGCGCGCCGACCGGGCCGGCACCACCATCCCGTCTTCGCAGCCGATGTAGCTGGCCGGCTTCTGCACGTGCGCCAAGAGGGGCTCGATACGAGGCCAGAGACTTGTTGTCATCTCCCGCCCCAGTGTAGCGGCCTGCTCTCCCCCGGCCTCAGGGGGCCCCTTCGAGGGGGGGTGTCACGGATTTTGGGGTGTA
>DATARN010000067.1:0-37556 GCA_036264135.1 Acidimicrobiales bacterium
CTTCCGGGACTCGCCCCTCGCCTCCTGCGCCACCTGGCCAGGAGGTTTTGTTTTGCCCGTATGCCACATGAAAGGAACCGACCGCCATGGCTGAACGAGTGATCATCTTCGACACCACCCTGCGTGACGGCGAGCAGTCGCCGGGGATCGCGCTCGACGCCGTCGAGAAGCTTGAGATCGCCGAGCAGCTGGCCCGCCTCAATGTCGACTACATCGAGGCCGGCTTCCCGGTGGCTAGCCAGGGCGACTTCGAGGCGGTGCAGACGATCGCCCGCACCGTGGGCCGCGACGGTGGGCCGGTCATCGCCGCCCTGTCCCGCACCCATCTGAGCGATGTGGACCGCTGCTGGGAGGCGCTGAAGGACGCCGCTCGAGCCCGGATTCACGTCTTCATCTCGACCAGCCCCCAGCACATGGAGCACATGCTCAAGATGACCGAGGCCCAGGTACTGGCCGAGACGGCAGCCGGCGTGGGCCGGGCCCGGGAGCACACCGCGGACGTGGAGTTCAGCCCCCAGGACGCCACCCGGACGCCGCTCGACTTCATGATGGAGGTGCTGCACACCGCAGTCACCGCCGGCGCCACCACCCTCAACATCCCTGACACCGTCGGGTACGGGATCCCGTGGGACTTCGGGGCCCTCATCCAGTACATCCGCCGCCAGATTCCGGGTGACTACGTCCTGTCGACCCACTGCCACAACGACCTCGGGTTGGCTACTGCCAACTCGCTGGCCGGTGTTCAGGCCGGTGCCCGCCAGGTCGAGGTCTGCGTTAACGGGCTGGGCGAGCGAGCCGGCAATGCCGCCCTCGAAGAGGTGGTCATGGCCCTCAAGATCCGTGCCGACCAGTTCCCCGGCCTCGAGACGGGGGTTCACACCGAGGAGTTGGCCCGTACCAGCCGCCTGGTGAGCCGGCTCACCGGGTACCCCGTGCAGTTCAACAAGGCGGTGGTAGGCCGCAACGCCTTCCGCCACGAGTCGGGGATCCACCAGCACGGGGTGTTGGCCGAGCGCAGTACCTACGAGATCATCGACGCTGACTCGGTGGGCCAAACGGGCAGCCAGATCGTGCTCGGCAAGCACTCCGGGCGCCACGCCTTCTCCGACACCCTGGCCAAGATGGGCATGTCGATCACCGGCGACGCCCTGAACGCCGCCTTCGGTCGGTTCAAGGAATTGGCCGACCGCAAAGTGGAGATCACCGACGCCGACCTCGAGGCGATCGTCGCCGAGGAGTTGGGCACCAGCACGGAGCCGGCCTTCACCCTCGTCGACCTCGAGGTGGCCGGCGGCACGGTGGGCGTGCCCAACGCAAGGGTGGTGCTCGTGCGGGGCGGCGAGAAGGTGGAGGCGGCGGCCGAGGGCGACGGCATGATCGACGCCGCCTGCCAGGCCATCCGGGCGGCCACGGCGGTGGACGCCCAACTCACCGACTTCAACGTCATTGGCGTGACCGGCGGCGTCGACGCCCTAGGCGACGTCATCATCCAGGTGGTGGCCGACGGGGTCCGGGTGTCCGGCCGCGGCGTGTCGACCGACGTGGTGGAGGCGGCCGCCCGGGCCTACCTCAACGCCGTCAACAAGGTTGTCCGCATCCGCTCCCGCTCCGACGCCGCCCGGGTACCCGAAGCGACCCCGTAGCCCACCGGCCGCGCGCGCTATTGATGAGTTGCGGGTCTCTACGACCCGCAACTCATCAGAAGCGAGCTGAGACGGCGCGCGCCACGTCGTGAACTGTGAGCGATGGTGGTTCTCGGCATCGTCAGCGTCACATATGGTGCGAATTGCTGCCGAGAACGCTGGTTGCTCACAGTTCCGACCCGGCGGGCGGCAAAAAGGCCGGCTCAGACCACCACCGAGGGGCGCCAGGCCGGGCGCCCCCCTTCGAAGGTGCCGATCTCGGGCTCATGGACGAGGGTGAGGCCGATGTCGTCCAGCCCGTTGAGAAGCCGGTGGCGGGTGAACTCGTCGAGCGGAAACGTGGCCTCGATGCCCGCCGCCGGGGCGCTCACCGCGCCACGCTCCACGTCGATGGTGATTTCTAGTTGTGGATCCTTGCTGACCGCGGCCATCAGGGCCGCCGCCACATCGGCGTCGACCTGCACCGGCAGGAGCCCTGACTTGGTGGCGTTGTTGCGGAAGATGTCGCCAAAGCGGGGCGAGATGACGGCGGTGAAGCCGTAGTCCATTAGCGCCCACACCGCGTGCTCCCGTGACGACCCGGTGCCGAAGCGCGGCCCGGCGACGAGAATGGTGGCGCCGGCGTATTCCGGCTGATTCAGCACGAACGACCGGTCGTCGCGCCACTCGGCGAACAGGCCCTGGCCGAAACCGGTGCGCTCCACCCGCTTCAGCCAGTCGCTGGGAATGATCTGGTCGGTATCGACATCCGACCGGTCGAGGGGCACGGCGGTCCCCGACACCACGCGGACAGGTTCCATCTCGGTCTCCTTGGCTCGGACTACGACAGGTCGCGTGGGCTGGCGAAGTGCCCGGCAACGGCGGTGGCGGCGGCGACGGCGGGCGACACCAGATGGGTGCGGCCCCCGCGCCCCTGGCGCCCTTCGAAGTTGCGGTTCGAGGTCGAGGCGCACCGCTCGCCCGGTGCCAGCTTGTCGGGGTTCATGGCCAGGCACATCGAACACCCCGGGTCCCGCCACTCGAAGCCGGCGGCGGTGAAGACCCGGTCAAGGCCCTCGGCCTCGGCTTGGGCCTTGACCAGCCCCGAGCCGGGGACAACCAGCGCCCGCATCCCTTGTGCTACCCGCCGCCCCGCCAGGACACCTGCCGCGGCCCGGAGGTCCTCGATGCGGGCGTTGGTGCACGAGCCGATGAACACCGTGTCGACCGGAATGTCACGCACCGGCGTGCCCGCCGCCAGGTCCATGTAGGCGAGGGCCCGCTGCGCCGCCTCCCGGCCGGCGGCGGTGTCCATACCGTCGGGGTCGGGGACGGCCCCGTCGAGCGGCACGACCTGGCTGGGGTTGGTGCCCCACGTCACGTGGGGCGACAGGGAGGCGGCGGCGACGGTGACCTCCTGGTCGAAGGTCGCGCCGTCGTCGGTGCGCAGGCCCCGCCAGGCGTCAAGGGCCCGCTCCCACGATGCGCCCTGGGGTGAGAAGGGCCGCCCCTCGAGGTAGGCGAACGTGGTGTCGTCCGGTGCCACCATCCCGGCCCGGGCGCCGCCCTCGATGGACATGTTGCACACCGTCATCCGGCCCTCCATCGACAGCGAACGGATGGCCGAGCCGCGGTACTCGATGACGTGCCCCATCCCACCGCCCGTCCCGATGGCGCCGATGATGGCCAGGATGATGTCCTTGGCCGTCACCCCGTCCGGTACGTCGCCGTCGACAGTGACCGCCATCGTCTTCGGTCGGGGCTGGGTCAGTGTCTGGGTGGCCAGGACGTGCTCGACTTCACTGGTCCCGATGCCGAACGCCAAGGCGCCGAAGGCCCCGTGAGTGGACGTGTGGCTGTCCCCGCACACGATCGTCATGCCCGGCTGGGTCAGCCCCTGCTCGGGGCCGATGATGTGGACGATGCCCTGGCGCCGGTCGCCCATGGCGTAGAGGGGGATCCCGAACTCGGCGCAGTTGGCCCGCAGCACCTCGATCTGCTTGGCCGACACCGGATCCTCGATGGGCTTGTCGAGCCCGGTGGTGGGCACATTGTGGTCCATGGTGGCAACCGTGAGGTCGGGGCGCCGGACCCGCCGGCCGGCCAGGCGGAGCCCGTCGAACGCCTGGGGGGAGGTCACCTCGTGCACCAGATGGAGGTCGATGTAGAGCAGGTCGGGTTCGCCTTCCGCCGCCCGGACCAGATGCTCCTGCCAGATTTTCTCCACGAGTGTGGTTGCCACGGCTGTCTCACTATCTGGGATAGGGTATCGTATTGTGGAACCGAGTGTAAGCGAAGTCGGGGTGTTGAACAAGGCAGTTGCCATCCTCGCCGCCCTGGCTGCCGAGCCCCTCGCCCTGGCCGAGCTGAGCGGTGCGACCGGCCTGCCCCGGGCGACGGTGCACCGCCTGGCCACCGCGCTGGAGGTCCACCGGCTGGTGGGGCGCGACGGCGCCGGCCGTTTCGAGCTCGGGCCGCGGGTTGGGGAGTTGGCCCGCTCCGGGTCGACCAGCCGGAGGGCGCTGGCCGCCGCCGCCGGGCCGGCGCTGGTGGCGCTGCGGGACAGCACCGGCGAAAGCGCCCAGCTGTATGTCGCGGCCGGCGACCATCGCGTCTGTGTCGCCGCCCGGGAGTCACCCCACAGCCTGCGCACCATCGTCGCCGTGGGCGCCGCCCTCCCGATGGACCGCGGATCGGCTGGCAAGGTGCTGCGAGGCGACTCGGCCTCCCTCCGGCAGGGCTGGGCGGAGAGTGTCGAGGAGCGCGAACCCGGGGTCGCCTCGGTCAGCGCACCGGTCGTCGTCGACGGCGACGTGGTCGCCGCCGTCTCGGTGTCGGGACCCGTGGAGCGCACCTCTCGCCAGCCGGGCCGCAAGTACGCCGCCGCGGTGGTGGAGGCGGCGGCGGCCGTCAGCCGGGCGCTGCCGTAGGGTGCGCCGCCCCCCGCTTGGCGACCGACTGGCAGGCCTTGAGGAGCACCGGCACAAAACGGGCGGCGTCGGTGCCGCACACCGAGTGGTCCCCGTCGACGACGAAGGTTTCCGCTCCCGGGATGATCGCCGCCAGGGAGTGCTGATGGGCCGTGGGCACGGTGCGATCGGCCCCGGTGATCACCACCGCGGTCGGCACATCGACAGTCGGTAGCCAGGGCCGGCCGTCGAATCCCCCGAGGGCGGCGGCGGCCCGCAGGAGCACGGCGGGGTCGTTACGGGCGATCTCGGCCGCCGCCCATCGGGCCAGGTGGGTACCGGTGAAGCGGTTGTTGACGAGGCGGTTCATGGCTCGCTGGCGGAGGGCTTGGGGCGAAAGGTTCACCGCCAGCGACAGGCCCAGCATGGAGGGCCCCCAAATCCGGTCGGCGGTGCGGAAGCCCACAAAGCGGGCGGCGGTGGCGCACAGCACCAGGCCTTGTACCAACGACGGGTGGCGGTGCCACACCAGGCCGGCGATCGGTCCGCCCATCGAGTACCCGACGGGGATCAGACGGGGCACGCCCAGCTGCGCCGCCACGGCCGCGACATCGTCGGCGCAGTCCTCGAGCCGGAACGGCCGCCGGCTGCGGATGCCGCGGCCGTGTCCCGGCAGGTCGAAGGCCAGTACCCGGAAATGGCGGCCAAGGGGCTCGAACGCCGGGAACCAGTTCAGCGCGGCCGTCGCCGTCCAGCCGTGGAGCAGTAGCAGGACCGGTGCGCCCGGCGGTCCCGCCACTTCTCGGAGGAAGGTCGTCCCCCGTCCCGGAAGTTCCAACGGGACGCCGTCGGGCAACTGCGGCGGCGCGTCAACCTCCCGGACCATGGCGTCAGGATACGGAAGGGGGCCGCCATCAGTTCAGCTGGCGGAGTTCAGGGCGGCGCGGTGGCGGCCCCACGCCCACGTGGCGGCGTCGTGCGCCAGCGCGGGGTGGTAGCGGAGGGCCAGCAACCGGCGCTCCGCCGATTCGAGGTCCTCGCCCATCTCGATGACGCTGAGGGCCAGTAGCCGGCCCCGGCGGCGGGCCAGGTCGCCGCCCGGCAGGCGCAACTGTTCCTCCTGCCAGCGCAGGTGGGCCTGCTGTAGGGCAGGCGGCAAGTGAGTGACCTGGCGGGCGTTGAGCGGGGGAACCCGGCGGCGCACCGCCAGGATGTCGGGGCCCTCGGGGACCGCCAGCTGGAACTTGATCGTCCGGCCGACGGCGCGCACGAACGGCGACGATCGGCCGCCCCGCTCGCTCAGGCCGAGGGCCCGGGCCGTCTGGGCCAGCGACAGGGAGTAGCCGTCGGGCTGGGTGTCGAGGCCGGCCACCAGCCGGCGAAGGAGCCAAGTAGTCGACGGACCCAACAGGCCGAGCCAGAACGTCTCGACGTAGGACGATCTCGGGTCGAAGCCCAGGCTGTCCAGAACCTCGTCGGGCCAGGGGCGGATGTGCAGGGTGTCGGAGGCATTGAACTCTTCGAGAAAACGGAGGGAGGGTGGCATGACCCTTCCTATGCCGCGTTCGTCAGGTCTTCCCGTCCAGCCAGTCGAACCAGCGGAGGAACGCCTCCTCGTGGAACACGGCAAACTGCAGGACGTTGCCCAGGTCGGGCTCGTCGTCTCCGAGGGCGGCAAGGACCCCCTGGTACTCGTCCAGCATCTGCTCGTGGCGGAGCCGCTGGATGGCGAGGAACCGGCGGCGATGGACCTCGTCGAGGTGTTGGCCGAAGAACACCATCAGCAGGAGGGGGGATCGGATGGTGTCCGGCCCCGGCTCCCGGCGGATCCAGATCTCGAACGCCGTCCTGCCCTTGGCGGTGATGGTGTACGGCTTCTTCTCCCTGGTTCCCGCCGGCCCCGCTTCGACCAGGCCGGCCTGCTCCAGGGTCCGCAGCTCCCGGTAGACCTGGCTCTGGGTGACGTTCCAGAAGTCACCGATGACCGTCTCGGCCATGCGGGCCAGGTCCCAACCGCTCATCGGCCCCCGGTGCAGAAGCCCGAGAAGCGAGGCGGCGGTGGCGTTCAGGCGCAACAGCCGACCCTCGATGTCATCGCTCATTGAGATTCCATGTCATTACTCATTGAGATTCCATGTCATTACTCATGGGGAACCATGTCATTACTCATTGACATTCCACTTTGTTATATTACACTTCGGGTCTGATGACCGACTTCGACGAGGCCCGCCGTGCCCTGTCCGCCGCCGCCGAGCGGACCGCTCAACTGGTTGAGGCGATCGACGACATGGAACTCCGGGTCCCCAACTCCGAGTGGACGATCGGGGAGACCACGGCCCACCTGATCTTTGCGCTTCGGGGCTTCAGCGCATCGGCCAGCAGTGCCTTCGACGAGTGGTTGGCGGTGGCCGACCAGCTGCCCACCACCGTGCCCGCACCGGCGCGGGTGGCGGCCGTGAACCGCTTGTTCATTCCCGCCGAGCCGACCCGCACGCCGGCCGAGGCGGCCAAAGCCATCAAGGAGGGCGCCGAGGCGTTCGTGCTGGCCGCCGCCGGGCTTCCTCCCGAACAGGCGATGCCCACGCCGTGGTACGGGGAGACCGAGACCCTCACCATCGGCCAAGCCACCTGCCTGCTGCTCGGCGAGCAAATCATCCACGGCTACGACATGGCCCAGGCGGCGAAGCGGACATGGCCCATCGCCCAGTCCGACGCCCTGTTGATGTTCGAGGCGGTCAAGGCCATGATGCCGAAACTGGCCAACCGCGAGACCCTCGGGACGACCCGGGCCACCTTCGAGATCCATCTCGGGGGAAAAGAAAGCTTTGTCGTGCGTTGCGCCGACGGTGCCATCCACGTCGAACCGCCTACGGGGCAGCGCGTCGACTGCCACCTGGTCACCGATCCCGCCGCCTTCCTCCTCGTGGGGTACGGCCGCATCACCCACTGGCGGGCCATCGCCCGGGGCAAGATGTTCGTCTGGGGCCGTCGCCCCTGGCTGGCGTTCCGCTTCCCCAGCTTCCTGCATCACCCCTGAGGCTGGCCCATCGCCACCCTCGTTTTCTTCCACGCCCACCCCGACGACGAGGCGATCGGCACCGGCGGCACCATGGCCAAGGCGGCCACTCTGGGCCACCGGGTCGTGCTGGTGGTCGCCACCCGAGGCGAGCTGGGCGCCCGGCCCCCCGAGGTGGTGGCTGCCGGTGAGGACCTCGGCGAGCGCCGGGTGGCGGAAACGCACGCCGCCGGCGACATCCTGGGCGTGGACCGCATCGAGTTTCTCGGCTACCGCGACTCGGGGATGATGGGCAGCCCGGACAACGGAGAACCGGGCTCCTTCTGGTGCGCCGACCTCGACGAGGCGGCGGCGCGGCTGGCCGCCATCCTGAACGACGAGCACGCCGACCTGTTGCTCATCTACGACGAGAACGGGGTCACTGGCCATCCTGACCATATCCAGGCCCACCGGGTCGGGGTCCGGGCGGCGCAGGTGGCGGCCACGGCCGAAGTGGTCGAGGGGACACTCAGCCGTTCTCAGGCCGCTCGCCTGGTGCGCTTCGCCAGGGGTGCCGACATCACCGACATGACGCTCGACGTCGATCCCGGCGACTTCGGTACGCCCGACGACGTGGTCACCGACCGCATTGACGTCCGCGCTTATCTGGACCGCAAGAGACGGGCCATGGCGGCCCACGCCAGCCAGATCTCCGAGACGTCGGTGTTCCTCTCCATGCCCCCCGACACCTTCGCCGCCGTCTGGGGAGAGGAGTGCCTCATTCGCCGGGGGCCGGCATCGGAAGTCCTCGCTGAACTGCGCTGAAGCGCTCAAGTCGGCCGTGAGCGCCGTCGATGCTGACGTATGTTCTCACTCGGGATTGTGACCGCCGTGTGCACGCCCGTCATGTCCTTCTTGATATGGCGACGTGGCATGGCCATGCTGGCTCCAATGCTCGTGCAGGTGGAAGGGGAAGATCCGCCGGGTCCCGATCCCATGGACCTCCCCGGCGACGGCCTCAGCCCGTTCGACCTGTTCCTGGTGTCGCTACCACCGGCCCCGGTGGACGACGCCGTCGAGGCGGTGGCCGCGTAGCAACGACGGCGACGGCCGATCCTGGCCGTCGGGCCAACCGAGAACCACCGCCCCGATCGGGCGGTAGGCGGGCGGAACACCGAGGGCGGCCATCACCTCGTCGTCGTGGTGGTTGAGACCGGTGAACAACGCCCCGAGGCCGGCGTCCACCGCGGACAGCAGGATGAGCATGGTGGCGAACGAGGTATCGACCAGCCAGTAGGGCACCGGCCAGTCGGTGTGGGCGATGCCCAGCGCCGCCTTGTCGGGTTCGGCGTAGCGGGCCCGGTACGCCGGCTCGTCGGTCAGCGGCACGATGACGACCGGGGCTCGCAGGAGCCCCGGTCGGCTCGGGTCGGCCCGCCACTCGGCATCGCATGCCGCGTCCCAGAACGGCCCGGTCTCTTCGGGTCCGACCAGCACCACGAATGCCCATCCCTGGCTGAAGCCGGCCGACGGGGCCCGCACGGCGTGGGCCATGATCCTGTCGAGGATGTCAGGGGGAATCGGGTCGGAGGAGAACGACCGCACCATCTTGCGGCGCCGTACCACCTCCTGAAAATCCACGTCACCACGCTAGACCTGCGGAATGCCGACCGGCTGGGTAGGGTTTACATCACTATGCCCTCGTTCCGAGATCTCCTGAAGTCCACCAAGGCCACCATCCGCGAGGTGGACACCGCCGGCGCCGCTGAGCTGATCGCCCAGCCCGGCACCGTCGTCCTCGACGTGCGCGAAGCCGACGAGTACGAGCAGGGCGCCCTCCCCGGGGCGGTCCACATTCCCCGCGGCTTCCTGGAGAGCCAGGTGGAGGGGAAGATCCCCGACCATGAAGCCCAGGTCGTCGTGTACTGCGCCGGCGGGGTGCGCTCGGCATTCGCCGCCGAGACCCTCCAGCAGCTCGGCTACCGCGACGTGGTGTCGATGGACGGCGGGTTCAACCGGTGGAAGGACGAGGGACGGGACTGGCGCACGCCGGCCAGCCTGACCCCCGAGCAGCGCAACCGCTACCAGCGCCACCTTCTCCTGCCGGAGGTGGACGTCGCCGGCCAGCAGAAACTCCTCGACTCCAAGGTGCTCCTGATCGGCGCCGGCGGCCTGGGCTCACCGGCCGCGCTGTACCTGGCGGCGGCGGGTGTCGGGACCCTCGGCATCATCGACATGGACGTGGTCGACGCCTCCAACCTGCAGCGCCAGATCCTGCACAACATGGACCGCATCGGTGACCGCAAGGTCGACTCCGCCAAGAAGACGCTGACCAGCCTCAACCCCGACGTCAACGTGGTCACCTACGACGTCCGCCTGGGAGCCGACAATGTCCTGTCGATCTTCGAGGGCTACGACGTCATCGTCGACGGCACCGACAACTTCCCGACGCGTTACCTGGTCAACGACGCCTCGCTGAAGCTCGACATCCCCGTCGTCCACGGGTCCATCTTCCGCTTCGAGGGCCAGGCCAGCGTCTACCTGCCCCACCAGGGCCCGTGCTACCGCTGCCAGGTTCCCGAGCCGCCGCCCGCCGAGCTGGCCCCGTCGTGCGCCGAGGCCGGCGTCCTCGGCGTCCTGCCGGGCATCATCGGCAGCATCCAGGCCATGGAGGCCATCAAGCTCCTGCTCGGCATCGGCGAACCGCTGGCCGGCCGGCTGCTGGCCTACGACGCGTTGGAGGAGAGCTTCCGCACCTTCAAGGTGCCCCGCGACCCCGAATGCGCCGCCTGCAGCATCCCCAAGGAGCAGCTGGTCATCGCCGAGTACGACCAACTCTGCATGCCCCATCCGATTGCCGCCCCCGCCAACGCTTGAAACGGCCCGCCTGATCCTCCGACCCCTCGGGTGGGAGGATCTGGACGCGCTCTGCCGGCTCCACGCCGAGGCGTCGTTCTGGTGGTACCCGTTCCAACGGGGCATGACGGACGACGAAACGCGCCGATTCCTCGAGCGCACCCTCGAGACCTACGTGGTCGACGGCGTGGCGTTGAGCGCGGCGGTGGTCAAGGAGACCGGGGAGCTGGCGGGATGGATCGGGCTGGCCGTGCCCCTCTTCCTGCCCGAGATCCTGCCGGCCGTCGAGGTGGGTTGGCGCCTCGGCGAGCGCTTCCGGGGTCTCGGCTACGCCACCGAGGGGGCGACGGCCGCCGTGCACTACGCCTTCCATGACGCCGGCCTGGACCGCCTGGTCAGCATCTACGACCCGTCGAACGTCGCCTCGGTGCGGGTGATGGAGAAGCTGGGATTCACCTTCGAGCGCCAGACCGTCCATCCCGTCCGCGGCGAGGTCCTGCGCGTCTACCAGCTGACCCGGCAAGAGTGGGTGGCCGCCACCTAACGGTTGGTGGTCTTCCCGCCGAGAGAGGCGGGCGACAGTCCTAACCTGTCGGTGATGGCAGCCGAGCAACGCCGGACCGACGACGGTATCGAGGTCAAGACGGTGTACACGGCCGACGACCTGGCGGGGTGGGATCCGCAGGAGCGGCTGGGCTTTCCCGGCGAGGCGCCGTACACCCGGGGGATCTATCCCACCATGTACCGGGGCCGGGTGTGGACGATGCGCCAGTACGCCGGATTCGGCAGCGCCGAAGCCACCAACCAGCGCTGGAAGATGCTGCTGGCCAGCGGCTCGACCGGCCTGTCGTGCGCCTTCGACCTGCCTACCCAGATGGGCTACGACTCCGACCACCCGCGGGCCGAGGGCGAGGTCGGCCGCGTCGGGGTGGCGATCGACTCGGTGGAGGACATGCACCGCCTCCTGGCCGATCTGCCGCTCGACCAGGTCACGACGTCGATGACGATCAACGCCACCGCCGCCATCCTGCTGCTGCTGTACCAGCTGGTCGCCGAGGAGACCGGTGTCGCCGCCGCCCGGCTGGGCGGCACGATTCAGAACGACATCTTGAAGGAGTACATCGCCCGGGGCACCTACATCTATCCGCCCCGGCCGTCGATGCGGCTGGTCACCGACATCTTCGCCTACTGCCGGGAGAGCCTTCCGGCGTGGAACACCATCTCCATCTCCGGGTACCACATCCGCGAGGCGGGGTCGACGGCGGTGCAAGAGGTGGCGTTCACCCTGGCCGATGGCATCGCCTACGTCGAGGCGGCCATCGCCGCCGGGCTGGCGGTGGACGAATTCGCGTCCCGGTTGAGCTTCTTCTGGAACGCCCACAACAACCTGTTCGAGGAGGTGGCCAAGTACCGGGCCGCCCGGCGCATGTGGGCCCGGATCATGACGGAGCGCTTCGGGGCGGCCGATGAGCGCAGCAAGCTGATGCGCTTCCACACCCAGACTGGTGGGTCCACCCTGACCGCCCAGCAGCCGGACAACAACGTGGTGCGCGTCACGCTCCAGGCGCTGGCCGCGGTGCTCGGGGGGACCCAGAGCCTCCACACCAACGGCTTCGACGAGGCGCTGGGCCTGCCGACGGAGAGGGCGGCCCGGCTAGCGTTGCGGACCCAGCAGGTCATCGCCTTCGAGTCGGGCGTGGCCGACACCGTCGATCCCCTAGCCGGCTCCTACTACGTCGAGTCGCTGACCGAGGCGGTGGAAGTGGCGGCCTGGCAGTACCTGGACAAGATCGACGGCATGGGCGGGGCGGTGGCCGCCATCGAGGCGGGCTTCCCGCAGGACGAGATCGAGCGGGCGGCGTTCGACTACGCCAAGGCCATCGACGAGGGCGAGAAGGTGGTGGTCGGGGTCAACCGCTACGTGGCCGACGACGTCGACCCCCCCGACGTGCTGGCCCCAGACCCGGCGCTCCAGGCGGCCCAAGCCGAGCGGCTCAGGGAGCTGCGGGCGGGGCGGGACCAGCCGGCGGTCGAGGCGGCGCTGGCCGACGTGGCCGCCGCCGCCGGTGGCAGCCAGAACCTGTTGGTGCCCATGAAGGAGGCCCTGCGGCGGCGGGCCACCCTCGGCGAGGTCAGCGACGTGCTGCGGTCCGCCTTCGGCACCTACGCCCCGGGGGGCTGAGGGTGGCGACCCACTTCGTGATCATCGGCGGGGGGCCGGCGGGCACGGCCGCCGCCACCAACGCCGCCCGGCTCGGGGCCCGGGTGACGCTGGTCGAGGCCGACATCATCGGTGGCACCGCCAACCTGCGCGACTGCATCCCGTCCAAGACGATGATCGCCACCGGCGGGGCGCTGTCCTTCGCCCGCCGCCTGGCGGGGATGGGCCTCCACAGCCTGCAGCCCGAGGTGGACCTGGAGGCCCTGCGGGCCCGGGTGCAGGGGATCCAGCGCCACCTGCACGAGTCGATGGTCGAGCTGCTCCGCAGCCAGGGCGTCCGCCTCGTCCGCGGGACGGGCCGGCTCAAGGGGCCCCATGACCTCATCGTCGAGACCGAGGAGGGGATCGAGGAGCTGACCGCCGACGCGGTCCTGCTCTCCACCGGCAGCCGGCCCCGCATCCCGGAGTGGGCCGAGCCCGACGGCGTGCGCATCCTGACGACTCAGCAGGCCTACCCGCCGAGCGAGTTGCCGTCGCACCTGGTCGTCATCGGCTCCGGTGTCACGGGCGTGGAGTTCGTGCACATGTTCACCTCCTTCGGCTCCCAGGTCACCCTGATCGTGAGCCGCCAGCAGGTCCTGCCGACCAAGGATCCGGAGGTGGCGGCGGCCCTTGAAGCCGAACTGTTACGGCGGGGGGTGCGGCTCTTCAAGGGCGCCCGGGCGGAGGCGGTCAGGGTGGGCGATGGCGACGTCTCGGTCGCCTGCGACGACGGGCGGGTGGCCAAGGGCAGCCACGCCCTGCTGGCCATCGGGTCGATACCCAACTCCGACGGGCTCGGTCTCGAGCACGCCGGCGTCGAAGTCGACGGGGCCGGCTACATCATGATCAACCGGCACGGCCAGTCCAACCTGCCGCACATCTACGCCGCGGGGGACCTGTCGGGGAAGTTGCCCCTGTCGTCGGTGGCGTCCATGCAGGGCCGCAAGATCGCCGAGCACGTCATGGCCGGGCACACCCGTGAGCACCGCCACCTCGACTACGAGAAGGCGGCGTCGGCCATCTTCACCGAACCCGAGATCGCCGACGTCGGCCTGGCCGAGGCCGAGGCGTTCGCCATCGGCCGGAAGATCCGGGTGACGAAGGTCCCGTTCTCCGCCAATGCCAAGGCGTTGATCAACGACACCCCGCAGGGGTTCATCAAGATCGTCTCCGACCCGGCGACAGGCGTCGTCCTCGGCGGGTCGATCGTCGGGCGCCACGCCGCCGAGCTGATCTCGGTGCTCGCCCTGGCCGTGACGTGTCATCTGAAGGTGAGCGACATCGTGGAGAGCGTCCTGGTACACCCGTCGCTTTCCGAGGCGCTCGCCGACGCCGCCGAGTAGAGAAGCCGAGTAGAGAAGAGGAATCTGTCATGACGGCGATCAAGGAAGCGGCCCGGGCGCACATCGACAGCTCCCGTGAGCGGCTGGTCAAGCTGTCCCACCGCATTCACGCCAATCCGGAACTGGCCTTCGAGGAGGAACGGGCCGCCGCCTGGGTGGCGGGAGCGCTCGACACCGGCGGCCTCAACGTGGAGACGGGCGTCTGCGGCCTGCCCACCGCCTTCGTGGCCACCGCGGGCGACGGGCCGCTGCACATCGCCATCTGCGCCGAGTACGACGCCCTGCCCGACATCGGCCATGCCTGCGGCCACAACGTGATCGCCGCCGCCGCCGTGGGCGCCGGGCTGGCCCTGGCCCGGGTGGCCGACGACCTCGGGATCACCGTGTCGGTGTTGGGCACCCCGGCGGAAGAGGGGGGCGGCGGCAAGATCCTGATGCTCGAACGGGGCGCCTTCGACGGCGTCCACGCCGCCATGATGGTCCACCCCTATCCGATGGAGCTGCCGGCCATGCCCTGCCTGGCCGTCTCCCACATCGACGTCCACTTCCACGGGAAATCGGCCCATGCGTCGTCGTACCCCGACCGGGGCATCAACGCCGCCGACGCCATCACCGTGGCCCAGACGGCGATCGGGCTGCTCCGCCAGCACATCCGGCCCTCCGACCGCGTCCACGGCATCGTGATCAAGGGCGGCGACGCGCCCAACATCGTCCCGGCCCACACGATCGGGAAGTGGTACATCCGCTCGCGGACGACCGACGAGCTGCTGGAACTGCAGCCTCGCGTCGAGCGGTGCTTCGACGCCGGGGCGATCGCCACCGGGTGCACCGTGGAGGTGGTCCCCCGCAGCCCCATCTACTCCGAGATGCGGGCCGACACCGAATTGAGCGCCCTGTACCAGGCCAACGCCGAGGCGTTGGGGCGGGTCTTCCCGACCATCGCCAAGGAAGACCGCGACCGGCTGGCGGCGTCCACCGACATGGCCAACATCTCCCTGGCGTTGCCCACCATCCACCCCATGCTGGGCATCGACAGCCTGCCGGCGGTCAACCACCAGCCCGAGTTTGCCGCCCACTGCGTCAAGCCGGTCGCCGATCGGGCCCTGATCGACGGGGCGACCGCCATGGCGTGGACGGTCATCGACGCCGCCACCAAGTCGGCGGTACGGGAGCGCCTGCTGGCCGGGAAGCGCAGCTAGCTACTCGATCACCACCACCACGTCGCCGGCGCCCACCGAGTCGCCGGGGGCGACCTTCACCTCGCTGACCGTGCCCGCCTTCTCGGCGTTGATGTGGTTCTCCATCTTCATGGCCTCGAGGATGCACACCGCCTGGCCCACCTCGACGGCGTCACCGACCGCCACCAGGACCTGGACGATCGTGCCCTGCATGGGCACGGTCACCTGGCCGGCGCCCGCCGCTCCGCCGCCCGCGGCCGCGCCGGCGGAGTGGGGCCGGACAGGAGCACGGGGTGCCGCCGCCCGCCCGCCGGTCGCCGAGGTCGGCGCCGGCGGGAGGTCGGGGACCCAGAGCTTGACCCGGTAGCGGCGCCCGTTGACCTCGGTGTCGACCTCCCGCTCGACCAGGCCCGGCTGGTCGGGCGGCGGGGCGGGCGGGCCGGCGGGCGGCAGGGCGCTCAGGTCGAGCCGTTCCTCCACCCAGTTGGTCGAGTGGCGGACGGCGGCGAAGTCGGGGTGAGCCAGTATGGCGATGTCGGCGGGGATGGTGGTGGCCACGCCCTGGATGTCGGTCTCGCGCAGGGCACGGATAGTCCGGAGGCGGGCCTCCTCGCGGTCGGCACCCCACACCACCAGCTTGGCCACCAGGTTGTCGTAGAACTGGCTGACGCTGTCACCCTCGTCGTAGCCGGCGTCGAGGCGCACGCCGAAGCCTCCCGGGCCCCGGAAGCGGGTGATCCGGCCGGGCGAGGGGAGGAACCGGCCGCCGGCGGGGTCCTCGGCGTTGATCCGCACCTCGATGGCGTGGCCCTGGAGGGCCACGTCTCCCTGCCCGAAAGGCAGGCGCTCGCCCGCGGCCACCGCCAGTTGGAGCGCCACCAGGTCCCGGCCGGTGACGGCCTCGGTGACGGGATGCTCGACCTGCAGGCGGGTGTTCATCTCGAGAAAGAAGAAGTCGCCGTCCTGGTACAGGAACTCGACGGTGCCGGCGTTGACATAGCCGCAGGCCAGCGCCACCTTCACCGCCGCTTCCCCCATGGCGGCGAGAATGTCGGCCGGTATCTCGGGGGCCGGGGCCTCCTCGATCAGCTTCTGGTGGCGACGCTGGGCCGAGCAGTCCCGGGTGCCCAGATAGACGCAATTCCCGTAGGCATCGGCGAAGACCTGGACTTCCACGTGGCGGGGCCACGCCAGGTACCGCTCGAGGTAGCTCTCCGAGCGACCGAAGGACTTCAGCGCCTCCCGCTCGGCCGACTCCAGGGCGGAGGCCGCCTCGTTGGCCGACGCGACGACCCGCATGCCCCGGCCCCCGCCGCCGTAGGCGGCCTTGATCACCACCGGCCAGCCGTGGGTCTCTCCGAAGGCGATGATCTCCTCGGCCGAGGTGGTCACCTCGGTGGTGCCGGGCACGCCCGACACCGAGGCCCGGGCGGCCGCCAGCCGGGAGCTGATCTTGTCGCCCATGACCTCGATCGCATCCGGTGGCGGCCCGATCCAGGCGACCCCTTCCGCCATGACCGCCCGGGCGAAGTCGGCGTTCTCCGAAAAGAAGCCGTAGCCGGGATGGACTCCGTCGGCGCCCGAGCGGCGGATGGCCTCGAGGATCTTGGGAACGTTGAGGTAGCTGTCGGCCGCCGTCTCCCCGCCGAGGGCGTAGGCCTCGTCGGCCAACCGGACGTGCAAGGCGTTGCGATCCAGTTCCGAGTAGACGGCCACGGTGGCGATCGACAACTCCCGGCAGGTGCGGATGACCCGCACGGCGATCTCGCCCCGGTTGGCAATCAATACCTTTCTCAGCACAGGGAGGCAGTCTGGCAGGCGTGATCGGGACACGCTTCATCGATGTCCGGCGGCTGGACGAGGTCGACTCGACCAACCGCTACCTCCTCGATCTGGCCCGCGACGGTGCTCCCGAGGGCGTGGTCGTCGTCGCCGACTACCAGACGGCGGGCCGGGGGAGGCGGGATCGCACCTGGGAGGCCCGGCCGGGAAGCGCCCTTCTGATGTCGGTGCTGCTGCGGCCGCCGCCCCCGCCGGCGCAGTGGTGGCGGGCGGGAGCGGCCATGGCGCTGGCGGCCGCCGACGCCTGCGGGGCCGCCGGGACGGAGGCGGTCATCAAATGGCCCAACGACCTGCTGACGGGCGACGCCAAGCTGGCCGGCGTGCTGGCCGAGGCGGACGGCGGGGCGGTGGTGGTGGGAATCGGCATCAACGTCGGGTGGGCGCCTCCGGCGGCGGCGGCGCTCGGGCCCGGGGTCGACCGGGACGAGCTGCTGGCCGCGCTCCTCGTGAACCTCGAGCACTGGTGTCGCCACTGGGGCGAGATCGCCCCGGCGTACCGGCGGCGGTGTGGCACCGTCGGCCGACGCGTGCGCGTCGAGCTTTCCGATCGGGTGGTCTCGGGTTGGGCGACGGCCGTCGACACCGACGGGCGGCTGGAGGTGGCCGCCGACACCGGCGAGGCGCTCCGCCTGGCCAGCGCCGAGGTGGTCCACGTTACCGGGGCGTAAACTTCCGCGGTGGACTTTGACCTGTCGGATGAGCAGGAGTCGTTCCGCAAGGTGGTCCGGGATTTCGCCCAGTCGGAGATCGCCCCCCACGCGGCGCGGTGGGACCGCGATCACGAGTTCCCGGTGGAGACGGTGAAGGCCATGGGCCAGCTGGGACTGTTCGGGCTGCCGATCCCGGAGGAGTACGGCGGGTCGGGCGGCGATTTCACCACCATGTGCCTGGTCGTGGAGGAGCTGGCTCGGGTCGACAGCTCGATGGCGGTCACCGTCGAGGCGGCGGTCGGCCTCGGCGCCAACCCGATCTACCAGTTCGGCAACGAGGAGCAGCGCCAGACCTGGCTGCCCGACCTGTGCGCCGGCCGGGCCCTCGGCGCCTTCGGCCTGACCGAACCCGACGCCGGCAGCGACGCCGGTGGTATCCGCACCCGGGCCGTCGCCGACGACGGTAGCTGGGTGCTCGATGGCAGCAAGGCCTTCATCACCAACTCCGGAACCCCGATCACCAGCGTGATCACGGTCACGGCCCGCACCGAGCAAGGCATCTCGGCGTTCCTCGTGCCGGCGGGGGCTCCCGGGCTGGTGGTCGAGCCGGCGTACCGCAAGATGGGCTGGCACGCGTCGGACACCCACGGCCTGCGCCTCGAGGCATGCCGGATCCCCGAGGCCAACCTGCTCGGGCCGCCGGGCCGGGGCTACGCCCAGTTCCTCGCCATCCTCGACGACGGCCGGGTGGCCATCGCCGCGCTGGCGCTCGGGCTGGCGGAGGCGTGCCTGGAGCAGAGCGTCGCCTACGCCCGGCAACGCCAGGCGTTCGGGGGCCCCATCGGCCGGAACCAGGCGGTGGCGTTCAAGTGCGCCGACATGGCGGTGGCCGTCGACAACGCCCGCCATCTGGTCTACCGGGCCGCCTGGCTGAAGGACCACGGCCGACCGTTCAAGCAGGCGGCGGCGATGGCCAAGCTGTACGCCACTGAGGCGGCGGTCACGGCCACCCGCGAGGCGACCCAGATCTTCGGGGGGTACGGGTTCATGGACGAGACGCCGGTGAGCCGCTTCTACCGCGACGCCAAGATCCTCGAGATCGGCGAAGGGACCAGCGAAATCCAGCGCCTGGTGGTGGCCCGGGGGCTGGGGCTGCCGGTCTAAGCGCTAGCGTCGGCTCGGTGAAAGCCCTGATCCTCGCCGGGGGCGCGGGCACGCGGTTGCGGCCCATCACCCATACCAACGCCAAGCAGTTGGTGCCTGTTGCCAACAAGCCCATCCTGTTCTACGGCCTCGAGGCGATGGCCGAGGCGGGGATCAAGCAGATCGGCATGATCGTGGGTGACACCGCCTTGGAGGTCCGGGCGGCGGCCGGCGACGGATCGCAGTGGGGAGTGGAGATCACCTACATCCCCCAGGCGGCCCCCCTGGGCTTGGCCCACTGCGTGCGGATCGCCCGGGACTTCCTCGGCGAGGACGACTTCGTCATGTACCTGGGCGACAACCTGATCCGTCAGGGGGTCGCCGACTTCGTGACCCGCTTCGAGGCGGAGCGGCGGCAGTTCGACCCGGCAGCGGCCCACATCCTGCTGGCCCGGGTCCCCGACCCCCACCGCTTCGGGGTGGCCGAGCTCGACGGCGACGGCCGGGTGGTCCGCCTGGTGGAGAAGCCGACCGAGCCCAAGTCCGATCTGGCCCTGGTCGGTGTGTACCTGTTCAGCCCCGCCATCCACGAGGCGGTGGCGGCCATAGAACCGTCCGACCGCGGCGAGCTGGAAATCACCGACGCCATCCAGTGGCTGGTCGACCACGGCCAGCGGGTGCGCAGCGAGCTGCTCGACGGCTGGTGGATCGACACCGGGAAGCTGACGCCGCTGCTGGAAGCCAACCGCCTCATCCTGGAGACGCTGGAGCGGCGCATCGACGGGCGGGTTGACGAGGAGAGCCGCATCGAGGGGCGGGTGGTCATCGAAGCCGGCGCGGTGGTGGAGCGTTCCCACATCCGGGGGCCGGCGATCATCGGGACGGGTACCACGGTGATCGACAGCTTCATCGGGCCGTACACCGCCATCGACCGCGACTGCCGCATCCACGAGTCCGAGGTCGAGCATTCGGTGATCCTGGCCCGGGGCGTTGTCGACCGGGTGGGCCGGTTGACCGACTCGCTCCTTGGGCGCGATGTCCACGTGGTCCGCTCCGAGCAGCGGCCGCGAGCGACTCGGCTGATGGTCGGCGACGACTCCCAGATCGACCTGGCCTGAGGGCCCGGCTGGCGGGACCGCCGGGAAGCAGCCAGTACCCTCGGGGGTCATGCGACTTCTCGTCACCGGTGCCGCAGGGTTCATCGGATCGAACTTCGTGCGGTACTGGGTGGACGGCCACCCCGGCGACACGGTTGTGGCCTACGACGCCCTGACGTACGCCGGCAATCGGGCCAACCTGGCCGGCCTGGACGATCGGGTGCCCTTCGTCCACGGCGACATCGGCGATCTCGACGACGTGACCAGCGCCCTGCGGCAGCACCGGATCGACACGGTCGTCAACTTCGCCGCCGAGTCGCACAACAGCCTGGCCATCCTCGACCCCGGTCTCTTCTTCCGGACCAACGTCCTGGGCACCCAGGCTCTCCTGGAGGCCTGCCGCCACGCCGAGGTGACCCGCTTCCACCACATCTCGACCTGCGAGGTCTACGGCGACCTCGATCTTGACAGCACCGCGGCGTTCACCGAGGAGACGCCGTACCGGCCCCGGACGCCGTACAACGCGTCGAAGGCGGGGGCCGATCACGCCGTGCGGGCCTACCACCACACCTACGGCCTGCCGATCACCATCACGAACTGCGCCAACAACTACGGGCCGTACCAGTTCCCCGAGAAGGTCGTGCCCCTCTTCACCACCCGGGCGCTCGACGACCTCCCCCTGCCGCTGTACGCCTCGACCGAGAACCGCCGGGAGTGGATCCACGCCCTCGACCACTGCTCCGCCATCGAGGCGGTGCTGGACCGGGGCCAGATCGGCGAGACGTACCACGTCGGCACGGGCCTGGAGGCCAGCATCGAGGAGGTGGCCGACCGTATCCTGGCCCTGCTGGGCAAGCCGGCGTCGCTCAAGTCCATCGTCGCCGACCGGCCCAGCCACGACCGGCGCTACCTGCTGGATTCCAGCCGCATCCGCCGCCAGCTGGGGTGGGAACCGGCCATCACCTGGGAGCAGGGGCTGGCCGACACGGTCCGCTGGTACGCCGACCATCGTGAGTGGTGGGAGCCGCTCCGCGACCGGGCGCCGGTGGTGGAGACGGCCTGGCAGCCGGCCGCCATCTGACATGCGGATCCTCATCACCGGCGCCGGCGGGCAGCTGGGCCGCGACCTGGCGGCCGCCGCCGCCGAGGGCCCCGCCGCCGACATCATCGCCGCCGATCGGGGCCGCCTGGACGTGGCGGATCGCGACGCCGTGCTGCAGGCCCTGACCGCCGCCCGGCCCGGTGTCGTGGTGCACGCCGGCGCCTGGACGGCGGTCGATGCCTGCGAGGCCGACGCCGACCGGGCGTTCCGGGTCAACGCCCTCGGGAGCCGCCATGTGGCCGAGGGCGCCGCCCTGATCGGCGCCCACCTCGTCTACCTCTCGACGGACTACGTGTTCGACGGCCGGGCCGGGGACGCCTACCGGGAGTGGGACGCCACCAACCCGCTGTCGGTCTACGGCCGCTCCAAGCTGGCGGGCGAGCGGGAGGTCCAGGCGCTCCGGCCCGGGGCGACGATCGTGCGCACCTCGTGGGTGTGCAGTGCCCACGGCCAGAACATGGTCAAGACGGTGCTGCGCCTGGCCGCCAGTCACCCGGAGCTGCGCTTCGTCGCCGATCAGCAGGGCTGCCCCACCTTCACCGAGGACCTGGCGGGCATGATCCTGCGGCTGGCCGGCGGCCGCCTGCCGGGGATCTTCCATGTGACCAACCAGGGGGCCACGACCTGGTTCCAGTTCGCCCGCGACGTCCTCCAGGCGGCGGGGGCCAACCCCGACCGGGTACAGCCGATCGCCACCGCCGACCTGCAGCCACCCCGCCCCGCGCCCCGGCCGGCCAACTCGGTGCTCGACAACGCCGCCCTGCGCTACCTCGGGATCCCGCTCCTCGACGATCACCACGTGCCGCTGGAACGGGTCGTCAAGCAGCTGGCGGCGGTGGCCGCATGAGCCGGGTGGCGGTCATCGGCACCGGGTACGTGGGCCTCACGACCGGGGCCTGCCTCGCCCACCTGGGCCACGAGGTGGTGTGCGCCGACATCGACGCCGCCAAAGTGGAGCTCCTGCAGCGGGGCCGGATCCCGATCTATGAGCAGGGCCTGGAGGCGCTGGTCGGCGAGGGCATCGCCGCCGCCCGGCTGCGGTTTGTGCTGGGAGCGGGGCCCGCAGTCGCCGGGGCGGAGTTCGTCTTCCTGTGCGTGCAGACGCCACAGGGCGCCGACGGCTCGGCCGACCTTCGCTTCATCGAACAGGCGTCGTCGGAAATCGGGCCGCAGCTGGCGACGCAGGCCGTCGTGATCACCAAGTCGACGGTGCCCGTCGGCTCGGCGCGGGTGGTGGAGCAGGCCCTGGCCCGCGCCGACGTGGCGGTGGTGTCCAACCCCGAGTTCCTGCGGGAGGGCCAGGCGGTCCACGACTGCCTGAACCCCGACCGCATCGTGATCGGCAGCGACGACCAGTCGGCGGCGGCCAAGGTCGCCGCCCTGTACCGCAACCTGAACGCCCCGGTGATGATCACCGACCCGGCCACCGCGGAAACCATCAAGTACGCCTGCAACGCTTTCTTGGCCACCAAGGTGTCGTTCGTCAACGCCATCGCCAACCTGTGCCAGGCCGTCGGTGCCGACGTGCGCGACGTGGTTTTGGGCATGGGCTACGACAAGCGGATCGGGTTCGAGTTCCTCAAACCGGGCCCGGGCTGGGGCGGCTCGTGCTTCCCCAAGGACTCCCGCGCCCTGGTCCGCATCGCCGAGGACGCCGGCTACAACTTCGATCTGCTCAAAGGCGTGATTGCGGTCAACGACCAGCAGTTCCATCTCCTCGCCGATCGCATCGCCGGGTTGGCGGGCGGCGACCTCGCCGGCGCCGTCGTCGCGGTGTGGGGTCTGACCTTCAAGGCGGGCACGGACGACCTCCGCGACTCGCCCGCCATCGCGGTGGTCACCCAGCTGCTGGCCCGGGGGGCGACGGTCCGGGCCTACGACCCGACGGTGACCAAGGCGCTGCCGGCCCACTTCGCCCACCTCGCCGTCGAGGTGGCCGAGGACCCCTACGCCGCCTGCGATGGGGCGCAGGTGCTCACGGTGCTCACCGAGTGGGACGAGTTCCGCTGGCTCGATTTCGACAAGGTGGCGGGCACCATGGCCTGCCCGGTCATCCTCGACGCCCGCAACCTGCTCGACCCCGCCACCCTGCGCCGCCGGGGATTCACCTACGAGGGGCTGGGTCGCCCGTGAGCCGGGTGGTCGTGGCGGGCGGCGCCGGCTTCCTCGGCTTCCACCTGTGCCAGGCGCTGCTGGATCGGGGCGACGAGGTCGTGGCCCTGGACAACCTGGTTACCGGGTCGCGCCGCAACATCGAGGCGCTGCAGGCCAGCGCCGGTTTCCGCTTCCAGTACACCGACGTCATCGAGGCGGCGGCGGTCGACGGCGCGGTGGATACCGTCATGAACCTGGCCAGCCCGGCGTCGCCGGCCGACTTCGCCGTCATCCCCATCGAGATCCTCGAGGTGGGCAGTACGGGCACCAAGAACCTCCTGGACCTGGCCCGGGCCAAGGGCGCCCGCTTCTTCCAGGCGTCGACCAGCGAGGTCTACGGCGACCCGACCGAGCATCCCCAGGCGGAAAGCTATTGGGGTCACGTCAACCCCATCGGCCCGCGGTCGGTGTACGACGAGGCCAAGCGCTTCGGCGAGGCGTTGACGATGGCCTACCACCGCGTCTACGACCTGGAGGTGCGGGTGGTCCGGATCTTCAACACCTACGGGCCGCACATGCGGCCCAACGACGGCCGGGTGGTGTCCAACTTGGTCACCCAGGCCCTGGCCGGCAAGCCGCTCACCATCTACGGGGACGGCTCGCAGACCCGCAGCTTCTGCTACGCCAGCGACGAGATCGCCGGCTTCCTCGCGGTGCTCGACTCCGACTACTCGGCGCCGGTGAACATCGGCAATCCCGGCGAGTTCACCGTCTTGGAGCTGGCGGAGCTGGTCCTCCGGATCACTGGATCGCCCTCGGAGGTGGTCTTCGAAGACCTCCCCGAGGACGACCCGACGCAGCGCTGCCCGGACATCACCGTGGCCCGCACCGTCCTTGGGTGGGAGCCCAAGGTGCCGCTGGCCGAAGGGGTCGAGCGGACGATCGACTGGTTCCGTACCCAGTGACGGAGTACCGGCTGCTGTCGGTCGTCGTCCCGGTGTACAACGAGCGCAACACCGTGGGCGAGATCATCCGGCGGATGCGCACCGTGGACCTGCCGATCGAGCGGGAGATCATCGTGGTCGACGACGGCTCGGTGGACGGGACCGACAAGATCGTGGCCGCGCTGGCCGACTCCACCATCCGAATCGCGTCGCATGAGACCAATCGGGGAAAAGGGGCCGCGGTCCGCACCGGCATCTCCCTCGCCCGGGGCGATGTGGTGCTCATACAAGACGCCGATCTGGAATACGACCCGCAGCAATGGCCGCTCCTGTTGGCTCCCCTCCTGCAAGGCCGGGCCAAGGTCGTCTACGGAAGCCGCTACCTCGGCGAGCGGGAAACGACGACGCTCTTGCGGTGGGCCGGCGACCGTTCCCTCTCGGCCCTGACCGCCCTGCTGTTCAACGCCACCATTTCCGACGTCGAGACGGGCTACAAGCTCATCGACCGGGAGATCCTCGACAGCCTCGACCTCACCTCGGACCGCTTCGACTTCGAGCCGGAGATCACCGCCAAGTTGCTGCGCCGCCGCTACCGCATCTACGAGGTGCCGGTCACCTACGCCGGCCGGGACGACGACGAGGGGCGCAAGTTCACCTGGCGGGACAACATGGCCGCCGCCCGGACCCTGGTCCGGTTGCGCCTGCAGCGCCACTAGCGCCCGGTGGCGGTCGCGGGACGCCCCATGCGGGCGGTGGTGGTCAACTACCAGTCGGCGTCGGTCCTGGCGGGCTGCGTCGCCAGCCTCCTGGCCGAGGGCGTCGACGAGGTTGTCGTGGTGGACAACGGACACCGGCGCGGTCCTCGCGACGAGGCGGCGGAAACCGCCCTGGTCGATGCCGGCCTTCCCGTCACGTGGGTGACGGCGGGGCAGAACCTGGGCTACGGCCGGGCCGTCAACCTCGGGGCGGTTCGGGTCGGGGCCGGCGACCTGCTGGTGTGCAACCCCGACATCGTGGTCCGCCCCGGTGCGCTGGCCGAGCTGGCGGCCGTGCTGGCCGGCGACGCCGACGTGGGCGTCGTCGGGCCGCGCCTGCGCAACCTGGACGGCACGACGTACCCGTCGGCCCGGACGTTCCCGTCGCTGGTGGACGCGGCCGGCCACGGGCTGATCGGGCTGGTCTGGGCCGACAACCCGTTCTCCCGGCGCTACCGCCTGCTGGATTGGGATCACGATGATCGCCGCGACATCGACTGGGTGTCGGGCGCCTGCTTCCTGATCCGGCGCCAGGCCTGGACGGCCCTCGGGGGATTCGACCCGTCGTACTTCATGTACATGGAGGACGTGGACCTGTGCTGGCGGGCCGCCCGGGCCGGCTGGCGGGTGGTCTACCAGCCCCGGGCGGAGGTCGTCCACGCCCAGGGCGTGTCGGCGGAAACCCATCCGTACCGCATGATCCTGGCCCATCACCGCTCCATGCTGCGCTTCGCCTGGCGTACCGCGCCCGGTGCCCGGCGCGCCCTTTTTCCGTTGGTGAGCGCCGCCGTGGCCGCCCGTTCGCTGGCCGCCTGCGCGGGGAAATGGCACGACGATCACCGCAGCCGGATGGTCGGAGGCGTCGGCTAGCCTGACCCCCCGCCATGGGAAAGGCCTCGTCCACCAAGAAGGTTCAGCGCGCCGCCAGCACCAGCGGCGGCCGTACGGCGCGAGGCCGCACGCCGTGGGTGTACTACCTGACGATCGCCGCCATCGTCGTCCTCGGCACCGCCATGGTGTACTTCAGCCGGGCTCACCGCCTGGCCGGGGTCACCAACGTGGGGCCGACCCCCCCGGTCGTCGCCCAGGACCACTGGCACGAGGCGTACGGGTTCTATGTGTGCACCTCGGCCACCAAGGGCGAATTCGTGCCCAACATCCCGTACCAGACCGACGCCCAAGGCATCCACACCCACGGCGACGGCGTGATCAACATTCACCCCTACGAGAAGTCGGCCGCCGGAAAGAACGCCGTGCTCGGCGTATTCACCAACGGAACCGGTGTCACCATGAACGCCGGGGAGCTCAAGATCCCGAGCTTCGCCGGCTACGGCGGCCACGATTACCACGACAGCGACAGCTGCGGCGGCAAGCCGGGCCGGGTCCAGGTGATGGTGTTCTCGACGGCCACGGCCCCCACCGGCGTCCTGCAGAAGATCGATCCCCGGCAGGTGCCGCTGGCCGATCAGAAAATGATCGTGGTGGCGTTCATGCCCAAGGGGGCGACCATCCCGCCGCCGCCCCAGGCGAATATCGACGCCATGGTCCACCCGAGCGACGTCCCCTCCACGGCGTCGACGGCGACCACCACGACGGTCCCCGGCGCCACGACGACCACCACGCCGGGCGCCACCACGACCACGACACCGGGCGCCACGACCAGCACCGCCCCGGCGCCGACCACGACCGCCCCAGCGGCGACCACCACGGTGCCGGCAACTACATCCACGACCAAGTGATTGCCGTGGTGCTGGTCGGGGGCCGCGGCACCCGGCTGCGGCCACTGACGCTGACCACGCCGAAGCAGATGCTCCCCGTCGCCGGGCGGCCCATGATCGAGCGGGTGTTGGCCCACCTGGCCGCCCACGGGGTCGATGAGGTCGTCCTGTCCCTCGGGTACCGGCCCGACGCCTTCCGCGACGCCTACCCCGACGGGTCCTGCGCCGGCGTCAGGCTGCACTACGCGGTGGAACCCGAACCACTCGACACCGCCGGCGGTATCGCCTTCGCCGCCCGCCACGCCGGAGTCACCGAGACCTTCGTGGTCCAAAACGGCGACGTGCTGACCACCCTCGATGTCAGTGGCCTGATCGACTTCCACCGAGGCCACGGGGGCATGGCCACCATCGCCCTGACTCCCGTCGAGGACCCCTCCCGGTACGGAGTGGTGGCAACCGACGCCGAGGGCCGGGTCACCGCCTTCGTCGAGAAGCCCGAGCCCGGCCACGCGCCCAGCAACTGGATCAACGCCGGCACCTACGTCCTCGAGCCGGCGGTGCTCGAGTCGATCGCCGGCGACCGGCCGGTCTCGATCGAGCGGGAGATCTTCCCCGCCCTGGTAGGGGCCGGGAACCTCTTCGCCCAGGCGTCGGTCGCCGACTGGGTCGACGCCGGGACGGCCGCCACCTACCTGGGTGCCAACCTGTCCCTGGCCCGCCGGGAGGACCACTGGGTCGAGCCCGGCGCCTGCATCGACCCGGGGGCGGTCGTGACCGAGAGCATCGTTTCCGCCGGCGCCGCCGTGGCCGGGGGGGCCACCGTCGAGGGCGCCCTGCTGATGGCCGGCGCCCGCGTCGGGCCGGGGGCGACGGTGCGCCACTCGATCGTCGGATCGGGCGCGGTCGTGGGGGACGGGGCGGTCGTCGAAGCCCTCTCCATGGTGGGCGACGGGGCCACGGTGGCCGCCGGGTCCGCCTTGTCGGGCGCGGTCACGGCGTGAGAGCGCTGGTGACCGGCGGGGCGGGCTTCATCGGCTCCACCCTGGTCGACCGCCTGCTGGCCGAGGGGCACAGCGTCGACGTCATCGACAACCTGTCCACCGGGTCGCTGGCCAACCTGTCGGCGGCGCGGGCCAACCCCGACCACCAGCTCACCTTCCACCAGCTCGACGTCCGCTCGCCGGCGGTCAAGGAGCTGCTGGCCCGGCGCCGGCCCGAGGTGGTGTTCCACCTGGCGGCCCAGGCCGACGTTCGGGTCTCGGTGGCCGATCCCGTGTTCGACGCCGACGTCAACGTGCTGGGCAGCCTGCAAGTCATCGAGGCGGCCCGGGCGGCCGGCGCCGGCAAGGTCGTCTTCGCGTCCAGCGGGGGCACGATCTACGGCGACCCCGACCCGTCCCAGCTGCCGGTGAAGGAGTCGCACCCGCAGCGGCCTATTTCTCCCTACGGCGTGGCCAAGAAGGCGGTGGGGGACTACCTCTACGCCTACCGGGAACTCCACAACCTGGAGTTCACCGCCCTGGCGCTGTCCAACGTCTACGGCCCCCGCCAGGATCCCCACGGCGAGGCCGGCGTGGTGGCCATCTTCGCCGGACGGCTCCTCGCCGGCCAGCCGTGCAGCATCTTCGGCGACGGTCGCCAGACCCGGGACTTCGTCTACGTCGATGACGTCGTCGACGCCTTCGCCCGGGCCGCCACTCGGGGCGGGGGCCTGGTGATCAACATCGGGATGGGCCAGGAGACCTCGGTCAACGAGCTGTACGCCAGCATGGCCCGCCACGCCGGCGTCGACCAGCCCGCCCTCTACGCCCCCGAACGCCCCGGCGAGCTGCGCCGCAGCTGCCTCGACCCGGGCCGGGCCGCCATCCACCTGGGATGGAAGCCGTGGACGACCGTCGACGTGGGCACGGCGGCGGTGATCGACGAGTTCCGGGGCCGCCCGCGCTAGCGGAACAGGTCGCTGGCGTACGGGCGGACGACTTCCTGGCGGACGGAGGATTCCCGGAACCAGTCGCGGTCGACGCCGCGCACGATGGCGACGGGGATCTGCGCCGCCTTGCCCATGACCAGCTCGGCGGCCGACGCCAGCTCGTCGGCGACACAGATCTCGGTGGCGCGGAGTTGGCGGCCGTTGGTGTCCACGCCGCCCCGCAGGTCGAGGACCGCCCCGATGCCGGCGCAGCCGATGGCCACGTCGGTGACGCCGTGCCGCCAGGGCCGGCCGAACGTATCGGAGATGATGACGGCGACCTCCACGCCGGCCCGGGCCCGCAGCCCGTCGCGGATGCGGCGCGCCGAACGGTCGGAGTCGAGCGGGAGGAGGGCGGCCCACCCCCGCTCGACGTTGGAGAGGTCGACCCCCGAGTTGGCGCAGATGAAGCCGTGACGGGTTTCGGTGATGATCAGCTCGTCGCGCTGGCGGATCACCCGGACTGCCTCGTCCAGCACCACCCGGCGGCTCGATTCGGCGGCGTCGGGGTCGATGGCCACCAGCCGCCCCTCCGCTTTGGAGACGACCTTCTGCGTGACCACGACGACGTCACCGTCGGCCAGGGCGGCGTGGGCGTCGACGAGCTCGGCCAGGACGTCGCCGGTGCGCACCTCGGGAATCCCGGTGACCGGGATGATGGAGATCACGGGCCGGTGACACCAGCGACGGTGCGGGCCAGGGCGGCCGCCTCGGCCGGCCCGGTCATGACGGTGGCGGTCACGATGCAGGTCATCCCTTCCGCCTCCACTGCGGGGGCGAGGTCGGCGTCGGCGTGGTCGATTACCAGCGTGCTGGCCACGGCAGCGTAGATGCGGGCCACGCCGACGACCGACACGTCGTGGCCCAGCTCCCCCAGCATGCGGTCGGCGGGCCCCTTGAGGGCCCGGCCACCGACGATGGGCGACACCGCCACCGTGTCGGCCCGGCGGGCGGCGACCGCGGCGGCCAGGCCGGGGACGGCGAGGACGGGACCGATGGAGACGATGGGGTTGGACGGGCAGATCACCACGCGCTCGGCGGCGGCGATGGCGGCCAGCACGCCGGGGGCGGGCCGGGCCGCCTCCACGCCCCGGAAGCGCACCCCCTCGACCGCCACCTGGTGGCGGCGGCCCACGAAGTATTCCTGGAAGCCGATCTCCGTGCCGGCGACGGTGACCCGCGTCTCGACGGGATCGTCGGACATCGGAAGCACGCTGATGGCGACGCCCCACCGGGCGGCGATCTCGGCGCTCACCCGGCTGAGCGGGACCCCGCCGGCCAGCCGGTTGGTGCGGTACAGGTGGGTGCCGAGGTCCCGGTCGCCGAGGCGGAACCAGGCGGCCGACCCGTCGCCGTACGCGCCCAGGGCCGCCATGGCCTGCCATGACTCGCCGGCCAGTCCCCAGCCCGTCTCGGGATTGATGGCCCCGGCCAGGGTGTAGGTGACGGTGTCCAGGTCGGGACTGATGTGGAGTCCGTGGAGAACGATGTCGTCGCCGGTGTTGACCACGGCGACG
The DNA here is from genome assembly GCA_036264135.1 of Acidimicrobiales bacterium. GTDB lineage: Bacteria > Actinomycetota > Acidimicrobiia > Acidimicrobiales > Palsa-688 > DATARN01. The sequence continues at coordinate 29,938 of DATARN010000067.1, forward strand.
ACCTCGGAGGGGTCGACGACGTCGATCAGGCCCCGCAGCAGGCGAGCCGCTCCGACGCCGCCGGCGAGGGCGACAAGCATGGGGCGAGGGTAGGGCGCCGGCCGGCGGTGGCGGCCGAGCATGATGGCGCGGTGCTGCGTGTTGCCGTGGATGCCACCCCGCTCCTCGGGCAGCGCACCGGAATTGGCGTGCTGGTGCACGGCCTGCTGGCCGAGCTGGCGGCCCGGGAGGGGTTGGGGCTGCGGGCCTACGCCCTGACGTGGCGGGGGCGGGGCGAGTTGGAGGCGGTGGCGCCGCCGGGCGTAGCGGTGGCCCGGGCGCCGATGCCGGCGGCCGCGCTGGCCCGGGTCTGGACCCGGGCCGACGGACCGGTCATCGAGTGGTGGACGGGCCGGGTGGACGTGGTCCACGGCACCAATTTCGTCGTCCCGCCGGCCCGGCGGGCGGCCGAAGTGGTCAGCGTGCACGACCTCACCGCCCTCCGCTTCCCCGAGCTGTGCCAGCCGGCGACCCTGCGGTATCCGCCGCTCATCCGCCGGGCCATCGGCCGGGGGGCTTGGGTCCACACCCTGTCCCAGGCCATGGCGGCCGAGATCGTCGACCGGCTGGGGGCGCCGACCGAGAGGGTCCGGGTGGTCGCCCCCGCAGTCGGCCCGCCCGCGCCCCCGCCCGCCGCGGCGGCGGCGGGGCGACCCTACGTGCTGGCCATCGGGCGGGCCGAGCCGCGCAAGGACCTGCCGTTGCTGGTGCGGGCCTTCGACCGGCTGGCGGCGGTGGAGCCCGACCTGGACCTGGTGATCGTCGGCCCCGTGGGGTGGGGCGAGGAGGCCCTGGCCGCGGCCATCGCCGCCGCCCGCCACCGGGAGAGGATCCGTCGCCTCGGCTGGGTGAGCGACGCCGCCAAGCCCGGTCTGCTGGCCGGGGCGGCGGTATTCGCCTACCCGTCGGTGTACGAGGGGTTCGGCATCCCGCCGCTCGAAGCCATGGCCGCCGGGGTGCCGGTCGTGGCCACCGCCGCCGGCGGCGTCCCCGAAGCGGTCGGCGACGCGGGACTGCTCGTCCCCGTCGGCGATGCCGACGCCCTGATGGCCGCCCTCATGCAGGTGCTGGGCGACCCGGCGCTGCGGTCCCGTTTGGTCGTCGCCGGCCGCGACCGGGCCGCCCAATTCAGCTGGCGCCGCTGCGCCGACGGGATCGAGGCCCTCTACCGCGACGCTGCGGCTCGCTGAGCAACCGGTCGAACACCGCCGCCAGCCCGCCGGCGGCGCCCGGGGTTCGCAGCACCGGCCGGGCCTGGCGGCGGGCGGCGCTCGACGGGCCCGGAGGAAGCAGCTCCAGCACCGCCGCGGCCAGCGCCTCGGGCTGGCGAGGGGCAACGAGACGCCCGGCGCCGGCCGGCGCGGCGCCGAGGATCTCCAGGGGGCCGCCGGCGGCGGTGGCCACGACGGGGACGCCGCTGGCCAGGGCCTCCACCACCGCCAGGCCGAACGGTTCCGGCTCGGTCGATGCCAGCACCAGGACGTCGAGGTCGGCGATCACCTCCGAGGCGTCGGCGCGTTCGCCCAGCCAGTGGACGCCGGAGAGGGCAGCGGCCCGCTTTTCCAGGCCGCGGGCGAACTCCTCCTTGCCGGCGACGGTGCCGCCGGCGATGACGACCTGCACGTCGGGCCGGCCCGCCTGGAGGTGGCCCACGGCATCCAGCAGGGTGTCAATTCCCTTCCAGGTGTCGACGCGGCCGACGGTCCCGACGAGCGGGACGTGGTCGGGGATACCGGCGGGGCGACGGAAGCGGCCCCCTTTTCCCGGGAAGAACTCCGAAGGATCCGGTTCGTCGTACTCGACGACGACGGGGGCGCCGGGCAGCTGGGCGGCGACCGCCTGCGAGACGGCGATCACGGTGGTCGCGAAGTGGCGGGCCAGGAATTGCTCCAGGCGCAGGGCGGCGGCCGATTGGACCACGATCTCCCGGGCGTGCCACACGTGGGGCCGGCGCAGCACCGCCGCCGCCGCCCACCCGTACCACGAGTGCAGCGAGTTGCTGTGGACGACGGTGACGTTCAGGCGCCGGCCCAGCCGGACCAGGCGGAGCACCGCCAGCGGCCAGGCGGCCAGGTAGGCGGCCCAGTAGCCGAGCGACCCGCCGGAGGTGATGCGCGGCATGGGCACCAGATGGATGGTGGCGCCGGCGGCGTGGAGGTCGGCGTAGGTCGGCGGCCAGGAGGGGGCGGCGATGTGACAGTCCCAGCCGTCTTGGGCGAGGCTGCGGACCAGTCGAACGAGGGCCCGGTCCGATCCGCCGCGTTCGGCGACCGGTTGGATGGAGAGGATGCGTTTGGTGCGGGTCGCGGTCAACGTCGAGCAGCTCCTGTACCGGCCCCCCGGCGGGATCGGCCGGTACACGGCGGAGTTGGTGACACTACTGCCGAGCCAGTTTCCCGGCGACGAGGTGCTGGCCTTCACCGCCCGCCACTCCCGGGCCGAGATCGACCATGTCTCGCCGGGGGCGGTGCGGCTACCCGTCCCTCGCCCCGTCCTGTACGAGGCGTGGAACACGTTCGGCGCCCCCCGCCTCGAGTGGCTTTCGCCCTCGCTGGGCGCCGCCGACGTGGTGCATGCGCCGTCGGTCGCCGTTCCCCCCCGGGGGCGGGCGCCGTTGGTGGTCACCGTGCACGACGTGGCCCCCCTCCTGTACCCGGCGGCGTTCCCGGCCCACGGCCGGTGGTTCCACGCCCGAGGCCTGGCGGCGGCCGCCCGGCGGGCCGACCTGGTGATCACAGTGAGCCAGTCGGCCCGGGCCGAGATCGTGGCCCACACCGCCATCCCGGGCGACCGCATCAGGGTCGTGCCCAACGGGGTCGACCACGTGGCGGCAGGCGCCGGCGAGGTGGCGGCGGCGGTCGCCCGCCACGGCTTGGAGGGCGCCCCCTACGTCCTGTGGGTGGGCACGGTGGAACCCCGGAAGGACGTGGCGACCCTCGTCCGGGCGGTGGCCCGCCTCTCGGGCTCGGCCCGCCTGGTGCTGGCCGGGCCGAGCGGCTGGCTGTCGGAGGGGCTGTTGCCCCAGCCGGAGGTCGATCTCCTGGGCGACCGGCTGCGCCGGTTGGGCCCCGTTGACGCCGCCGAGCTGCGGGCGTTGTATGCCGGCGCCACGGTCTTCGCCCTGCCCAGCCGGCACGAGGGCTTCGGCCTACCCGTCCTCGAGGCCATGGCCCAGGGGACGCCGGTGCTGTGTTCCGCCATCCCGTCGCTGCGGGAAGTGGCGGGCGGGGCGGCCCGGCTGGCGCCGGTCGGCGACGTCGACGGGTGGGCGTCGGCTCTGCAGGACCTGCTGGCCGATGACCAGGTGCGGGCGGCGTTGGCCGCCGCCGGCCTGGCCCGGTCCGCCGAGTTCAGCTGGGCGCGCACCGTGGCCGGGACCCGGGCGGTGTACGTCGAGGCCCTCGGCGGTGACCTGTAGGGTCCGCTGGTAGTGCACGCGTTCATCACCGGGGGTCGCGGATTCGTCGGCCCGTGGCTGTGCCGGCACCTCGAGGCGGCGGGTGACACCGTCACCGTCGCCGACGCCGACGTCGACGTGACCGACTCCGCCGCGGTGGTGGCGGCCATCGGCGACGCCGCGCCCGCCGCCCTCTACCACCTGGCGGCCCAGTCCAGTGTCCACTCGTCGTGGGACGACCCCGGGGCCACCTACGAGGTGAACGTCCTCGGCACGGTCAACGTCCTGGCGGCCGTGCGCCGGGTGGCGCCGGGCGCCCGGGTGCTGCTGGTGAGCTCGGCCGAGGTCTACGGGGCGGTGGCGCCGGGCGAGTTACCCGTGTCCGAGGACGCCCCCTTCCGGCCGGCCACCCCCTACGCCGCCAGCAAGGCGGCGGCCGAGATGGCGGGGCTGCAGGCCCACTACGGCGGGGGCCTCGACGTCATCCGGGTCCGGCCGTTCAACCACATCGGCCCCGGGCAGTCGCCGCGCTTCTTCGTGGCATCCATGGCCCAGCAGATCGTGGCCGCCGCGGCCAACGGCGCCCGGGAGCTGCGGACCGGCAACCTGGCCGTCGGGCGGGACTTCTGCGATGTCCGCGATGTGGTCCGGGCCTACCGCCTGCTGGTGGCGCGGGGTCGGCCCGGTGACGTGTACAACGTGTGCTCCGGGCGGTCGGTCACCCTCGACCGGGTCGTGCGGTTGCTGCTCGACCTGAACGGATCCGACCTGGCGGTCACCACCGACCCGGAACGGCTCCGTCCCGTCGACATGCCCGACCTCTGCGGCGATCCCACCCGGCTGCGGGCGGCCACCGGCTGGCAACCGGAGTTTTCGCTGCCGCAGACCCTGGCCGACGTCCTGGCCGACTGGCAGGGTCAACCGGCGGCGCCGTCTAGGTCGCCTGGCTGACGGAGGACATGTTGAAGTCGGGCACCCGGAGGGGCGGCATAGCCGTCCGGCTGAAGTAGTCGCCCCATTCCCGGGACAGCGTCACCTCGGTGCCGCCGACCTCGGTGGCCCTTCGCAGCAGGTCGACGGGACTCTCGTTGAACCGGAAGTTGTTCACCGCCCCCACCACCTCGCCCCCCTCGACCAGGTACACCCCGTCGCGGGTCAGGCCGGTCAGGAGCAGGGTCTGGGGATCGACCTCGCGGATGTACCACAGCGACGTCAGCAGGAGCCCCCGCTCGGTGGTTTCCGCCATCTGGCGCACGGTGGCCGTCGAGCCCGGCGCCTCCATGATCAAGTTGTCTATGGGCGGCGTCACGGGAAGGCCGGTCAGCCGGGCGGAGTAGCGGCTCTGCAGCAGGGCGGCCAGCCGCCCCTCGTCGACCCATCGGGTGGGCTGAAGCGGCCAGCCGTTGTCGAAGACCGACGCCATGGAGCTCGAGGCGTAGGCGATGGCGAACGGGGCGCAGGCCAAGCCCTCGGCGCCGGGATCGGACCGCAGGGTGATGGGCAACGGGCTCAGCGTCTCGCCCACCCGGGTGCCCCCGCCCGGCCGGGAGAAGACGGTGCGGCCCTCGTGGGCGTCACGTGCCCCGGCCGACCAGTAGAGGTCGATCATGAGGTCGGCGACGGAGCTGGGCGGCAGGATGGTCTCGTAGCGCCCGGCGGGCAGCTCCACCTGGCGCGCCGCCCACCCCAGCCGCTCGCCCAGTTCGCCGTCGAGGGCCGGCACGTCGACGGCGGCGAGGTCGGAGGCGGACTGGCCGAACCAGGCGGAGCGGCGGAAGTCCGACGACTTGGCGTTGAGCTCCACGGTGCCCATCGGCTGGTCGTGGCGCAGCCGCAGGCCGGTGGAGGACCCGAGGTAGGTGGTTTGCAGGTGGTGCTGGGCGAAGCCGAACAGCAGCCGGTCCCCGCCCCGGGCCTGCTCGAAGGCGTGCCCGAGCGACGGGATGAAGGCGGAGAAGGCGGCGATGGAGGTCTCCTGGGGGGCGGCGTCCCAGGCGCCGCCCGGCGCTCCCGCCCCCGTGTCCGTCCCCGTCCCCGGGCCCGGGGCGACCAGGGGCTGGGCGTCCTCGGCCGGCATGCTGGAGCGAGCCGCCTTCTCCGCCGCCCGCACCAGGTCCTCCAGCCGGTCGGTGGACACCCCGGCCCGGGAGACGGAGCCGGCGGCCACGCCGCGGCCCTGACCGATGGTGGCGATGACCGTGAGCTGGCGGCTGCGGGTCACGCCATTGGTGGTGACGGTGTTGTTGGCCCAGCGCACATTGGCGTCGCTCGACTCGTCGGCGATGACGAGGCAGCCGTCGGCGGTGGACAGGGCCAGGGCCCGCTCGACCAGCTCCTGGGGCGTGGTGACGGTCATCGTCCCGCCTCGGAGGTGGTGTTGAGGATGTGGACCTGGCGGAAGAGGGCGCTCGGGCAGCCATGGCTGACCGGCGCCACCTGCCCGGGCTGTCCCTTCCCGCAGTTGAAGGCGCCGCCCAGGACGTAGGTCGAGGGGCCGCCCACCGCCGCCATCGACCCCCAGAAGTCGGTGGTCGTCGCCTGGTAGGCGACGTCGCGGAGCTGGCCGGCCAGCTTCCCGCCGCGGATGCGGAAGAAGCGCTGCCCGGTGAACTGGAAGTTGTACCGCTGCATGTCGATCGACCAGCTCTTGTCGCCGATGACGTAGATCCCGTCGTCCACCCCGGCGATCAGGGCGTCGGTCGTCGGGCCGTCGGCGGCCGGTTGCAGGGACACGTTGGCCATGCGCTGGATGGGCACGTGGTACGGGGAGTCGGCGAAGGCGCAGCCGTTGGAGCGGCCGAGCCCTTTCATGCGGGCCATGTGGCGGTCCACCTGGTAGCCCACCAGCACGCCGTCGCGGACCAGGTCCCACCGCTGGGCCGCCACCCCCTCGTCGTCGTAGCCCACCGACGCCAACCCGTGGGGGGCGTCGCGGTCGGCGGTGACGTGCATGATGGGCGACCCGTAGGTGAGCTGGCCCAGCCGATCGAACGTGGCGAACGACGTGCCGGCATAGGCGGCCTCGTAGCCGAGGGCCCGGTCCAGCTCGGTGGCGTGGCCGATCGACTCGTGGATGGTGAGCCACAGGTTGGAGGGGTCGATCACCAGGTCGTAGCTGCCGGCGTCGACGGTCGGGGCGGTCATCTTCTCGGCCAGCAGGTGCGGCAGGGTGACCAGTTCGGCGTCCCAGTCCCACCCGACCCCGGTGACGTACTCCCACCCCCGGCCGGTCGGCGGGGCGAGGGTGCGCATGGTCTCGAACGCGCCGGTGGTGGCGTCGACGCCGACCACCGTGACCGCGGCGTGGGTTCGCACCCGTTGCTGGGTGGTGGTGGTGCCCGCCACGTCGGCGTAGAACTTGTTCTCCTGGGCCAGGTGGACCATGGCGTCGGCGTGGTCGACGCCGGCGGCGGCGAGGAGCCGGGCGCTCCACCCGACGAGCAGGGCGTCGCGCTCGTTGTCCGGGATGTCGAAGGGGTTGATCTCGTAGTCCGACACCCAGCTGACGTCGGGGTACGCCGGCTCGTCGGCCAGCTCGACCCGCTCGGCGGTGATGGCCTGGGAGGCCCGGGCCACGTCGACGGCCGTTGCCGCCAGGCGGGCCGCGGTTTCGGGCGTCAGGTCAACGCCGGCGGCGAAGCCCCACACCCCGTCGCGTACGACCCGCACGGCCAGCCCCGTCTGCTCGGAGTCGATGGCGCCCTCCAACTCGGCGTCGTGCACCCGGGTCGAACCCTCCCGGATGCGCTCCACCCGGAAATCGGCGTGGTCGACGCCGAGTTCCCGGGCCCGGGTGAGGGCGGCGTCGGCCAGCCGGTGGGGGTCGAGGGCCAGGAACGCGGCGTCTATGGGATGGTTCACCCCGTCATTCTGCCCGGGGCGGGCGGGGCGGGGCCTACAGGGCGCCGACGGCCTGGCGGACCTGATGCTCGGTGTCGCGGGCCAACTTGCGGGCCGACTGCACGACCTCACGGACCTGCTCCGGCAGGCGCTCGCTGACCTTGTCGAGCTGGATCTCGATGTCCTTGCGGACCGGCTCCATCTTGGTGTCGAGGGAGCGGATGGCCGTGGCGATCTGCTCCTTGGCCCCGTCCAGCTGGGTCTCGACGGTGTGGCGCTGGGCATTGAGGTCCTTCAACAGCTCCTGGCGGCGGACCTGGGCCTTGTTCCAGCCGATGACGCC
>DATARN010000189.1:0-1553 GCA_036264135.1 Acidimicrobiales bacterium
CGCCAGCGTTGGACGAACCGGTGGAAGCCCGCTCTGAACGCCTTTACTTTGGCGTTCCCTGGACGTATAATCACTTCAGCGTAAGTAACCGAGAATCCCATTAATCAGAGGACCGGTTACACCGTTAATGCGACAGTCCCCGGCCGAGCGGAAGCCGGCCTGGGGAGGCGGGATGGTGAGCCCGATGTGCACGTCCGCCGCTTCGCCGAGGCGTGCCCCGGCGCCCGTTGATCGAGCATGACCTTGTCGCCGTGGTGGTGGCTGCCGCAGCTCGGCTGGAGTCAAGGCGTACGAGCTGGACTGGGCAACCTGGGAGTACCGCGTGCCTCACTCCGTAGCGGGACGTGTTGAACGAGCGTTGCCCGGCCCTGCATCCCCGTTTGCACCAGGCCTTTCTGACCGCCGAGTCAGGTGCGACGCTGGCGTCGCCGCCAGATCCGTTTACCCGGTGTCGGGTGGGGGTGGTTGGTGGCGGGCTCGGTTGTGGTAGCCGCAGGCGACTCGGCCGTTGTCTTGGGTGGTGGGGCCGCCGGCGGCGTGGGGGGTGATGTGGTCGATGTCGCAGTGGTCGGCGGGTTCTTCGCAGGTGGGGTGGTAGCAGTGTTGGTCGCGGACTTCGACGGCGCGGCGGGTGGCGCCGGTGTAGAGGCGGCGGGCGGCGCCGACGTCGATGACGCGCGACGGGCTGTCGAACACGACTCGTTCCAGCCAGGCTTGGTCGAGCCAGGGAACGAGTGCGCCGGGGGCGATGACGGTGCCGTCGGCCAGTTGGCAGATGCGGCCGTGAAAGGTTTCCCAGCCGACGAGGACGGTGAAGAGCGGTTCGGGCCGCCGGGCGTCGGCAGGGTTAGCGCCGGCCCGGGTAGCCATTTCGACGAGGGCGTCGGCGCGGCGCTGCCAGGGTTGGCGTTCCAGGTCCATGATCGACGGTTCGCAACCCAGGCGGCGGCGGGCGGCGTCGCAGTCCGCGTGGAACAACTCCGCTTCGATGGTCTCTAACTGGCGGGCGACGATGGCGCCGCCGATGGGGTCCAGGACCAGGTCGCCGAAGTACAGGTCCTGCCACGAGCGCGACAGCTGGAAGCGGCGCCGGTCGCGTTTGTCGTCGAAGTTGCGGTCGTCGCCGTCGGGGTCGGCCAGCTGCGACCAGTAGGCCATGACCGAGCAGAAGTGGGAGAACCGCAGCGTCTTGGCCTGGCCGACGAGGTGGGGTTCGTCTTTGGCGAGGCGGGTTTCGGTGGCGGGCCGGCGGGCCCGGCCCAGGGTGTCGATGTGGGCGGCGGCGACGTCGCCGGCCGCCCAGGCGGCCTCGGCGGCGGGGAGGTGGCGCAGGCGCCGTCCTCGGGCGATCTCGGCGTTGGCCGAGGAGCGGGGCAAATGGCAGGTGTAGGTGATCCAGGCGGCGGCGCTGCGGGCCCGGTCGTCTTGCCAGGTGCGGTTGGTGTCGAAGGCGGCGGCGGCGCGGGTGGTTACGGCGTCGAGGCGGTTGCGGAGGCGGTGCAGGGCGATGACGCTGTCTCGGTCGGCCAGGTCGGCGGGATCCATGTCGACCA
>DATARN010000016.1:0-5410 GCA_036264135.1 Acidimicrobiales bacterium
CACCGGTCAGTCGGCCCACAACCGCGACGAGATCGAGCGGATGGTCCGCGACGCCGAGGCCCACGCCGAGGAGGACCGCCGCCGCCGCGAGGAGGCGGAGATCCGCAACAACGCCGACAGCCTGGTGTACCAGACCGAGAAAATGCTGAAGGACCAGGCCGTCTCTTTCGTCGGGGCGGAGAAAGAGCGGGTCGAGGCCGACCTGAAGTCGTTGAAGGACGCCCTCGGGGGCACGGAGATCGAGCCCATCCGTCGGGCGACCGAAACCCTGGCCCAAGGCGTCCAGGAACTCGGCAAGCGCCTCTACGAGTCCGCGGGGACCAACGGCAACGCCGGCGACGGTGCCTCGGCGACCGGTGGCCCGGGCGGGGCGTCCGGCTCGGTCAACGACGATGAGGTCGTCGACGCGGAAATCGTCGACGAGCATGGCAAGTGAGCAACCCGAACCAGACCAACGGGGGCGCCGCTGATCCACTGGCCGACGTGGTTGCCGACACCGGTGCCGACACGCCCGCAGGGGAGGCGGCGGCTGCCGCCTCCCCGGGGGCGGGCGCCGAGCCGGTCGACCTGGCCGCGGAGATGGCCGACGCTGCCGTTGATCTGGCCGCCGCCGAAGCCGCCGCCGACGTTGAGCTCGACCTCGAGGTGGCGGCCGTCGCTCGCCAGCGCGACGACTACCTCGACGCCCTCCGTCGCCTCCAGGCCGACTTCGAGAACTACAAGAAGCGGGTCGAGAAGCAGAAGGTGGAGCACGTCGAGCGGGCCGCCGGCGAGCTGGTGAGCAAGATCCTCCCGGTCTGCGATACCGCCGACCTGGCCATCGCCCACGGCGGTGGCGAGGAGGTCAAGCAGATCTGGACCGCCCTGTTCGACGCCCTCGAGCGGGAAGGGTTGGAGCGCATCGATCCCGTCGGCGCACCGTTCGACCCGACGGTGCACGACGCCGTGGCCCACGAGCCGGGCGACGGCGGCAACGGGGGTCCCCACGTTGTCGAGGTGATGCGGGCCGGCTACCGGTGGAAGGGCCGGGTCCTGCGCCACGCCATGGTCAAAGTGCGAGGCTGACCGCCATGGCCCCGCAGCGGGAGTGGTTCGAGAAGGACTACTACAAGGTCCTTGGGGTCACCGACACCGCGACCGACAAGGACATCACCCGCGCCTACCGCCGGTTGGCCAAGCAGTACCACCCCGACGCCAACCCGGGATCGGAGGACCGGTTCAAGGAGGTCTCGGCCGCCTACGACGTCCTCGGTGATCCCGCCCGGCGCAAGGAGTACGACGAGGTCCGCCGGCTGGGCCCGCTGGGCAACGCCTTCGCGGGCGCCGGCGGGGGCGCGGGACCCGGCGGGTTCAGCGCCAACTTCTCGACCGACGATCTGACCGACCTGCTGGGCGGGATCTTCGGTCGGGGCCGAGGCGGCGGCCGGGGGAGTAGCGGCCCCGCCGGGCCCCGTCGCGGCGAGGACCTGGAGGCGCAGCTGCACCTGTCATTCCTCGACGCGGTCAACGGGGTGACCGCCACCGTCAACGTCACCAGCGACGTCGCCTGCTCGATGTGCGGCGGCACGGGCGCCGCCGCCGGCACCAGCCCGGTCATCTGCTCCACCTGCGGTGGCCGGGGGGTCATCAACGACAACCAGGGGCTGTTCTCCTTCAGCCAGCCGTGCCGCGACTGCGGCGGTACCGGCATGCGGGTCGAGACCCCGTGCCGCAACTGCTTCGGGCGGGGTATCGAGCGCAAAGGCCGCCAGGTCAAGGTCCGCATCCCGCCCGGCGTCGAGGACGGCCAGCGGATCCGGATCAAGGGCCGGGGCGGCATCGGAGCCAATGGGGGCCCGGCCGGCGACCTGTACGTCACCGTGCACACCGCCCATCACGCCCTGTTCGGCCGCCAGGGCAAGAACCTCACCCTGACCGTGCCGATCAGCTTCCCCGAGGCGGCGCTGGGCGCGACCATCACCGTGCCCACCCTCGACAAGCCGGTGACCTTGAAGGTGCCGGCCGGGACCCGCTCGGGGCGCACCTTCCGGGTGAAGGAGCACGGCGTGCCGGTGCGCACCGGGATCGGGGACCTGCTGGTCACCGTCGAGGTGGCGGTGCCGCAAAAACTGACCGATGCCGAGCGCGAGGCCATCGAGGCCCTGGCGTCGGCGACCGACTCCAACGGCGGCTCCCCGCGAGCCCATCTGGGGGTGTAAGCCATGCCTGAGCGCAGACCTTCCGCCCGTGCCGTCTACGTCATCTCGGTGGCGGCCGAACTGGCCGGCGTCCACCCCCAGACGCTGCGCATCTACGAGCGCAAGGGCCTGGTGGACCCGGCGCGCACCGGTGGCGGCAGCCGCCGCTACAGCGAGCGCGACCTCGAACGGTTGCGCCGCATCCAGGAGTTGACCAACCGCGGCCTCAACCTGGAGGGCGTCCGTCGGGTGATGGAGCTGGAGGACGAGGTCACCAGGCTGCGCCGGGAGCTGGCCAGGGCCCAGGAGGAGGCGGCCGAGGCCGTCGCCCGGACCCATCGCCAGTACCGGCGGGACCTGGTCCCGGTCAAGAACTCGCCCGTTCCCTGGCGCCCCACCGGGTAGGCCTGCCGAGCCGCCGAAACGCGATGGCCGGCGTGGCGTCAGTCGTCGCGGATGGCCAGTTGACTGCCGGGGGTGAGGCCCCAGCTGGCGAAGGCGCCGGCGGCCGCCTCCAGGACGGAGCGGGCCCGGGCCCGGGGCCGCCCGAGGCGGTGGCGGGCCATGGTCACGGTGGCGATGACCCGCAACGAGGACGAGCAGAAGGCGACGTCGATCGGAAACCGCATGCCGATGGTGTGGACGGCGAACGCCGGCGCCAGCAGCACGGCGCCGTCAAAATCCGAACGTCCGAGCAGGCCCCGTGACCGCTCCCACGGCGTCGTGGCCAGCTCGAGGGGACAAACCGGGGTTCCGTTGACGACGAGCCAGGGCACCGGTCGGCAGTCTGCCAACCGGCCGGCGGGTGCGAGGCGGCCGGCGCCGCTTCCGGCCCCCTTTTCCCGGGAATCTCAGAGGGCGGTCAGAAGTTGATACCATCGGACTAAAGTTTCTTGAGGAGGATGCAAGGAATGGCGTTGGATCCGAACCGGTGGACGCTGAAGACCCAGGAGGCGTTCACGGCAGCCACCGAAACCGCCCGCAGCCGCAACAACCCTGAGGTCACGCCCGACCACCTGCTGCTGGCCATGCTGGGCCAGGAGGGGACCGTCGTGCTCCCCGTGCTGACCAAGGTCGGGCTGGCGCCCATGGCCCTGCGCAACCGGGTCGAGGACACGCTCGCGAAGCTGCCCCGCAGCTACAGCGGGGGCGCCCAAGGCGACCTCCAGATGAGCCGCGACCTGCGGGAGGCGCTCAACCGGGCGGACACCGAGCGGGCCGGCCTCACTGACGAGTACCTGTCGATCGAGCACGTCCTGCTGGCCCTGGCCGAACACCTGAAGATCAGCCGCGAGGATCTGCTGGAGGCCCTCAAGGCGGTTCGGGGCAGCCACCGGGTGACCAGCCAGAACCCCGAGGAGCAGTACCAGGCGCTGGAGAAGTACGGCCGCGACCTCACCGAGGAGGCCCGCAAGGGCAAGCTCGACCCGGTCATCGGGCGAGACGAGGAGATCCGCCGCGTGATCCAGGTGCTGTCCCGGCGGACCAAGAACAACCCGGTCCTGATCGGGGAACCGGGTGTGGGCAAGACCGCCATTGTCGAGGGCCTGGCCCGGCGGATCGTGGAGGGCGACGTCCCCGAGAGCCTGAAGAACAAGCGTCTGCTGTCCCTCGACCTCGGGTCGATGGTCGCCGGGTCGAAGTACCGGGGCGAGTTCGAGGAGCGGCTGAAGGCGGTGCTGAAGGAGATCACCGACTCGGGTGGCGAGGTGATCACCTTCATCGACGAGTTGCACACCGTGGTCGGGGCGGGGGCGGCCGAGGGCGCCATGGACGCCGGCAACATGCTCAAGCCCATGCTGGCCCGGGGCGAGCTGCGCATGATCGGTGCCACGACCCTCGACGAGTACCGCAAGCGCATCGAGAAGGACGCCGCCTTGGAGCGGCGCTTCCAGCAGGTCTACGTGGGCCAGCCGTCGGTCGAGGATTCGATCGCCATCCTGCGGGGCCTGAAGGAGCGCTACGAGGTGCACCACGGCGTCCGCATCCAAGACGCCGCGCTGGTGGCGGCCGCGGTGCTCAGCGATCGCTACATCACCGGGCGCTTCCTGCCCGACAAGGCCATCGACTTGGTGGACGAAGCGGCGTCCCGGCTGCGCATCGAGATCGACTCGATGCCGACGGAAATCGACGTGGTGGAGCGGCGCATCCGCCAGCTGGAGATCGAACGGGTGGCCCTGGACAAGGAAACCGACCTGGCGTCGGTGGAGCGGCTGGCCAAGCTGGACGAGGAACTGGCCAACCTGCGGGAGACCTCCGACGGTATGAAGGCGCACTGGCAGGCCGAGAAGGCGGCCATCGGCACCATCCGCACCCTGAAGGAGGAGCTGGAGTCCCTCCGCGGGGCGGTGGAGCGGGAAAGCGACCTGAATCGGGCCGCCGAGATCCGTTACGGCCAGATGCCCGAGCTGGAGCGGCGGGTCGACGAGGCCACCAAGGCGCTGGCCGAGCTGCAGGCCGACCGCAAGATGCTGAAGGAGGAGGTCGACGAGGAGGACATCGCCGAGGTGGTCGCCAAGTGGACCGGCGTCCCCGTGTCGCGGCTGCTCGAAGGCGAGGTGGCCAAGCTGGTGCGCATGGAGCAGGTGCTCCGCCAGCGGGTGGTGGGCCAGGACCAGGCGGTCACGGCCGTGGCCAACGCCATCCGGCGCAGCCGCTCCGGCCTGGCCGACCCCAACCGGCCCATCGGCAGCTTCCTCTTCCTCGGCCCCACCGGGGTGGGGAAGACCGAGCTGGCCCGCACCCTCGCCGACTTCCTCTTCGACGACGAGCGGGCCATGGTGCGCATCGACATGAGCGAGTACATGGAGAAGCACGCCGTCGCCCGCCTCATCGGCGCTCCTCCCGGCTATGTGGGCTACGACGAAGGCGGCCAATTGACCGAAGCGGTCCGGCGGCGCCCGTATGCCGTTGTCCTGCTCGACGAGGTGGAAAAGGCGCACCCGGATGTGTTCGGGGTCTTGTTGCAGGTCCTCGACGATGGCCGGCTGACCGATGGGCAAGGGCGCACCGTCGACTTCACCAATGCCGTGCTGATCATGACGTCCAATTACCAGGGTGACCCCCGGGAGGCGTTCAAGCCCGAGTTCCTCAACCGGATCGATGAGATTGTCCGATTCCGCTCGCTTTCCGAGGAGGACATTTCCGCCATCGTCACTATTCAGTTGGCCGCTTTGGATCGGCGCCTGGCCGCCCGACGGCTGGCGCTCAACGTGACCGATGCCGCCATTGCC
>DATARN010000018.1:0-2215 GCA_036264135.1 Acidimicrobiales bacterium
TCGACTGATGTGGAACGGCTTGTCAAGGGGGGTCTGGGCGGAGCTTGCGGAGCTCGTTTTGGGCGCGGCTGGGCAGGGGGTCGTCTGAGGCGTCAGGATCGGCGGAGGTGTCCGTTGCTCTCCTAACTGCCGGGACCTGCGGAGCGGAGGCGGGGTCAAGAGCGGCCGGAGGCCGTCCGTAGGACCGGAGCGGAGCGGAGGCTCTTGACGCCGTCGAGCACCGTAGGAGACTGGGCGGCGGAGAGCGGCCGGGGCGTCGCGGTGCTGCCGGGTGCGGTCAGGGTGGGGCGCGGTCGAGGGCTCTGCCATGGGCCGGGCGGCTGCTGGTGGGCTGGCCGCCAGACTGATGTGCGCGGGTTGGGACCGCAGGAGAACGTTGCGCAGAGAGTTGCCCCACACTGATCGCGGCGGTGACCGAAGTGGCCATAGTCGAAACGGGGATCGGTTCTGCAGCGGCGGTGGCCCGGCCCATGGCGGGGTCCTCGCTTTCGGCCCAGCCCGGGCCGGGAGCGAGATGAACGGGGGGCATTGGTCGTCAGGCGGCGGTCATCTCGGCCCACATGAACCCGGCGAGCTCACGGGCGACGGCGGTGACGACGGTCTTGCGGTTGGTCTTGCGTGCGTCGAGGCGCCGGAACTTGCCGCACAGGCGCAGCTGGGCGGCCCACGCCCGGGCCACGACGTCGGGATCGAGGCCTTCCTGGCGCTTGCGGATGGCGGCGCCGGCGGCGGGCCGGGACTTGTAGGCCCAGGCCGACTCGACCAGCTGGGTGCGCAGGTGGGTGTTCCCGGCGTGGGTGATCCCACCACGCTGGGTGCGTTGTCCGCTGGAGTGCTCCGAAGGCACCAGGCCGCAGAAGCCCATGAACATGGCGGCGGTCGGGAACCGGGCCCAGTCGCACACCTCGGCGGCCAGGGTGAGCGCGCCGAGGCGGGTGACGCCCCGGTAGGCGGCCAGACGGGCCACGGCGTCGGCGAACGGCGGCTTGGGATAGCAGGCCTCGAGGTCGGCGTCGATGGCCGCCACCGCCGCCTCATGGGCGACCAGGGTGGCCAGGTAGTGGTTGAACGTCGCGGTCACGGCCGGGTCATCGAAGTGTTGGCCGCGGATCCACGCCTCGTGCTTGAGGGTCCAGTTGGCGCCGTCGCGCCACACCCGGCCGTGGCGGAGCAGGAACTTGCCCAGCCGGTGACGGGCCCGGGTCTGGTCGATGACCATGTCGGCGCGGGCCCGGCACAGATCACGCACACCCTCCTCGGCCACCGTCGGGACCCGCACCGACGACAGCTGCCCACCCCGCAACAGCAGGGCCATGCGGCCGGCGTCGCGGCGGTCGGTCTTGACCCGGTCACCCGGCCGGGACGGGATCAGCGACGGAGCGATCACCTCGCAGTGCACCCCCAACCCCCGGAGCAGGCGGGCCAGCTCGTAGCCGGTCGGACCTGCCTCATAGCAGGCCCACACCCGGCCCCGGTCCTCGAACCGGCCCACCAACCGACGCACCGACTCCTCATCGGAGCCGATCTTGTCGACCACCGGCGACAACGACCCAGCAGGCAGCACACCCGCCGAGATCGACAGCTTGTGCACGTCCATTGCCAAAACATCGGCGTGCGGGGGAACATGGATCAACACGGTCGGCTCCTTCCGTATGTGGCTCTGCCCGCCCATCGTGGTCAACCCACGCAAGATGCGGGACGAGCCGGCCGTTCCATGTTCACTGACCCCCCGGCGTAGTGGGGACGATCTGCGCACAACTACCCCAGCACATCGTCCCCACTTCGGTCGGTGGTCGGCGGCCACGGTGGCGACAGGGCCCGGCTGGCGGCGTCGGCCGCCGCCGCCGCTCGCTCCAAGGACGCCCCGGCGCGTCCGACGAGGTAGCAGGCGATGGGGGCGGCCGTTCGCTGTGACGCATGGGCGGCGACCGTGGCCATGGCCAGGAGGCGCTCGACGACGTCCCGCGAGGGTGCCTCGACCCCCAACTCGCGGGCGAAGGCCTCGATCCACTGCGTCGCGCCGGTGGCCGGCGGCTGGGCGACGGGCTCCGTCATGCCCCGCTCGGTGGCTTCACCGGGTGCAACCTACCGCCGCAACCGGCCGCGACCCGGGTAGCCTGCGGGGACATGGACTTGGAGGCGGCAAACGTGGTCAGCGACGAGGAGAGGGTCCAGCGCATCGAGCAGCTGAACGGCATCATCGAGTTGATCAGGC
>DATARN010000116.1:0-5799 GCA_036264135.1 Acidimicrobiales bacterium
TCACCGGCCGCTCACTGACCGTCGTCGACGCCTACGCCACCGCCGCCTTCGCCATGGGGCCGGCGGCCCTGCGGTGGATCGAAACGCTTCCCGGGCACAACGCCCTGATCGTCACCAGGGACGGGACGATGGCCGCCACCCCGGGATTCCACACCCCCGCCGGGCCGCCGCCCCTGGTCCGCCACCCCACACCCGAACGACATCGGCCCCACCCCGGCCGAGGCCGCCGGCGCTGAGCACCCGGCCCCGCCCGCACCCCGGCCGAGGCCGCCGGCGCTGAGCACCCGGCCCCACTCGACCACCCAGGCCGAAGCCGCCGGCGGTAAGCGCCCGGTCACGGACCGGTTTGGCGATCCCCGATCGGCAGCGCTACCTCGATGGTCGTGCCCGCCCCATGCGGGCTGGACACGAACAGGCTGCCCCCCAGGGCTTCGACCCGGTCGCGAAGCCCGATCAACCCGGAACCGCGTGCCGGATCGGCCCCGCCGACGCCGTCGTCGCACACGCGGAGGTGCAGCGTGTTGTTGACGACGCCGGCGATGACCTCGACCGCCTCGGCCTGGGCGTGTTTGGCGGCGTTGGTCAACGCCTCGGAGACGACGTAGTACCCGGCCACCTCGACCGGCTCGGGCAACCTGGTCACGCCGGCCACGTCAAGGATGACCGGGACCGCCGACCGCCGGGCCAAGGCCCGCAGTGCCGGCCCCAGCCCGGTCTGCGAAAGGACGGCGGGATGGAGGCCGCGGGAAATCTCGCGCAGCTCCTCCAGCAGGTCGGTCATTCCCGCCTCGACGCCCGACACCTGGCGGCGCAGCTCGGGCAGCTCCCCGGGTACGCCGTCGCGGACAGTTCGCAGCCGTAGCGCCAGGGTCACCAAGCGCTGCTGGGCGCCGTCGTGGAGGTTCCGTTCGATCCTCCGGCGCATCTCGTCGCCGGCCATCACCAGGCGCGCCCGGGACGCGGCCAGATCGGCCCTGACCTCGGCGTTGGCGATGGCGATGGCGATCAGCTCGGTGAACCGGCCGACGCGCTCGCCGGCATCGTCGGGCATGGGATCCGTCGACCCGGTCCCCGCCACCACCAGGCCCCACAGGCGGCCGGCGACGACAATCGGGCTGGCCCACCGCCGATCGTATGTCGAGCCACTGCCAGAATGCGCCGATCTCGCCGCTGGTGTTCTCGGCATCGTCGATCCGCACCGGTTGGCCCGATGCCTCCACGAGCGTCGCCAGGTTGTGGCCACCCATCACGAACCGCCGCCCCGCCCCCGCGTCGCCACCGTCTTTCCGCCAGGACGCCTCCACCACGACCGACTGGTCGGGCTCATAGCGAGCCAACAGCACATAGTCGGCCTGGGCCAGGTTGTGGATCTCGTCGGCAACGGCGGCGAACAGGCGGTCGTCGGCCACGCCGGTGGCGACCAGGGTGGCGACGCGGCGCAGCGCCGATTGCTCGTCGGCCAGCCATTCCAGCCTGCGCTGGCGCTCGGCCAGCACGTCGGCCAGGCGGGCCACGTCGGCCGCCTGCCGGTCGCTCTCCTCGCGGAGCGCCCGCTCCTGCTGGACCAGGTGCAGCATGCTCATCCTGAGGGAGAGCACCCGCGCCAGGCTGTTCAGCAGCGAGACCTCCGAACGGCTGAGCCCGTCGCCGCCCGACCGGGCCACCACCAGGGCGGCCCCGGGCGGGTGTTCCAGTGGTGCGACCGCCGCCCGGCACCGGCCGCATCCGGGCACGACGATGTCCTGGCTATCGCCCCTCGCCAGCGACCAGAGCTCGACCGCCGGCGCCGTCCCGGCGGGAAAGCCGATCGCCGCCATGACGCCGTCGGGCTGCACCATGGCGGCCATCTCGGCGTCGAAGGTCTCGGCAATGCGCTCGACCGCCTGCTGGGCGGCCGACGCCACGGTCTCTGACGCGCTCAGGGCGGCGACAAAGCCGAACGACCGGAGGTGATCCACGGTTTGGGCCAGGGGGTCGGCGGCTCCGCCCTCGGCCATCGCCGGCATGGTCACCCCACGCTCAACACAACCAGGGTCTGGTTGTGGAAGCCGTGCACGCCTTTCTTCCGCGCGATCTCGCCGTACGTATAGAAACCGGCAATCGGGGCACCCCCAGCCATCGCCGCGATCCTGTCGATTTCCCCTTTGATGCCGTCCTCGCCGAGCACGCGGCGGCGAGCGATGCAGTCGAAGGCCAGCATGCCCAAGGGAGGCCGGTCGAACCCGACCAGCGATTCCTGGCAGGCTGCGTCCGTCGCCTCGAGGACCGACTCGCGGTCGCCGGCCATGATCCACACCAGCGAGTCGGTTGGTATCTCGGCGAGCGAGATCAGGGACTGATCAGCGAAGTCGGCACCTCCGATGAACCGCACGCGCGCCTCCTCACCCCGGCTGCCCAGGCCGAGAGGGTGGGTGAGGGCGATCTGGGCCAACTCCTCCGTACTCCCGCAGTCCGCCACGTCACGCCCCAGACGCTCCAGATACAAGGCCAAGGCGGGGCGCCCGTCCAGCGTGAAGATGCGGTTGCCGCCGCTGGCGGTCACCACCATGGGTTCACCGACCGGGACCCAGCCATGCCGCACCCCGATGCCGAGCGGGGCATCCGACCGGACCGCCGCCGCCACCACGGCGTCGGTGTGCACCGAGTCGCCGTAGATCTGGAAGGTCCTCGTCATTCTCAGGTCGTCGCCCGCGCAACCACCCACCAACGGCACGCCCGCCCCGAGGGTGGCGTACGCCCCCCTGAGGATCTCCTGTTGATCCCCGGCCAACCCGTCGGTGAGGAGCAGCAGGACCTGGTGGGGGTGGCCCTCGAGGCCGGTCCCCTCCTGGCAGGCGCCGGCGGCGACGGCACCGGCGTGGCGCAGGTCGCCCGACGCGCCCGTCGCCAAGGCGGTGCGCACCGAGAAGCCGGGGCCGCCCAAGGCGGCGACCACGACGCTGGCGTCGCCGGCTCCGGCGGTGGCGATCTCGCCCGCCGTCGAACAGCCGATCACCGGGACTTCCCCGGCGCGATCACCGATCTGGCTCACCACCCCCGCCACGTCCTGCGACTGCGAGCAGAAAACGACCGCCAGTTTGGCGTCCTCGCCGATGAGGGCCCGGTCGGCGGCGACGAAGCCGGGGCGGTCGTCGTAGGGCCCCGCCTGCCCGACGGCGAACCATCGCGACCGTTCCATCGTCACCCCCGATCGACGACCGAGCTTCCATGCAGCGTAACCCACCTCGGGATTCCAGCTACCTTCAATGTGCCGGCGGCGGTGTGCTGCCATGCTCAGGGCGTGCGGCTGCGCTGTCTGATCGTCGACGACAATGCCGACTTCCTGCTGGCGGCGCGGGAGTTGCTCGAAGGCGACGGGCTTGACGTGGTGGATGTGGCGACCACCGGAGACAAGGCCGTGGCGCGCGCCGAGGAGCTTCGTCCCGACGTGATCCTCGTCGATGTCTACCTGGCTCGGGAGAGCGGCTTCGAGCTGGCCGACCGCCTGGCCGCGTCCGCCAGTCAGCGCTCGTCGGTCATCCTCATCTCTACCTACGCCGAGCGCGACCTCTCCGAACTGGTAACGGCCAGCCCGGCAGTCGGTTTCCTCACCAAAGGCGAGCTGTCGGGCCACGCCATCCGGGCCACGCTGGGAATTACCGGCTCTCCAGGAAGGTGAGCACGGCCAGCACCCGGCGGTGATCGTCGGGGGTGTCGGAAAGCTGCAACTTCGAAAGGATGCTTCGCACATGCTTTTCGATCGTGCCCTCCGAAACCCACAGCGAGTGGGCGATGCCGGCGTTCGAATAGCCCTCGGCCATCAACGAGAGCACCTCCCGCTCCCGCTCGGTCAGGGTCTGCAGCGGGCTGGGCCGCCGCCGTGAGCGAACGAGTTCCTGCACCACCGCCGGGTCGACGACCGAGCCGCCATGCAGGATTCGCCTGATTGTCTCGATGAAGCCGTCCACATCCACGACCCGGCTCTTCAGCAGGTAGCCCACCCTCCGGCCGCTGGCCATCAGGTCCATCGCCTGGTCCACCTCGACGTGGGCCGAGAGGACCAGCACGCCGACGTCGGGGAATTCGCGGCGGATCTGCTCGGCCGCTTCGAGGCCCTCGGTGCTGTGCCCAGGCGGCATCCGGATATCGACGATGACGAGCTCGGGCGGGCACGACCGGACCAGTTTCAGCAGTTCCTCGGCCGTCCCCACCGAGCCGGCCACCTCGAAGCCGGCCCGTTCGAGGAGGCTGCCCACGCCCTCACGGAGCAGGACATCGTCGTCGGCCAGGATGATCCGGGCCTCGGCGTGCTCGGTACGGGAATCCCGCTGGGACGACACTGTCGGCTCCTCGCGTCCGGTTGCCCGGCCCCTCGAGCGCTCAAGTTACACCGCCGGCCGGCTCCTCCCCCGGCGCGGCCACGGGTCGCGGGGCGCTGCCACGGGAGGCGGGGGTGGCTAGCGGGGGGGCCACCGTAGCGGCAGACCCCCAGGGAGATTTCCGGTTGCCTTCGATGGCGGATCGACCCGGCGGGACAAGTATCGAGACAGCGATCGAGGAGCCGGTATGACGGAGGATGTGACGAGATACGTTCGCCCCCGCAGAGCGACACCCGCTCGCCAGCCGTTCGAGCAGACGGATGCGGCCGCCGGCCTCGTCCTGGTCGCGGTGGAAGGGAGCGAAGAGATGCTTGTTCTGCAAACCCGGATGGGCGAGCGGGCAGTTGCGGAGGCCCACGGCAGCACGACCGACCGGCTCGTTGTTCTCGGCACCCTCCGACTGACATCGGCACAACAGCAGGCGGTGGATCGCAGCCGCACCGCATCTGCGCGGGCACCGGGCGACCTGCCCGATCCGCTCAGCGATCGCGAAGCGCGGGTGTTGCGCTTCCTGCCGACCCACTTGTCGGCGCCGGAAATTGCCAGCGAGCTGTACGTATCGGTGAACACCGTCAAGACCCATATTCGCCACGTCTACGCCAAGCTCGGCGTGACCAGCCGCACCGAGGCCGTCCAGCGGGCCCGGACCCTCGGCCTCCTCTCCCGCTAATTCGCGCCGGTAGGCGTACGCTCGAACCAACAGAGCGATCGGAGGAACCGTGGGCACGCCGACCTCGGGGCGGGAACAAGGGCGGTGGCCAACCGTGCGGTACGAGCAGTGGGCCGCGACCTGCGACACGCTGCATGCCCACACCCAGATCCTGGGCAAGCTGGCCGTGCAGTTGGCGCCCCCCGAGCCGCAACTCCAGCACACCGCGTTGCGCTTCACCCCCCGAGGCTGGGAGACGGTGCCGTTGCCCGCGCCCGACGGATCCGGCCTCGTGGTGGCCGGCCTCGACCTGCGCACCCATCAGGCGTTCGTCGAACACACCAACGGCACGGGCCACGCCATCCCCCTCACCCCCAACCGTCCCGTCGGCGAGGTGACCCGTGAGGTCCTGGCCGCGGTCCGACGGATCGCCGGTCCCGTCGAGATCTACGCCCGCCCCCAAGAGGTGCCCTGGACCATCCCGCTCGACGAGGACGACGAGCACCACACCTACGACCCGGCGCAGGTGGACAACTATTTCGTGGCCGCCACCGAGGCGGCGATCGTGCTCGCCGCGCTGCGGGCTCCCTATCGGGGGCGGGTGTCACCGGTGAACGCCTGGTGGGGCACCTTTGACCTGGCGGTCAGCTTCTTCTCGGGGCGGACGGTCGACCCGCCGTCGGGCGGGTTCATCGCCCGCAACGCGGGAAACGCGGAACAGATCGAGGTGGGATGGTGGCCGGGTGACGCCCGGTACGGGAAGGCGGCGTTCTACGCCTTCGCCATGCCCGC
>DATARN010000155.1:0-6687 GCA_036264135.1 Acidimicrobiales bacterium
GGTTGTTAAGGGTCAACGGCTGGGGGTTCCCGCTCGAAGTCGATCGACTCCAACGCCGTCTCCCGCTCGCGGAGGACCGACAAATCCACGGCGCCTAATAGATAGACATCCACGGCGCGACATTTCAATTACTCCGGGGCCGATTCAACGTCTGACCATGAGTCCTGGGAAAAGGTCGCCACTCGGCCACCGGCCGTACCCCGATTGTTTATCCCGCCGGCCGGCGAGCCCCTCAAATGTTGGCCCGACGAACGGCGGGTGGACCAAAAGCTGCGGTCAGCGACCTTTGCCCCGGCCCCGCTTGAGGCTGGCCCGGAGCAACTCGCGGTTCATGCGGGCGATCGATTCCATGGGGATCTCCTTGGGGCAAACCGCCGCGCACTCGCCGATATTGGTGCAGCCCCCGAACCCGAGCTCGTCCTGCTTGGCCACCATCGCCAGCGTCCGGCTGATGCGCTCGGGCTGACCCTGGGGGAGCGCGGCCAGGTGGGAGATCTTGGCCGAGGTGAACAGCATGGCCGAGGCATTGGGGCAGGCGGCCACGCAGGCGCCGCAGGCGATGCAGGCGGCGTTGTCGAAGGCCAGGTCGGCGGACTCCTTGGGCACGGGGGTGGCGTTGGCCTCCGCCGCCCCGCCGGTCGGGGCGGTGATGTATCCCCCCGCCTCGATGATCCGGTCCAGTGCACCCCGGTCGACGATCAGATCCTTGATGACCGGGAACGGGCCGGCCCGCCACGGCTCGATGTAAATGGTGTCGCCATCGTGGAAATGGCGCATGTGCAGCTGGCACGTTGTCGTGGCCGCTTGCGGGCCGTGGGCGATGCCATTGATGACCATGCCACACGTGCCGCAGATCCCCTCCCGGCAGTCGTGGTCGAACGCGATCGGCTCCTCGCCGCCTCGGATGAGGCGCTCGTTGACCACGTCGAGCATCTCGAGGAATGACATATGGGTGCTGATCCCGGGGGCGTCATAGCGGACCATCGAACCCGGCTCGTCGGCAGAGGGCTGGCGCCACACATAGAGGGTGAGGTTGAGCTGCCCCTCTTCCGAGGCGCCGTCGGGAGGGGCGGGCTGCACACCGGCCAGGCCGGTCACGGTCGTCATCGGTACGACCTCACTTGTAAGACCGCTGCGAGAAATGCACGTGCTCGAACTCCAACGGCTCCTTGTGCAGCCGCGGCGTCGGGAGGGCCCCGGAGGTGATGGGATCGAGGGACCCCTTTTCCCCCGTCCATTCCCAGCCCGCCACGTAGGCGAAATGTTCGTCGTCCCGGAGCGCCTCGCCTTCGGGCGTCTGATGTTCCTCCCGGAAGTGGCCCCCGCAGGACTCCTCCCGGTGCAGGGCGTCGATGGCCATGAGCTCGGCCATCTCCATGAAGTCCCCCACCCGGCCTGCCTTCTCCAGCGACTGGTTGAGGGAGGCGCCGGAGCCGGGGACCGCCACGTGTTGCCAGAACTCCGAGCGCAGCGCGGGCAGTTGATCGATCAGTTTCGAGAGGCCGGAAGCGGAGCGGGACATGCCGCACAGCTCCCAGCACAACGATCCGAGCTCGCGGTGGAAGTCGTCGACGGTCCGCGACCCGCCCACCGCCAGCAACTGCGCGGTCCGGGCGGCCACCGCGGACTGCGACGCCGCAAAGGCGGGGTGCTCCACGGTCAGCGCCGGCGGTGGAGAACCAGCCAGGTAGTTGGCCAGCGTGGCCGGGATCACGAAATACCCGTCGGCCAGGCCCTGCATGAGCGCCGAGGCGCCGAGGCGATTGGCGCCGTGGTCGGAGAAGTTGGCCTCGCCCAGCACGAACAGCCCGGGCAGGTTGCTCATCAGGTCGTAGTCCACCCACAGCCCGCCCATCGTGTAGTGGATGGCGGGGTAGATGCGCATCGGGACCTGGTACGGGTTTTCGCCCGTGATGCGCTCGTACATCTCGAACAGGTTCCCGTAGCGCTCCCTGATCACCTCGACGCCGAGCCGCCCGATGGCGTCGGAGAAGTCAAGGTAGACGCCCCGGCACCCGGGCCCTACTCCGAGGCCAGCATCGCAGACCTCCTTGGCGTTGCGGGAGGCGATGTCGCGTGGGACCAGATTGCCGAAGCTCGGGTATTTGCGCTCCAGGTAGTAGTCCCGCTCGTTCTCGGGGATCTGGTTGGGTGGCCGGGTGTCGCCGGCTTTCCGCGGCACCCAGATGCGGCCGTCGTTGCGGAGCGATTCCGACATCAGCGTGAGCTTCGACTGGTAGTCGCCCGCCACGGGGATGCAGGTCGGGTGGATCTGGGTGAAACAGGGGTTGGCGAACAGGGCGCCGCGCCGGTGGGCCCGCCAGATGGCGGTGGTGTTGCACCCCTTGGCGTTGGTCGACAGGTAGAAGGCGTTGCCGTATCCGCCCGTGGCCAGGATGACGGCGTCGCCCGCATGGGGTGTGACGGCACCGGTGACGAGGTCGCGGGTCACGATGCCCCGGGCCGCACCCTCGGCCACGACCAGGTCGAGCATCTCGGTGCGGGGGTACATGGTGACGGAGCCCAGGTGGATCTGGCGGGCCAGCGCCTGGTAGGCGCCGAGGAGAAGCTGCTGGCCGGTCTGGCCCCGGGCGTAGAAGGTCCGCGAGACCTGGGCGCCTCCGAAGGAGCGGTTGTCGAGCAGGCCGCCGTACTCCCGGGCGAAGGGCACGCCCTGGGCCACGCACTGGTCGATGATGTCGACGCTCAGCTGCGCCAGGCGGTAGACGTTGGCCTCCCGGGAGCGGAAGTCGCCCCCCTTCACCGTGTCGTAGAACAGCCGGTGGACGCTGTCGCCGTCGTTGCGGTAGTTCTTGGCGGCGTTGATCCCGCCCTGGGCGGCGATGGAGTGGGCCCGGCGGGGCGAGTCCTGGTAGCAGAAGCAGCTGACCCGGTAGCCCAGCTCGCCCAGGCTGGCGGCGGCCGACGCCCCGGCCAGCCCGGACCCGACCACGATGACGTGGTATTTGCGGCGGTTGGCGGGGTTGATCAGCTTCATGTTGAAGCGGTGGTCGTCCCACAACTGCTCGATGGGACCGCTGGGGACGTGGCCGTCGATGGTTTCGTCGGCGATGGCCCAGCGGGCCTCTCGTTCCATTTTTTCGATGACGGTCATTGGATCGCTCCCACCAGCACGCCGACGGGTACCGAGACGAACCCCACGAACATGATCACCGCCAGGGCGCCGGCGCTGCGTCGGATGACGTGGTCCCACCGCCGGCTGTTGGCTCCGAAGGTCTGGAAGATGCTCCACGTCCCGTGGTAAATGTGCAGCGCCAGGGCCACCATGGCGGCCACGTAGATGGCGACCAGCCACCACTGGTCGAAGTTGCCCACCACGTTGTGGTACACCGCCCCCCGCACGAAGCGGTAGCCGGGGTGGATCCAGCCCCAGGTGAAGTTGGCCAGGTGGAAGATCACGAACAGGCCGAGCGCCAGGCCGCCCCACCGCATGGTCACCGCGGGAACGTCGGCCTGGACGCGCTCGGGATGGGCATAGCGCACCTGGCGGGCCCGGCGGTTCCTGATCGAGAGGTCGATGGCCAGATAGACGTGGACGACAAAGGCCACCGTCAGCACCGCCCGGATCAACCACAGCAGGACGGAGTGGGGGAAGATGGGCTCGCCCATCCGGCGGAGGAATTCCGCGTAGCTGTCGAACTCCTTCTGGTTGAGCCAGACCTTGAGGTTGCCCACCATGTGGCCGATCAGCCACAGCAGGATGAACAGCCCGCTGGCCGCCATCAGCATCTTCTTGCCGATCGAGGTGCGGTAGAGCGCCGGCGCCTCGGTTGTTCTGGTTGTCGTCGCTGTCATCCGCTCATCCGCTCATCGTCTCGCCCGTTCCGCTGAGGCACCGGGCGATTCGCACTGCTATCGGGCCGTCACCCGGGTCGAGTACCGGTTGGTGGCCTTGCCCCCCGTCCACGTTAGAACGAGGTCGACGAGTAGCGGCCCTTCGGCGTGGGGGATGGGCAGCCGGAGCGTGCCGATGCGGGCGCAGTCGTCGGCCTCGACGGCCCCGGCGAACTGCCATTTGCGGCTGCCGCCGGCCCACTGGACGGTGGCGTCACAACGGGCGTCGGTGAGGGCGGTCCGCAGGTCGTTCACGACATGGATGTCGAGGTGGATATTGTCTCCTGCCCGGTACGACGACGCCGGGCGGTCGGCCACCACGATCACCGGAGCGCAGGCCTGTTGCAGCGCCTCGTAGCCGAGCTTCGGCCGGCGCCGGTCGTCGAGCACCGCCCAGGTCACCGCCGGTTGGCCGTCACCGAGCAAGAACTGGCAGAACCCGCCGGCCGGCCGGTACTTCAAGCGCCGCAACGTTTCCACCTGG
Source organism: Acidimicrobiales bacterium (assembly GCA_036264135.1). Lineage (GTDB taxonomy): Bacteria > Actinomycetota > Acidimicrobiia > Acidimicrobiales > Palsa-688 > DATARN01. The sequence continues at coordinate 4,340 of DATARN010000155.1, forward strand.
AAGCGGATCACCGTCGCCTGGTACTCCTGGGTGGCGTCGCGCCAGGCGTCGAAGCTGGCGTAGTCGACGGGCGGCACGTAGCGGTCGAACCGGTCCTTCTGCAGGCAGTACGCCGCCTGGAGTCGGGACCAGTCAAGATCGGGCCACCGTTGCGGCTGGCAGAAGTCGCCCTCGGTTGGCACCGCCTGGGCCCCGAACTCGGACACGAATCGGGCCAGGACGGGGAACCGCCTGAGGGCGGCGGGAAAGTCCCGCTCCTCGCCCCGGTACCAGCCGAAATAGAGGTGGCTGTCCGTGCCCCAGGCCGGGTGGGGCGGTACCCCGGAGTGGGCGACCACCGGCCGGGTGCCGTCCGCCCGCTCCAGGGCGCGGTGGATCGAGCGGTCGAGCACGGTGCGGTTCCACGTGGGGAGGGCCCGGGCCAGAAACCGCACGGGATCGGGCGCCCGGTCGAGCAGCTGGGGTGGCTCGTTGTGGCCACACCACACCGCCACCGACGGGTGGTGGCCGAGCGCGTCCACCGCCTCGCCCGCCTGGCGCACCGCCTGGGCCCGGACGCCGGCGTAGCCCCACTGCAGCGGCAGGTCCTGCCACAGCAGCACGCCGTGGCGGTCGGCGGCGTCGTACAGCTCGGGGCGGCTGATGTGCCCGTGGATGCGGAGCAGGTCGAGCCCGGTGTTCTTGGCCAGCACGATGTCGGCGTCGAGCTCGTCCGCCGTGCTCTCGGCCAGCTCCCGCCGGCTGGGACCGAGATTGGCGCCCTTGAGGAACAGGCGCTCCCCGTTGATGGTGGCGATGAAGTTCGTCATCTCCACCCGCCGGATGCCGGTGCGCCGCGTTTGGGTGTCGCTCTCGTGGTCCTGTACGGCGACGCCCACCGTGACGTCGTACCGCGGCTGCCCTCCGAGGGCGTGGGGCCACCACAGCGCCGGCGACTCGACCGGCACCCGCCACCGGACCTCGTTGCTCCCGGCGGCGAGGGGATGGTCGGTGGCGACCCGGACGACGGGGGCGGGGGTTTCGGTGGGGCACGAGCCCGTGATCGATGAGCTCATGCTCGATGAGCTCGTGATGTCGGTGGTGACCGTGACCGTGCCGGCGGCAGCGGCATCCAGCGTGGCCCGGACCTCGAGCGTGCTACGCTCCGCCGTGGCTTCGAGGCACAGCACCCGGAGGCGGGCGATGCGCACCGGGCCGGTCTGGAAGATCCGCACCGGGCGCCAGATGCCGCCGGGATTCCAGTCCCGATCGAAGCAGTCCCAGTCCTGGAAGACCCCGGTCAGGTTCCGCTTGGCCTGCCGCTTCTTGGGCCGGTCGCAGGTCAGTTCGAGGGCGAGCAGGTGCTCCGAGCGGGCCGCCATTGCCGCCGTGACCTCGAAGCAGTGGGGGAAAAAGTAGCCCTCGGTATCCCCCAGGTACGCCCCGTCCAGCCATACATCGCCCTGGTAGAAGAGCCCGTCGAACTGGAGCCATGTCCTGGTGCCGGCTTCCGGCCTGGGGCCGGGTCCGAAGGGCACGCGGTACAGCAGCGGGCCGTCGCTGGCCGCAAAGTCCGGGTGCGACCGCCAGTGGTGCGGCACAACGATCGGCATCCAGCTGGCGTCGTCCATTTCCGGGTCGGGAAAGGCGCGCCGCAGCGTGTCATCGGCGGGTGTCGCCCGCCATCCTTCCCCCAACTCCATAGGGGCGCAGGCTAGGTGCCGGGCTCGCTGTGGCGCTGGGGCCTGTGGGGCGTGGGGCGTGGGGCGTGCGGCCGACGAACGAGCCGGTCCGGTCGACGGAAACGTCGACCTTCTCGGGCTCGCCCGCCGTCCTACTCCTCGGCCGGGCCTCGACTCGCTGCGCCTTACCCGCCGTCACGGGCGCCGGCAGGTCGCACGTCCGGTCGGTGGGGGTATGGGCGGCAAGGTCGTGGCCACCGTGGGCTGCGCCACATGGGGGACGCTGGGCACGACCACGGGTGGGAGGGTGGTCGGCGGCGCCGCGGTTGTCGGCGTCGTGACGATCAGAGTGGTCCCGGCGTCGTTGGAAGCGCCGGCGGCGCGGGTCGGATGAGGGAAGACGGCCGGTAGCGTGGGCCGCATGACGGATCTTCTGCAGTCGCGCCGCCCGGCGACCCTCGGCCAGCTCAGGGACTCGGGATGGCAGTCCGTCCCGGTCAAGGAGGAGGTGCGGCGCAACGCCGCCGCCCGCATCGCCGCCGGGCAGCCCGTCGTCGCCGGCGTCCTCGGTTACGAGGACACCGTGCTCCCCCAGCTGGAGAACGCCCTGCTCGCCGGTCACGACATCATCTTCCTGGGCGAGCGGGGCCAGGCCAAGACCCGCATGATCCGCTCGCTGACCGATCT
>DATARN010000183.1:0-12198 GCA_036264135.1 Acidimicrobiales bacterium
CTGGCGGTGAGCTACGGGGCGGTAGAGGCGGTCACCGATGTCAGTCTCACCGTGGCCCGGGGCGAGATCGTCACCCTCATCGGCGCCAACGGGGCGGGAAAGTCAACCGTTCTCAACACCTTGTCGGGGCTGCTACGGCCCCGGCGGGGCGCGGCCCGCCTCGGCGATCTCGACCTGGCCACGGCGCCGCCACCACGTATCGTCCGTGCCGGTCTGGTCCAGGTTCCCGAGGGTCGAGAGATCCTGGGCCGCCTCACCGTCGAGGAGAACCTGCAGCTCGGCGGGTGGGCCCGGCCGGACCGGGCGGCGGCCGCGGCGGCGGTCGCCGAGATGATGGATCGCTTCCCCATCCTGGGCCAGCGTCGCCGCTTGGCGGCGGGCCAGCTGTCGGGCGGCGAACAGCAGCAGCTGGCCATTGCCCGGGCCCTCGTCGCCGGCCCCCGGGTGCTGCTGCTCGACGAGCCGTCCCTCGGCTTGGCCCCCCAGCTCGCCGAGGAGGTGTTCGCCATGATTTCCACCATCCGGGATTCGGGAATCACCGTTCTGCTGGTCGAGCAGAACGCCCGCCGGGCGCTGGAACTGGCCGACCGGGCGTACGTCGTCGAAAGCGGCCGGGTCGTCCTGACGGGAACCGGTCGGGCGCTGCGGGATGATCCTGTCGTCCGCCAGGCCTACCTGGGATCAGCCTGAGCCCCAGGCGAGGTCACCGCGGCCGGGGCCACCCGGTCGGTGCCGCCGGCGCCGCCGTCCGCCGGCGGGACCGGGGCGGGGGCACACGGCCGGCGCCACACGGCCAGCGCCCGAGCTGGTCCCCGCCAGCGAATGCCTGGCCGATGTGGTGGTGCGCATGCTCCCCTACTGGTACGACGCCATCGTCCCCGACCTGCGGGCCGGCGAGGTGGTCCTGGTCGCCGCCCACGGCAACAGGCTCCGGGCCCTGGTCAAGCACTTCGACGGGATCGGCGACTAGGCCATCCCGAGCCTGGAGATCCCCACCGGCGTGCCCATCGTCTACCAGCTGGACGACGATTTGCGGCCCGTCACTCCTGGCAGCGAGTGGCTGCCCGGCGACCGCTGACCTGCCCGGCGACCGCTGACCTGCCCGGCGACCGCTGACCTGCCCGGCAACCGCTGACCTGCCCGGAGCGGCAGCCCGGTTGCGGCTAGGGCCACTGCCCCGGTTGCCGCTGGGGCCACTGTTATCCCTGAGCGTGCCGTGGTTTGTTGTGCGCGAAAACACGTGATATTCCACCACTATTCGCGCGAAACGGTGAGGCGGCTCAGGCGCCGTGGCAGAACTCGTACTCCTTGCCGCTGCCGCAGGGGCAGGACTGGTTGCGGCCCACCCGGTCGGCGCCTCCGGGGGAATCATCGTCGGCGTCGTCGTCGAGGAAGCGGGCGAAGCGAGTCGGGCGGACGAGCTCGGCCACGGCGGCGAAGTTGGCGATCGACTCGGACAGCTTCGGGGGCGTGAACCGGACGTGATCCGACGCCACCGGGGCGGCCGCCAGCCCGAGCACGGACGCGATGCGATCCACCGTGGCCTGCTGGGCGGGCCGGTCGCGCAAGTCGTCCTCGTAGACGAGGGTGGTGTGGGGAAGGTCGCGCAGCAGCCGCTCGAGGTAGCCGTCGCTCTCCTCGAAGAGGTAGGCCATCATCAGGACCTCGACGGGGTCAAGGTCGAGGGCGGCGAACGAGGCGCCGTCATCCCGTCGCCAGTGCCACCGGGTGCGGGAGGCGATGGTGGAGGAGACGGCTTGGGCCAGCAGGTTCCGGCGGCGGAGGAAAATCAGGTGAAAGCCGTCGTCGGACAGCCGGCCCAGGTAGCCCGGCCGCTCCCGCAGCACCTGAAAGCCGAAGTGGCCATTGTGGATCTTGAAGCCATAGGCCTCGGCGCCGCCGATCCCCGCCTTGGCGGCCCGGCCGGCCACGAAGCGTTCGGGGAGGGCGACGCGGTCATGGAGGATCTCGGCATCGCAGACGATGTCGGGGTGGGAGTTGAGCAGATCGGTCAGCAGCTCACTCCCGCTGCGCCCGGCGGTCACGATGACGAACCGCCGGGGGGCCTGCAACCAGCGGTCGCCCAAGCTCAGGGCGTACATCCGCCAACTGTGGCTGCGCATCCACGGGGCGCCGGCGGCCACGGGGTTGCGGGTCCGCACCCACTCGACGGCGTGGCGCGCCCCCCCTCTTCCCACGGCGCGGCATCCTAGTAAGGCGGGCTGAAGACCCCTGAAGGCTGCTCGGCACTCGCCCCCCTGCCCCCAGGGGCGGCGCCGCCCGCCAGGGCGCGGGTGGCGTCGGCGATGCGAACACCAGCGCGGCCGTCGCCGAACGGGCAGGGCAGCCTGGCCAGCCGGGCGGCCACGTCCGGGGCCGCCATGATTGAAACCGCATCGACGATGCCCGCGGGCGACGCCATGCGGGCGAAGCCGGCCGTCACCGCCTCGGGCCGCTCGGTGCTGCGCCGCACCACCACCAGGGGCTTCTTCAAGATGGTGACCTCCTCTTGGACCCCACCGGAGTCGGAGACGAGGATCCGGGCGCGCGCCGCCAGGGCGAGGAACGACCGGTGGTCGATGGGCGGGACCAGGCGCAGTTGGGCGGCGAGGCCGCCGAGGCCGAACGACTCGATGCGCTGCGCCGTCCTCGGGTGGAGGGGGAGGACGACGGGCCAGGGGAGGGCGGCGAGGCCGGCGAGCACGGCCTCCAATGCGCTCGCGTCGTCGACGTTCTCGGGGCGGTGCACGGTGGCCAGCACGAACTTACCGTCGGTCAGGTGGTAGGACGCCAGCAACTCGTCCTGTTCCGCCCGTCCGGGGAGCGTCGCCAGCGTGGCTTCGACGATGGTGTTGCCGGTGACGACGATGGCGGCGTCGGGGACACCGGCGGCCCGGAGGTGCTCGGCGTTGCCGGCGGTGGCGCAGCAGTGCAGGTCGGCCACCACGCCGACGATCATGCGGTTGATCTCTTCGGGCATGGCCCGATCCCACGATCGCAGGCCGGCTTCCACGTGGACGACCGGGACACCGGCGTAGTGGGCCGCCTGGGCGGCGGCGTTGGTCGTGTTCGTGTCCCCCTGGACCACCACCGCCCGGGGCCGGTCGCCCTCCACCAGGCGGGACACCCCGGTGAGGACGCCGATGATCTGGTCCACCCGGCGCTCGCCCCCGACACCGCGGAGCTGCTCGACCGGCATGGCTAGGCCGGCGCCATCGAAGTGCAGGTCGGCCAGGTTGGGGTCATAGTGCTGTCCCGTCCAAATCAGCCGGGCTCGCTCACCCAGGGCCCGGACGATGGGTGCCAGCTTGATGATCTCGGGCCGTGTCCCGAGGACGACGGCAATGTCGGCGCCCCCAGACGACCCGGACGGCCCGGTCACGTCAGCGGCGCACGGCGGCCCCGGAGCGACCGGCCGCCCCCGGTCCGCGGATCGAGCCAAGCTGGCCGCCTCCCTCACCGGCCACCTGGTCCACCAGTTGGTCGAGGCGTTCGCGCGCCCGGTCGAGCTCGGCGACGCTTTGGCGCAGCTTCCGGGTGAGGCGGGCGACGCCGTCGGACAGCTCGGAGCCACCGCCGGCGCTCGAGGCGAGGGCCGCCACCTGCTCGTCGATGCGGTTAGCCAGTCGCTGCATCTCGTGGTCGACGGAGATGGTTATTCGCTCGGCGGTGGCGGCTCGGCGGTCACCCGCGGCCAGATGCTCACCCATCGCCTTCAGCAAGGTGGCCGTGTGGTGGAACTGGTCTTCGAGTCCGTCGACTCGCACACTCAGGTGTTCCAGGGCCGCCAGCAGCGTGGGGCCGTCGATGCCGCCGCCGAGTTCACCGGGGCGGCGACGCAGGACGGTCTCGGACAGCAGGGCGCCGACGTCGGAGGCCACGGCGCCGGCCAGCTCGCCGGGGCGGGGCAGGACGAGAGAAACGGCGTCGACCAGGGCGCGGGTGTCGGGAAGGTCCAGCGACTCGCCGATGCGGGCCGACAGCCGCCGGGCCAGAGGTTCCACCATCTCGCGGCGGTCGTCGTCGAGGACCCGGCGGATGAGCTGTTCCACCTGGCCGAGGTCGACCTCGACCACCAGGTTGCCGATGGCCTGCTGGATGGCCGCCTCGAGGCTCGCCGACCCCAGTTCGGCGCCAACCGTGGCCCAGGCCCGCGCCTCTGGTGCCGGGGGTACGGCGGGGCCGGCGGTGGTGTCGCCCCGGACGGAAAGCTCCTCGGTGTCCCGAGCGTCTCCGGCAGGTCCGGCGTCTCCGGAGGTCCGGGCGTCTTGGGCCGGCGGGGCGTCTCGACCCGACGCCGCCACCGGGCGGTCCTCGCCGTCGTCGGCCGGGACGGTGACCGGGGCGCTGGCGGTGGCGATGGCCGGCGCCTCTTCGGTCGCTCGGCCGCCGGCCTCGGCCTCGGCGGGCCGGTCATCGGCGCCCGACGTCCACCAGCCTCGCGCCCCGGTGGTCGGTGCCTCCTCGGCCGGCGGCGGGGCGGGGCGGGCCGAGGGGGCCGCCTGTCCCATCGACGCGGCGGCCTGCCCCATCGACCGGTCGGGACCAGGCCGGACAACCAGCGGTGGCGGCGCCCAGGAGGCCTCGTCGCCGGCGGGCGGCGTGGCGTCCCGCCAGCGGGCGAACAGATCGCTCCAGGCCATCAGCGCCTGGCTGCACGCCGTCGGGTCGCCGATCATGGTCTCGCCGCTGGCGAAGCGGAACTCGAAGTCGCCGGTGGAATCGCGAACCAGAACGCAGCGTTCCACGCCCGAGGTGCCCCGGCTCACCACCTCGATGCCGTCGTCGGTCTCCCGGGCGGTGCGCAAGGCGGTCTTCAGGGCCGTGGCGGCGCCGAGCCCGTCGCGGACGTCGGTCGGGACCAGGTCACCGGGGCGGTAGGTCCGCACCTCGAACACCGCCGCCTCGCCGGGGGCGGGGACCAGGTAGGGGGCGATCAGGTCGTCACCGCCCTCGACGGCCCCGACGACCAAGAGTCGGGCCAGGATGCGCCCGGCGGTGGGACTGGCTTCCGCCCCCGGTGCGGTCAGTCCGCACCGGAGGAGGTAGTCGAGAAATCGGTCGGGTTGGTCGGACACGATCACCTGGTCGTTAACCATGGAACACTTCCTGGCCGTGGGGAGGGCATGACCGGGCCACGAATGGCCCGGTCATCCACACCAGTGTGTCGTGCCAGCGGTCGTATGACGACCGCGGGTACTGCTAGGCGTTGATGGCCTGCTGGCGCCGGCGGGGTGCCAGCCAGAACCGCCAACCGAGGTAGGCGGCCAGGGCCACCATGCCGCCGACGATCGGCATCCCGGCCTTGGGGAAGGCGGGCGTCGGGACGGTGACGGCGTTCGGGCCGCAGGTCACGGTGCCGACGGTCAGGCGGATCAGCGGCGGGGAGCCCGGCAGGGCGGGCAGCACGGACAGGTCGAGCGCCGTGCCGGTCACCCGGCCGGCCACGGTCGGGTACGCCACGTGGGTGGCGGGATCGATGCCGGGCTGCTCGTTGAGGGTCGCCGTCACCACGCCGAGGTTCAGCAGGCTGTCATTGGCGGGCGGAGCGGAGACGATCGGCGTCGTGCCCCCACCCAGCAGGCTGATGGTGGCGTTGATGAGCTTGGCGGTGATGGTCGGGGCGCCGGTCGAGGAAGCGGTGCACTGCTCCAAGATGGCGTCGGCCTTGACGACCGCCAGCGCGCCGAGGTTGACCACCACGCCCTGGGGCGCCGCCCCGGTCACGGTGCAGTCACCGGCGGTGCCGATCTGAATGGTGCCACCGGTTGCAATCAGGCCGGCGCAGGCGGCGGAGGTGCCGTCGCCCCGGGCGACGGTCTGCTGCGCCAACACGCCCGCCTGGATAGCGGTCTGGGTGCCGAGAAGAGACAGGCTCGGCGTCTGGCCGCAGGTCTGAGCAGGGGTGCCGGCCGGGCCGGGATTGCTGCTCGAGCAGGAGCCGGTGGTCAAGATTGATGCCCCGCCCAAGCTGACGGTCGCGGCATTGGCGGTGGCTGTCGATGTGTCGGCATAGGCGGGCATCGCCGCCATACCGACGACGACCGTCGCCGTTAACCCCACCCCCGCCGCTCGGGCAAAGGTACGGCGCAGTCGACCAAACGTCATGACTCCTCCTGATGGTTGGTGCCCCATTGGCACGGTGGTGATGCCCCTCATGGATTGCTGCCAGTGTGTCGCTGGCCGGCGTTGCCGACCAACATCCAAACGAAGATGATCACGCCGCCGATGACCCCGAGCGTGCTGAGCACGGTTCCCAGGAATACGTGGCTGCGTTCGTAGCCGGTCGTGAAGCCCCATGCCAGCATCGACCCGGCGATGACCAGCAAGCGCAACTGATTGACAAGGAAAATCACAACGGTCGTGACGGCCAGGGCGACGAGGGCCCGGCGGCTCTCGACGCGACGAGCCACGAGCAAGAGGCCGGCGACGACGAAGAACGGAACGAGCAACAAGGCGGCGGTGCAGGCAACCGACAGGGAGAAGCCGACCCACTGCCCATGCAGGGGAAACACCACGTTGTCACCTAGCGAGGTGGCGGGGCGCATGTGCACGAGGCGCATGATCGAGGCGGTGAAGTGTGCCTCGGTCACCCGGAAGCGGGCCTGGCCGAACAGCAGACCGACCCCAATGGCGAGGGCGACTGCGCCCAAGGGGACGGCGACATGATCGGCCGGCCGGCGCGGCGCGGCGGCGCCGTCTGGCGTTGCCGTCCAAGTCGACATACGCCCTCAGTACCTAACGGGCGCCGTGCCGCACGACGGCGGTACGGACGAGTATCAAACCCATCAAGACCAAGAGAAGGCCAAGGACAATTAGGCCTAGGACTGGGCGTCCAGTGAACGCCAATCCACCGGCGCCCACCACACCGGTTACCCCTGTTTTTGCGTACATCCGTCTCCATCGTCCTGGGCTGTTTGCACCTTTTTACACGCAAAGCGGCGCCCCGGCAAGGCTAGCCGGAGATTGGCCATCTTGTCCATTTCGGCTATTGCATCCGAAAACTGATGACCTTGCTGGTATCGCCCGGATTGAAGGCTCCGACGGGAGTGTCGATCTTCACCGTGAGGGTGGTGACCTGTCCCGACGACGCCCGCAAGCCTCCCAAGCTCACCGTTCGCGTCTGTCCGGGCACCAGATCGACGAAGTCGCGAACCATCTGCGTCGGCCCGAACAGGGCCGGTGTGATGGTGGCGGAGACCGTGAGGTTCTTCTCGGGCTGGTTCCCGGTGTTGGCCACGACGATCTGCAGGGTCAACGACTTGGCGAGGGGCAGCACTTCGACGCCGCTCTGGAGATTGACGGGCGACGGGGTGGTGGTAACGACGACGACCGAGACGTCATGGACCGGCGACAGCGTGCCTTCGGAGCGCAGGGTGGCCACGAACACCTGGAGGTTGGCGGCGCTGTAGACCGAGGCGTCGGGCACCCACCGGGAATCGGGGAGCGGTGGGTTCACCGGGGGCATCGCCTGCTGGAAGAGGCTGTAGGCGCGGTCGGACGCCTCGAAGTCCAGGCCGACGCCGGCCAGCGCTTGAACACCCGCGTCGAGCGGCTGGCCGCTCAGCGCCGTCCCCAGGGCCTGGCTCAGGCCCTTGGTGCCCGCGACGCGCATGTCGAGCGCCGCCACCAGCAACGAGTGGGCGGTCTGAACTGGGGGTGGCGGCTTCAGCTTCTCGACCGCCGCCAGGGTCTGTTGGGTCTGGGCCAGCACGCTGGTGATGTGGCTGATCATGGTCGCCGAGGTCAGGGTGATCGTCTGTGTGCGAACGGCGGCGATGTCCAAGCCCTGCTGGCTCGACTGCTGGATGGCGGGCAGGGCCTGATCCAGGTACGTCTGTTGGGCCTGCTGGCGGATCGGCCCCGGGGAGCGGGCCGACAGGGCGGCGTAGACCACCAGGACGAGCAGGGTCGCCAGGACCGCAAAGAACAGCCATGGCCGGCCCCGGCGGCGGGTTGAACGGGCCGGCCGGCTTCCCAATGCCATCTCCGCCAGACCCTAGTGGCAACGTTTGGGCGGCGGCGGACCACCCGGCGACCTGGCGGGATGGATCCGTCGGTCTCGATCGGCCACTATCTGGGCATGCGTGTGTTCCCCGGTGCTCGACTTCTCATCCCTGCCGCCCTGATGACGGCGGTCCTGGCCGGCGGCTGCGGCGGCGGCGGCACCACGGGCCCGAGCAAGGACAAGGTTCGCACGACGACCGCGGCGGACGTCACCTCCGTCCTGCACTCCCACGGCGTGGACGTCAAAGGGGCGATCACCTGCTTCGGCCAGGCCCCCGGGATCATCGACTGTCACGGCACCAGCAGCGACGGCAAGGACATCCAGGCCACGCTGACGGCGGCCACGTCGGGGCTGAGCTGCACGGGACCGATGGTGGTCAACGTCAACAAGACCCAACTGGTCTCGCTGCCCGACGAGAAGTGCAGTTAGCGGACGACCGCCGCGATCACGGACGACTACGGGACGGCGACGGCAGCCTGGGCGCCGCCGACGCAGCCGATGCGGAGCTGGCCGTGCCCCGAAACCGTCACCGTCAGCCGGGCGGTGGCGGCCGCGGCGACGGTCGGGCCGCGCCGAGGGCCGAGGCGTAGGCCGCAGGGGCTCGCCAGGTGGTTGTGCACGACGAACGCCACCCGCTCCCCACTGGCCACACTGACCGGCGAGGGGCTGAACCCGGCAGCCGTCACGTCGAGGTACACGGCGCGCTGCGGGGGGCGGGACCGGCCGGCGACCCAGCGACTCCCGGCGATGACCAGGGTCAGCAGGAGCACCGGCGCGACCCAGGCGGCGACCACGCCGCGGCGCGCTGCGACACGCCCCGCCGGGCGGGGGTCACGGTCCTCGCCGTCGGTGGGATAGCGGTAGAGGCGCAGGGCGTTGCCGACGACCGAGACACTGGAGAGACCCATGGCGGCGCCGGCGACGACCGGGTTGAGCAGACCGAGCGCGGCGAGCGGCAGGGCGGCGGAGTTGTAGCCGAAGGCCCAACCGAGGTTCTGGAGGATGATCTGGTAGGTCCGCTGCGACAGCCCGATGGCGGTGGCGACGCCCTCCAGTCCGGCCGAGATCATCGTGATGTCAGACGCTTCCACGGCGACGTCGGTTCCCGTGCCAAGGGCGATACCGAGGTCGGCCTGGACCAGGGCGGGGGCGTCGTTGATGCCGTCACCGACCATGGCCACTACCCGGCCCTCGCCTTGGAGGCGGGAGATCTCGGCCGCCTTGGCCGCGGGCAGGACCTCGGCCACGACGCGTTCAATACCGACCTGACGGCCGACGGCGACCGCGGTGCGGGCGTTGTCGCCGGTGAGCAAGACCAGGTCGAGGCCCATCCGGCGCAGCGCCGCCACGGCGGCGGGGGCGTCGGGCTTCACGGTGTCGGCCAGGGCGATGGCGCCGCGCACCTCGCCGTCCCAGCCACACAGCACAACGGTGTGGCCCGCCGCCTCGAGGGCGTCGGCGGCGGCCGTGAGCGCCGGCGGGGTCACCGACGCGGCGAACAGCAGAGGCCGCCCGACGAGAACGTGGCGACCACCCACGGTCGCCGCCACGCCGTGGCCGGCGACGGCCCGGAAGCCGTCACCTCGCGCCCCGCCGCCGGCGGGGCCGGCGGCCTCCGGGATGGCCCCGCCGCCGGCGGAGCCGGCGGCCCCGGCGGCGCCGCCGCCCGCGGCCCTAACGATGGCCGCGCCACGGGCAACGATCGCCCGGCCGACGGGGTGCTCCGAATCGGCCTCGGCGGCGGCCGCCACGGCGAGCAGTTCCTGCTCGCTGACTCCCTCGCCGGTGACGACGGCGACGACGGCCATCGTTCCGGTGGTCAGGGTGCCCGTCTTGTCGAACACCACCGTGTCGATGCGGTGTGACCGCTCGAGCACCTCGCCGCCCTTGATGAGCACGCCCATGCGAGCCCCCCGAGCGGTGCCCACCATGATGGCGGCGGGCGTGGCCAGACCCAGGGCGCATGGGCAGGCCACGATGAGCACCGCCACCGCCGCCAGCAGGCCCTGGTAAGGGTGATGGGCGATCACGGTCCACCCGGCGACCGTCAGCCCGGCGGTTGTCAGGACGATGGGAACGAAGATCCGGGCCACCCGATCGGCGAGACGCTGGACCGGCGCCTTGGAACCTTGGGCGGCGTTGACCAACCGCACGATGCCCGCCAGGGCGGTTGCCGCCCCGACGGCGGTGACGCGGACGGTCAGGGCACCGTGGCCGTTCAGGGTGGCGCCGACCACGGCGTCGCCCGGGCCGGTGTCGCGAGGCATGGACTCCCCGGTCAGCATCGACTCGTCGACCGAGGACTCGCCCGCCACGACGAGGCCGTCGACCGGGATCTTCTCGCCCGGCCGGACCCGCACCACCTGGCCGGGGACGACGGCCGCGATGGGCACCATGACCTCGACCTCGCCCGCCGCGGCGTCGGCAACGACCAGCCGGGCGTCGGTGGCGCCCAGTTCGGCCAGCTGGCGAACGGCGGCGTTGGCCCGAGCCCGGCCTCGGGCCTCCAGCCAGCGCCCGAGGAGGAGGAAGGCCACGATGAGGGCGGCCATGTCGTAATGCAGGTGCATCCCGAACGCGCTCGGGGTGCCCCGGGGATCGGCGGCGTGGTCGTGCGCCTGCACGCCGGGTCCGAAGAGCAGTTCGGCGGTCGAGAAGGCGAACGCCGACAAGGTGCCCAGGGCCACCAGGGTGTCCATGTTGGCGCTGGCCGCCCGAGCCCGCCGGGCGGCGCCGGCCAGGAACGGCCAGCCGCACCAGAACTCGACGGGCGCGGTGAGCAGCGCAACGCTCCAGCGGGCGGCGGTGACGTGCGGCCAGACCGTCGAGATGACGAGCACCGCCAGGGCCAGCGGCCAGGCGACCGTCAGGCGGCGAAACCATCGCACCTGCTCGGCCCGTTCCTGCCCCTGCTCGGCCCGTTCTCGCACCTGCTCGGCCCGTTCCTGCACCTGCTCGGCCCGTTCCTGCCCCTGCTCGGCCCGTTCCTGCCCCTGCTCGGCCCGTTCCTGCCCGTCGGGTTGGCCCGCCGCGGCGGCGGCAGCTGCCGGCCCGGCGGCCGCCTCGGGCTCCAGGACGGCCAGGGAGTCACGTGTCGCCGGGAGGTGAGGCGGCTCGTCGGTCGCCTCCAGCTGGTATCCGGCCCGCGCCACGGCGGCGGCCAGCGGAACCACGCCCTCGGCACCCGGGAGGAGCTCGACCGTCGCCCGGCGCGTGGCGAGGTTGACCGACGCCATCACGACCCCGGGCTGGCGGCTCAGGATTCTTTCGACGCGCGCCGCGCACGACCCACACGTCATGCCGGCCACGGTGAACTCGACGTGGCGCGAGGGCAGGCTCGTCGTGGTCACCTGCCCCATCCTGCCCGAGCGGCGAGGAGGTTCCAAGGTGCCACGGTCGCCACTCCGGTTACGGGCATCATGGCGGCCATGGGATTTGGGGGCTCAACGCGGGTGGCAGGGGTGGCCATGGCCGGGCTGTTGCTGGTCGGCTGCGGCGGCGGCAAGGCGGCGCTGGCGACGACGACCATCGCCACGACCACCACCTCGACCACCGCGCCGGTGGTCAGCAACCTGACCGCGGTCGGCGTGCGACCGGGGGTCAACCAGGCCCCCTTCTACCCCCAGGTGATGGTCACCCGCGTCACGTGCGGCCCCGCGCCCAAGGGGGGTCGCTTCGTCCGCGTCGACCTCCCGGCGGGGCCGGCCGGGACACCGGCCAAGTCGGCGCTCACCCATCCCACCGCGGTGATCGTCGTTCCCAACGCCGCCATCCTCGTCGATCCCCGCTTCCTCAGCCGGGTGCTGTACGTCGAGGCCATGAAGAGCGTGACGACCGCCACCCAGGGGGCCTTCGTGCTGACGCTGCACAACCTGGTGGCTACCGGTGGCGACGGCCTGGCCGTGGAGGCGGGAAACGTCCAGCTCATCGGCGACTACCAGTGCCCCGCCGCCGACGTGGCCTACCCGGGCACGTGACGACGGTCAGTCCCCGTTCGTTCGGCGGTGTCAGCCGCCGGTCTTGGAGAAATGCTGGTAGTCGGGCGACGGCCACCGCCCGCCCCACTGCCAGCCGGCGGACGCGAACGCCTTGACCAACTGGCCGCCGGGAACGGCCATCCCGGGGCGGTAGTTCGCCCGGTCCAGATAGGCGCGGCCGGCGTCGGGCATGACCGTGCCCCCCTCGATGTA
>DATARN010000207.1:0-4254 GCA_036264135.1 Acidimicrobiales bacterium
TATTCAACCGCTTGGTTGAGAAGGAGTGAGGGTGTCGGCTGATCCGCTGAATCGGGTGTTCTCGGCCCTGGCCGATCCCATCCGGCGAGACATGGTGGCCCGCCTCGCGGTGGGCGACGCCACCGTGAACGAGTTGGCCGAGCCCTACGACGTGACCGTCCAGGCGGTCTCCAAACACCTGAAGGTGCTCGAGGACGCGGGACTGGTGAGCCGTAGCCGCCAGGCCCAGCGCCGCCCGGTGCACCTGGAAGCAGAGGTATTCGACCTCATGACCACATGGATCGAGCGTTACCGCCGGCAGGCCGAGGAGCGTTATCGCCGCCTCGACGACGTCCTGCGGTCAATGCCCGACGACATTGAGCCCTTACTCAGACCCGAAAATCCCCAAAAGGAGCAAATGAAATGACCACGCGAACCCACGAAACCGAAATCGTGGCCGATCCCAACGTCCCCCTCATCCGCATCGTCCGTGAATTTGACGCCCCGCCGGCCAAGGTGTTCCGGGCCCACACCGACCCGGAACTGGTCGCCCAGTGGCTCGGGCCCCGCCGCCACGAGATGCGGATCGACGAGTACGACTGCCGACCGGGCGGTGCATACCGCTACGTCCACATGAGCAATGGCAACGAGTTCGCCTTCCGCGGCTGCTTTCATGCGGTGCGGCCGGCGGAGTTGATCATCCAGACCTTCTCGTTCGAGGCGTTCCCCGACGATGTCGCCCTGGGGCGACTGGTCTTCACCGATCTCGGCGACGGCCGCACCCGGCTGACGTCGACCTCGCTTGTCGACTCGTTCGAGAGCCGCGACGCCGCCCTTGCCAGTGGCATGGAGGACGGAATCCGGGAAAGCTACGAGCGCCTCGACGACCTATTGGTTCGCTGACCGCACTGGCTGCCCGGTCATCCCCGGGGGCTGCCTTTCCCAGTTGGTACCGTTATTCGCGGCATACCCGCCACGAAACGACGAGGACTGCCAATGGCGCGACGGCGTCGGCGTCGCTGATGGGCCTGCTGTTCATCGCCCTGTCGATCAATCGCGACCATATCGCCCGCCATCCCGGCTACCGGAGCGTGGCTCGCCAGACCGGCCTGGCGTTCATTTCCATCCTGGTCGTGACGGCCCTGGTGCTGATCCCCACCCAGTCGCCCCGGTGGCTGGGTGGGGAGCTGGTCGCAGGCGACGGCATCGGGCTGGTGTGGGAGATCGCGGTGCAGCGCAGGGTGGCACGGGCGCTGGACGAGTACGTCACGCGATACCTCCAGGTGAGCCTGCTGTGCGATATCGGGATGCTGGGCGTGTTGGCCGGCGCCATCGTGCTGATCGTCGGCTCGACCGTCGTCGGCCTGGACGTGATCGCGGCGGCCACCATTCTCCTCGGGTTGACGGCGATCCGGAACTCGTGGGCGCTCGTCATGAACGTCAACCCCCCCGACGCCGACGAGTAAAGGTTTTTGGAGGCGCCAGGCCGGGACTGTCGATCTGGGCTGACCCGGTTCGTTTGGGAGATGACGACCCGGCAACGGGCCGGTCGAACCGAAAGGAGCATCCCCGTGATCACCTCCACCCTGACCTCGACCCAACCCTCGACGCACCCCGCGGTCCAGATCTCGAGCCAGAAGGACCGCCGCCTGCTGACCGTCGGTGCCGCCGCCGTGAGCGCGGCGACGGCGACCAACGCTGTGCTCTATGCCGCCGCCCGGGCCGCCGGCGTGAACTACACCCTGACCCAAGGCAGTACTACCGGCCTCATCCACCTCCACGACGTGGTCAGCCTGTCCGTCTTCACCTTCGCCGTCGGCCTGGCGGCCGCGGCTGCGGCCCGCCCGCTGGGCCGGCCGTCCCTGCGAGCCCTGCAGATCCTGGGGGCGGTCATCGCGGTCGCCAGTATCTCGATGGACGTTTCCGTCCACGGGGCGGCGACCGCCCGGGTCTCGCTGGCCGCCATGCACCTGGTCGTCGGCGCCGCCTACGTCGCCGCCCTCCGGATGGTGTCGTCCCCGGCGACACCGCTTCCTTAGGGGCGCCGGCTGGCCGCCACCAGGCCGAAGGCGGCGGCGGCGAGCGCCGCCACGCCCCCGATGATGACCGGCGCCCGGCCCCCGACGGCGTCGGTGATGGCCCCCAGGATGGGACCGCCGATGGGCGTGGTGCCCACCAGCAACACCGTCTGGATGGCGAGGACCCGCCCGATCATGTGCTGTTCGGTGCGGATCTGGGCCAGGGCGGTCGTCGAGGTCAGGTAGGCGACGCTGGTCGCGCCCACCAACGTCGCCACCGCCACCGCCAAGGCGAGGTTGGGGACGGCGGACAGGAAGAGCATGGCCACGCCGAGGGACGCCGAGCCCATCGCCACGGTGCGGACACTGACCGTCGTGCGCCGGGCGACCGCCAGGGCGCCGACCAGCGCCCCGGCGCTGAAGGCGGAATAGACGGCGGTGTAGTAGGCGTCGCTGCCGTGCAACCCCTTCTCCACGAACAGGGGGAAGACGACGGTGAAGTTGTAGCTGATCGTCCCCACGATCAGGAGCATCACAAAGGTGATCCACAGCTCTGGAACCGACGCGATGTAGCGCAGCCCGGCGCGGACCTGGCCCCGCCCGCGAGGGGTCACCGCCACCGAGCGCAGCTCGCTCGGGCGCATCATGGTGAGGGCGACGAGGACGGTGAGGTAGGAGATGGCATCGGCGGTGAACGACCAGCCGTACCCCACGGTCACGATGAGCACACCGGCGATGGCGGGCCCCACGATACGGGACATGTTCACCATGGCGCTGTAGAGGGTCACGGCATTTGGCACGTCCTCGATCGTCACCATCTCGTTGACGAAGGTGCGCCGCACCGGGTTGTCGAACGCCAGCATGCAGCCGCCGGCGGCGGCGGTGACGTAGAACGCCCACAGCGGGGCGTGATGGCTGAAGGCCAGCGCCGCCAGCACGAAGGATTGGGCCATCTCCAGGCCCTGGGTGACGTAGAGGAGGGTGCGTTTGTTGGTGCGGTCGACGATGACCCCGGCCCAGGCGGACAGGAGGAGGATGGGCCCGAACTGACAGGCGGACAGCAGGCCCACCGCGATCCCGCTTCCGGTGCGGTGCAGGACGAGGAGGGTGAGGGCGACCATCGTCAGCCAGTTGCCGGTATTGGAGATGGTCTGGCCGATGAAGAACAGCCGGAAGTTGCGGGCTCGCAGGGAGGAAAAGGTGCGCCGGACGAAGCCGCGTTTCGCCGTCGCAGGCGTGACGGGCGCTGTTCCGGTAATTGCCATGTAGTTAGCCTACCTAATAAGTTCACCCTTACCAGTTCGGCTCAGGTGACTGGTGGGGCGGATCGTGGGTAATGATCGGGCGTGAACCCCATCGAAGCCGCCGTCCGGGGCGTGGACAACTGGCAGCAGCGCCACCGGGCCACGGCGTTCGCCTTCGCGGTGTTCAAGAAGTTCGGCGACGATCGCGGGTCGATGCTGGTGGTGACGCTGGCGTATTACGGGTTCATGGCGCTGTTTCCGATGCTGCTGGTGGTCACCACCATCCTCGGCTTCGTGGGGAACCAGCGCCTCGACCAGAGCGTGATCGGCTCCACCTTGAAACAGTTCCCGGTCTACGGGGAGCAGATCGGGCACAACGTTCCCCATCCGCTCCACGGCAGCGTGCCGGGGCTGGTTCTCGGGCTGCTCGGTCTCATCTACGGAGCGCTGGGCGTGGCCCAGGCCGCCCAGCACGCCATGGCCCAGATCTGGAACGTCCCGGGCGTGGTGCGCCCCGGCTTCGTACCCCGGATGGCCCGGGCGCTGTTGCTGTTCGTGACCATGGGGTTGGCCCTGGGCGCTGGCGCCGGCCTCAGCGCGGTGGCCACCGCCGCGGGGCGGGGACTGGCCTTCCGCGTCCTGACCGTGGTGGTGGAGCTGGCCTTCAACGTGGCCGTCACCGTCGTCGCCTTCCGGGTCCTGACCCCCCGTCAGATCGGCTGGCGCGACCTGCTGGTCGGCGCCGCGGTCGCGGGCGTGGCCTATACCGTCCTG
Source organism: Acidimicrobiales bacterium (assembly GCA_036264135.1). Taxonomy (GTDB): domain Bacteria; phylum Actinomycetota; class Acidimicrobiia; order Acidimicrobiales; family Palsa-688; genus DATARN01. Next base: position 4,016 of record DATARN010000207.1, read on the forward strand.
TTGACGGTCGGCACCGCCCTGATCCAGCACCAGCTCCGCCACGCTCAGGCGGTATACGGCCAGTACGGCTTCGTCCTCGGCCTGATCGGCTTCCTGGGGCTGGTGGCCACCCTCACCCTCTACGCCGCCGAACTGAACGTGGTTCGCCGCCGGCGTCTCTGGCCCCGAAGCATCGTCCAGCCGCCGTTGACGCCCGCCGACCGCAAGGTGCTGGCCGACATCGCCCGCCAGGAGGAGCG
>DATARN010000240.1:0-9367 GCA_036264135.1 Acidimicrobiales bacterium
CCACCGCCCGCCCCACTGCCAGCCGGCGGACGCGAACGCCTTGACCAACTGGCCGCCGGGAACGGCCATCCCGGGGCGGTAGTTCGCCCGGTCCAGATAGGCGCGGCCGGCGTCGGGCATGACCGTGCCCCCCTCGATGTACGGGTTCTCCACGGTGTTGACGTCGATGGCCTCGCCGAAGGCGTGTACCGACCACTGCGGCGAGGCCGCCCCGACGGCGTCGCGACAATTGAATCCCGAGGTGTTGTTCGCCGCCATCGACGCCGGGTCACTGCCCTTATAGGCGTCGACCGGCTGCATCTGAAAAATGGGAAAGTGCTCGGCGAACAGGGCGCCGAAGATCTTGGCGACATCGGCGGTGACGGCGGCATTGACGATCATGGTGCCCAGATGGGGCTGGTTGTCGAACCCCCAATAACTCAGTTGCATTTTGCGCAGCTGGTCCGGCGCGAGCGGGCATCCGGGACGCCAGGAGTACGGAACATCGGCGGCGGTGATGGGAGCGACCGAGCTGGCAAAGCCGGTCAGACCGACCGGGCTGGTGGTGGTGACGGGAAGGGTCGTGGGCGTCGCCGTGGCGGGCGACGCCGCCGGCCGCGGGGCGGTTGACGCGGTGGTCGCCAACGCGGTCGTGACGGTCGTGGTGGCGGAGGCAGCCGCCGGGAGAGTCACGCCCGCCGCGGTGGCGCCGGCCGGTCGTGTGGTCCCCCGGCAGGCGGCCAGCAGCGCCGCCAGCGCCGCCAGCGCCGCGGCGCCGGCCACCCAGCCGAGCGGGCCCGGCGTCGCCTCCTGCCGTACCCGGGTCATGGGCCAACGATAAGTTCCTGGGTGGGATGAAACAACGTCGCCCCTGGCTGCCGCCCGTCGCCGCCCTGGCCGCGGTGGGCGTCCTGGCGGCGTGTGGCCATTCGGCGCCCACCGCCGGCCGGCTCCCGCGTCCGGCGAGCACGGCACCGGTCCCGCTGGCGACCCAGGGGGCTGCGGGGACCACGACGACCGGTCCGCCGCCATCGGTTCCTGCGCCGCTGGTCACCGTCACCTCGACCGCTACCTCAGCCTCCGCCTCGACGTCGACGTCCCGACCTTCTTCGGCCCGACCCGTGACCACCGCCGCTCCGACCACGACGGCGCCCGCCTGTCCGACGTCGTTGGCCGGCCAGCTGGCCAACACCGGCGGCGGCGCGCAACTGATGACCGTGGAAGCACCGTCGGTGGCGTCGACCACCGCGACCGTTGCCCTCTGGCAGCGCAACGGAACCTGCTGGTCCCCCGCCGGGGGGCCGTGGTCGGCGCGAGTGGGCCGCAACGGCCTCTCCACCGCCCACCGGGAAGGGGACGGCACCACGCCGATCGGCGCCTTCGCCATCTCGGCGGCGTTCTATGGGCTGGCGCCCGATCCCGGCGTCCACGGGACGTATCACCGGCTGGTGTGCGGCGACTGGTGGGACGAGGACCCGTCGTCGGCGCAGTACAACACCTTCCAGCACGTGTCCTGCGGCACCACCCCGCCGTTCGGCGGCCAGAGCGAGGCGCTGTGGCAGGCAACCGGCGCCTACCAGCAGTTCGCGGTCATCGACTACAACACGGCGCCGGCCATTGCCGGCGCCGGATCAGGGATCTTCATCCACGACGACACCGGCTCGGGCACCAACGGGTGCGTAAGCCTGGCGCCCACCAACCTCGATGCCCTGTTGCGGTGGCTGCAGCCGAGCCAGTCGCCCCACGTCGTGGTGGCCACCGCCGACACCATCCGGCGGCTGTAACCCGACCGGCGCCGGACCGGTTGCGGCCGGCTAGCCCGGCGCGCCGACCGGCGCGATCCCGAGGTCTCGGTAGGTGAGCATCGGGACGTACGGGACACCGACGCGCTGGAAGAAACCGGCGGCGACGTCGCCCCGGTCGACGAGGGTGGTGGCGAACACCACCCGGGCGCCCAGGGAGGTCACCTTGTCGTAGGCCACCTGGATCGACCCGCCGGTCGTGATGACGTCATCGACCAGCATCACGGGGGTCCCCGGCTGCAGCCGGGCGCCCTCGGCCCAGCGGTTGGTACCCCGGCCCTTCGGCTCCTTGCGGACCAGGAACCAGCGGCACCGGGCGGCGTGGGCGACGGCGAAGGTGAACGGCACGGCACCGAGGGCCAATCCCCCCACCGCCTCGAAGGTGACGCCGGCGGCCGCCGCGGCCGCCGTCATGGCCGCCCCGACCAGGTCCAGATCGTCAGGGTCGTCGACGGCCAGCTTGGCGTCGACGAAGTCCTGGCTCATCTCCCCCGACGCCAGCTCCACCGGTGCCGGCAGATGCTGCAGCACGGCGGGGTCCATCACCAGCTGGCGGAGCCGCGAAAAGTACTCCGACATGGTGGGCGAGGGGGGACTTGAACCCCCACATCCTTTCGGACACAGGAACCTGAATCCTGCGCGTCTGCCTATTCCGCCACTCGCCCGAGTGGAAACGCCAGGTTAGCGGGCGTTCGCGGGCCCGGGCTGGCCGGGATGCTGGATAGCATCAGTGCCGACCATGGGACTCCAGCAGTTCGAGCGACGGCTCGAGCGCCTTGTCGAGGGCGCCTTCGCCAAGGCGTTCCGAAGTGGCCTGCAACCAGTCGAGATCGGCCGGCGCCTCACCCGCGAGATGGACCTCCAGCGCACCGTCGCCCCTCGCGGCACCCTGACCCCCAACCACTTCACCGTCGCCGTCGGCCCCGCCGACCGGGCCAAGTTGGAGCCGATCGAGGCGGAGCTCATCAGCGAGCTGGTCTCGGTGGCGCGCGACCACGCCAAGGCCGAGAGTTACGTGTTCCTCGGGCCGATCAACGTCGAGATGATCACCGATCCCGACCTTTCCCCCGGCATCGTGCTGGTGGCCGGTGAGATGCGGGCCGCCGAGAGCGGACCGGCGGAGCTGGTGCTGCGCGACGGCACCCGCTACACCCTCGGCGCCACCCCCATCACCATCGGCCGCCTGCCGGAGTGCGACATCGTGCTGGCCGACGCCAACGCCAGCCGCCGCCACGTCGAGGTGCGCCAGGCCACCGACGGCGGTGGCGGTTACGTGGCCATCGACCTGGGTAGCACCAACGGCACCAAAGTCAACGGCGTCGGCATCCACAGTCACCGGTTGCATCATGGCGACGAGATCACGATCGGCTCGACCCCCATCCGGTTCGAAGCGCCCTAGGCGCCCCAGCTCCAATGCCTGATTCGCTCCTCACCGCCCTCAAGCTCATCTTCCTCGCCCTGCTGTACCTCTTCTTCTTCCGGGTCATCCGGGCGGTATGGGTGGAGCTCCGGGAACCGAAATCGGTCCAGGTCGCGGTCGGGCCGCCGCCGGCGCCCGGGCCGCGCCGGGGGGCACGAGGGACGGTCCGGGCCAACGGCGCCGGCCCCCGCCCGTCCTGGGGGGGCGGCGGCAGCGAGGCGGAGCGCCTGGTCATGATCGACCCGAACGGCCGGTACGGCCAGGCCTTCGATCTGGGCGACGAGCTGACGGTCGGCCGGGCCGTGGGCTGCGGCATCGCCCTGCCCGACGACACCTTCGTCTCCACGCTGCACGCCCGGGTCTTCCGCCGCGACGGGTCGCTGTACGTGGAGGATCTGGGTTCGACCAACGGCACCTTCGTCAACGACCGGCAGGTGACGGGGACGGTGCCGATCCACCGGGGTGACCGGCTGCAGGTCGGCAAGACGGTGCTCGAGCTGCCCCGATGACCGGGGTGGGGGGATGATCCAGCTTCGGGCCGGCGGGGCCACCGATATCGGGCGGGTGCGCACGTCGAACCAGGACCAGTTGCTGGTCACCGCCGAGCTGTTCGCGGTGGCCGACGGTATGGGCGGCCACGCCGCGGGCGAGGTGGCGTCGCTCACCGCCGTGGAGGCCCTGAAGGCGGCGTACGCCAACAACGGCGGCACGGAGGGGTTGGTGGCCGCAGCCCACCAGGCCAACCGGTCCATCTGGGAACGGGCCCAGGGCAACCCCGAACTGCACGGCATGGGCACCACGCTGGTCGCCGTCGCCCTGGTCAACGAGGACAACGAGGACCGCCTGGCCATCATCAACGTCGGCGACTCCCGGGTCTACCTGCTGCGCCAAGGCGAACTCGAGCAGCTCACCACCGACCACAGCCTGGTGCAGGAGCTGGTCGACGACGGCCAGCTCTCGGAGCTGGAGGCGACCGTCCACCCGCAGCGCCACGTCCTGACCCGGGCCCTCGGCGTCGACTCCGATGTCAGCGTCGACGTGCTCCAGCTCCTCCCCCTCAAAGGCGATCGCCTCCTGCTGTGCAGCGACGGCCTGTCCCGGGAGCTCAACGACAGCCAGGTGGCGAGCATCCTGCGGCGCCTCGGCGACCCCGACGACGCCGCCCGGGAGCTGGTGGCGGCGGCCAAGAACCGGGGCGGCAACGACAACATCACCGTGGTCATCGTCGACGTGGTCGACGACGGCGACCTGACCCGGGTGGCCTCGCGGGCCTTGGAGTCGGATCGTGGCGTGCACATCCCGACGCCGATTCCGGGCGCCGTCGATGAAAGCCGAGGGGGAAAATTTGACGTTGGCGCCCCCAGCCGAACCAGTGGCCCCAGCCGGTTCGGCAACCAGGCCGAGGCCGTAGTGCCCAAGACCCGGGCAGTGACGTTCCGCGTCATCGGGTTCCTGGCCCTGCTCATCGCCCTCATCGGCGGCGCCGGTGTGGCGGTCGCCTGGTATGCCCGCGGCAGCTACTTCGTGGGCCTCAACAACAACGAGCTCACCATCTACAAGGGCCGGCCCGGCGGCCTGTTGTGGTTCGAGCCGACCGTGGCCCGCCGGACCAACGTGCAGGCGGCCGACGTGCTGCCCTCCCGGTTGAGCGACCTCCGCAGCGGGAAAGAAGAGCCATCGCTTGGCCAGGCCCAGGACTACGTCGCCCGGCTGCAGCAGGAGAAGGCCCAGTTGACCGAGACGACCACGACGACCACCACCACGACCACCGCACCACCGCCAAGCGTGACCACCGTGCCGCACCCGTGACGGCGTGATCGCCGATCCCACCTACCGGCTGCCGGCCCGGCGCCGCACCGAGTTGGGCCTCATCGTGCTGGCGATCCTGCTCACCGCCGGGCTGTACATCCTGGCCAGCCTGGGCAAGGCCGGGTCCCTGCCGGCCAACATCGGCCCGTTCCTGGCGATCGTGTGCGGCCTGCTGCTGGTGGCCCACCTGGGGATGCGCAAGCTGGCGCCCTACGCCGATCCCATCCTCCTGCCCTCCGTCGCCCTGCTCAACGGGGTCGGCTACGTCTTCATCGCCCGTCTCGACCGCCACCTCGCCGGCCTGCAGGCGTTCTGGACCGCCATGGGAATCGGCGCCTTCCTTGCGACCCTGCTCGTGGTCCGCCGGGCGCGGGACCTGGAGCGGTACCGCTACATCTTCGCCCTGCTCGGCATCGGGCTGCTCCTCATGCCCCTCCTGCCCGTCGTGGGGCAGAACATCAACGGGGCCCGCCTCTGGATCCGCCTAGGGAGCGTGAACTTCCAGCCCGGTGAGCTGGCCAAGATCGCCTTGGCCATCTTCTTCGCCTCCTACATGGCCGAACGCAGCGAGTTGCTGGCCCAAGGGACGTTGAAAATCGGCCGGTTCCTGCTGATCGACCCGAAGTACATCGCCCCCGTCGTCATGGCGTGGGCCCTGTCGCTGGCCATCTTCACCTTCGAGAACGACCTGGGCAGCTCGTTTCTCTTCTTCGCCCTGTTCATCTCCATGCTGTGGATCTCCACGGGACGCAACGGCTACCTGTTCCTGGGCGGCGGCTTGTTCGTGGCCGGGGCGGCCATGGCCCTCAAGGTGATCGGCCATACCAAGGCTCGCGTCGACGTCTGGCTCAACCCGTGGACCAAGTTCAACACGACGGGCTACCAGATCGCCCAGGCGCAGTTCGCCCTGGCCGCGGGCAGCGTGTTCGGCGACGGCCCCGGCCAGGGCAGCCCGCAGCGCATCCCGGAGGTGGCGACCGACTTCATCTTCGCCGCCATCGCCGAGGAGCTGGGGCTGTTCGGCGCCGCCGCGGTGCTGACCGCCTTCCTGCTCATCGTGGGGACCGGCCTGCGCATCGCCGTGCGCTGCGACCGGCCGTTCGAGAAACTGCTGGCGACCGGCCTGTCCCTCATCATCGGTGTCCAGGTCTTCGTGATCATCGGCGGCGTCACCCGCATCATCCCCCTCACCGGCATCACCCTGCCGTGGGTGAGTTACGGGGGCAGCAGCCTCATCGCCAACTACATCCTGCTGGGTCTGCTCCTGCGCATCAGCAACGACACGTCGGCGCCCGAGATGGTGACGGTGGGGTCGGCGGACGCCACGGTGGCGACATGAACCGCCAGATCCGCATCGCCGGCATCGGGGTCATCGTGCTGTTCCTGCTGCTGTTCTTCCAGATCAACTACCTGCAGGTGGTGCGGGCATCGAGCCTCGACCACAACCACCTGAACAGCCGCCTGGCCCTGGCCAAGTTCACCACCAAGCGGGGCGACATCATCAGCGCCGACGGGGTGATCCTGGCCCACTCGGTGCCGACGTCGGATTCCCTCAAGTGGCTGCGGACCTACCCCACCAATGATCTGTTCGGCCAGGTCACCGGGTACGTCTCGTTCACCTACGGCTTGGAAGGGGCGGAGCGCACCTTCGACGCCGACCTGACCGGCGCCAACAGCCCGCTGCAGCTCCCCCACAGCCTCCGTGACCTCACCGTCAAGCAGGACAAGAGCCAGACGGTCACCCTGACGCTGTCGAACAAGCTGCAGCAGCTGGCCAAGACCCAGCTCGGCTCCCGCAAGGGTGCCGTCGTCGCCCTCGACCCGTCGACGGGGGCCATCCTCGCCCTCTGGAGCAACCCGTCGTTCGATCCCAATCCCCTGGCCGTCCACGACCAGAACGCGGTGCGCAGCTACTGGCAGGCGGAGAACGCCAACCCGGACCAGCCCCTGCTGGCGGCGTCGTTCCGGCGGCGGTTCTTCCCCGGCTCGACGTTCAAGACGATCACCGCCTCGGCGGTCTTCGACAAGCAACCCAGCCTGGCGCTCAAGCCCTACCCGACGCTCTCCGCCCTCCCGCTGCCCCAGACCGGCGGCCAGTCGCTGCGCAACTTCGGCGGCGAGGTGTGCGGCGGCCTGCTCCCCGACCTGTTCCGGGTGTCGTGCAACACCGGCTTCGCCCAGATCGGTATCGACCTGGGCGGCCCGGCCCTGGCCGACGAGGCCACCAGCTTCGGCTTCGACCAAACTCCGCCCCTCGACCTGCCCGAGGTGGCCCAGTCCTTCTTCCCGCCCGGCAGCTCGTTCGTGCACGACATCCCGGGCCTGGCCAAATCGGCGATCGGCCAGCAGAACGTGCAGGCCGTGCCGCTCAGCATGGCCCTGGTGGCGAGCGCCATCGCCAACGGCGGGGTGATCATGAAACCCCACATCCTGGACCGGGTGTCCAACTCGCAGGGCCAGGTCGTGCGGACCTACCAGCCGGCCCCGTGGATCACCGCCACCTCGGCCGCCACCGCCACCCAGATGACCCAGCTGATGGTCTCCGTCGTCCAGTCCGGGACGGGCACCAGCGCCCAGATCCCCGGAATCCAGGTGGCGGGGAAGACGGGGACCGCTCAGACCGGCAACAACTCCATCCACGCCTGGTTCGTGTGCTTCGCACCGGCCACCCAACCCAAGGTGGCGGTGGCGGTCCTGGTGGAAAACCAGCCGGCGACCAATGAGGCGACCGGCGGGGCCATCGCCGCCCCGATCGCCAAGGCCATCCTCCAGTCCGCCCTGCAAGGTCCCTAGGACGCTCGTGTGACAGGCTCTTTGGAATGACGCAAACCCCGCCCGGCCAGGAGCGACCGGCGGCTCGCGTCTTCAACGACCGCTACGAATTGGTCCGCCACGTCGCTCGGGGCGGCATGGCCCAGGTCTACCTGGCCAAGGATCTGCTGCTCGACCGCCCCGTCGCGTTAAAGGTGCTGTTCCCGGAACTGTCCGTGGACCGCTCCTTCGTCGAGCGCTTCCGCCGGGAGGCCCAGGCGGCCGCCAACCTGTCGCATCCCAACATCGTCTCGATCTACGACTGGGGCGAGGGCGAGCACACCTATTTCATCGTCATGGAGTACGTGAACGGCCGCACCCTGGCCCAGCTGCTCCGCCAGGGACCGCTCGACGCCGACCAGGCGGCCAGCCTGGGCGCCGACGTGGCCGCCGCCCTCAGCTTCGCCCACGCCCACGGCGTCATCCACCGTGACATCAAGCCGGCCAACGTGCTCATCGACAAGTCGGGCCAGGTCAAGGTCACCGACTTCGGCATCGCCCGGGCGGTCGGGGCCAAGGAGGGACTGACCCAGACGGGGACGGTCATGGGCACGGCCACCTACTTCTCCCCTGAGCAGGCCCAGGGCTATCCCGTCGACGCCCGCAGCGACGTCTACTCCCTCGGGGTGGTGCTGTACGAGATGGTCACCGGCCGGCCGCCGTTTTCCGGTGACAACCCGGTGGCCATCGCCTACAAGCACGTCCGGGAGGAGCCGATCCCCCCGACCCAGGTCAACCGGGCCGTCCCGCCGTCACTGGAGGCGATCATCCTCCAGGCCATGGCCAAAGACCCCGCCGCCCGCTACCAGTCCGCCGACGAGCTGCGGGCCGACCTGGTCCGCTACATCCGTGGCAGCGGTGTCCTGGCCCAACCGGTGGCGGCGATGGCCGCCACCCAAGTGCAGCAGAGCGCCTATGCCGGCACCCGGGTGATGCCCGCCGCCGGCGCCACCCGCGTCGGCCGCCCCGTCCCCGCGGGCTACGGCGGCGGCCCGCCCGACGACCTGGTCACCACCCGAAGGCGCAGCGGGGCCTACGTGATCATCTTGCTGCTCATGCTGGCCGTGCTGCTGGCCCTGCTGTTCCTGCTGGGCAAGCAGCTGGGCGTCTTCGGGACCTCGACGGCCGCCCAGGTGACCATCCCCACCGACATCGTGGGCAAGCAGGTGCCCGACGCCACCAACGAGCTGCAAGGTCTGGGTCTCAAGGTCTCGGCCTCGGCGCCCACGGGCACGGTCACCGACAGCAACCCCCACCCGGGGGCGACGGCCAGCAAGGGCTCGACCGTCTCCCTGGTCGTGACCGCGGCGCCGGTCCAGGTGCCGGTCCCCAACGTGGTGGGCCAGGACCAGCAGTCGGCCGAGAACGCCCTCCTCACCGCCGGCCTGACCCACCCCGCCACCGAGCCGACGGCCAACTCCGACACCGTGGCCGCCGGCCTGGTGATCAGCGAGAACCCGGCCGCCGGGACCCCGGTTCCCAAGGGCAGCTCGGTCGCCCTCACCATCTCGCTGGGCAAGGCCCAGGTCAGGATCCCCGACGAGTC
>DATARN010000024.1:0-7172 GCA_036264135.1 Acidimicrobiales bacterium
CCGACCCCGACGGCTTCCCCGTGGGCCTGCAGATCGTGGGCCCGCCCGGCGCCGACTCCCAGGTCATCGCGGCCGCCGGCGTGGTGGAATCGTCCACCGGCGTTGCCACTGACCGTGACGGCACCGGCGGTCGATGAAAAGGGCGTCACCCTCCCTGCCAGGTCATCTCGATGGCGTCAGGCGTAAAGACGGGCCCCGCTGAGCGCCGGTAGAAGAAATACAAACAGCCTCCGTCGCCCCAAACCGAGCCCAGGCGGGCGTCGGTGTCGATCTGCGCGAGCAGGAAGAGGTCCTGCGACGCTTCCTCATAGATCGCCGGCGAGCCACGCGCTTCCTCGTCGGTCAAACCGGAACGCAAAGCGTGCCCGAAGGCAACCTCCAACTCTGGTGGGACACTGAAGTAGTCCGGGTAGCCGCCGACCCGGTGATTAGGCCCAGGCTGGGCAGCGCCCAGCCGGGCATAAAGCCGCTCCACGGCAACCGGATCCTGGTCGTCCAGCTGCTGAACCGCGAGGTGATCGGGCCGCGGAACAGTCGTTACCAGATCGCCGGCCAGGGCCAGCGGGCGATACACCCTCACGCCTTGAGGCGCGGATACCTCTACGGAATCAACGTCCGCGGGGATCCACATGACCTGCGCGCCCAGCCGGCTGTCGGGATTGAACGCGCCGACGACGGCCGAGCCCTGATCGACCGAGCCGTCGAAGAAAAAGAAGGCCAGAGTGTCAGTGGCCGGACCCGGGTAGCCGGGAAGGCGATATGCGATCGTCTGGCAATGCAGGGCGCCGACGTAACTGAGCGGACCGTGTCCGGGCCATTCTGGCCAGGCGCAACCGGTCGGCAAGAGCGGCGAGCCGCCCCACTCGGCGACAAGTACCTCGCCGTCGTCAGCCGGGCGCAGCAGCAACCCGCGCTGGAGCCGTCGCAGCCAGTCGCGAGCCGCGTCAGGCGGGAGCACCCGGTTGGCTAAAGCTGCGACGACCTCCGGTGGATTATCCAAAATCGCACTCACAATGAGACGCCGTCCCGTCTAACGCGACGCAACCCTGTTCACCAAGGTGAACGGCGCTTGGACCCTCCTCCACACTGTCTACTGCGGCACGCCCCGAGCACCGCCTCGCGTCCACAGGCCCGGCACGTAAACGGCCGTCCGCAACCTCGCACACGTTGGTCACTGGCTGGGATGGGGATGGGTAACCCGATCGGCCACAGTTACGCCGGCGGGTTAGAAGGCGACATATGCGCCGTACGCGTCACCCTTTCTGACCACGTCCTTGCCGAACGGGGCAAGGGAGAACCCAATCATCTTGAAGTTCCCGAGCGCAAGCGGGATCCCGATGATGGTCAGACCGAGGAATATCCCTGTTATCAGGTGGGCAAGCGCGAGCCATATCCCGGCGAGGAAGAACCAGATGACGTTTCCGATCACGCCGAGCGCCCGATGCCGGTCCGGTCGCTTCACGACCGCTCGGCCGAATGGCCAAAGGACGAATCCCGCCAGCTTGAAGCACTGGATGCCGAACGGGATCGTGACGATGAACAAGCATTGGATCACGCCCGCTATCACGTAGGACAACGCGAGCCAGAAGCCTGCCAGTACGAGCCATATGACGTTGAGCGCCACCGAACCGGCGCCTGGCGGCTTTCCCTGGGCGACGAGTGGCCCGGGCGATGGTATAGCCATAGGTGGCGGCAGTACTGCAGCGGTCACTGGACGAGCTGCGACAACCGGTTCGGCAGGTTGCCGCTCAGCGGTCCAGTGCAGGCCGTCCCATCGGCGCATCCAGCCGGGCGTCTCAGGGTCGGAGTACCAGCCGGGCTCGGGCATCCGCGCAAGTGTGACAGACCCGGAGCCAACTCGCTCAGCCGAGGGCCGAGGCAGGAGCAACGAGCCGCGATTGTCCAAACTATTCAGGGTAATCAGGGCAGCGCAGAGCGTCTGGGGACCCGCTTCAGTCCGATGCGAATGGCAAAGATCCACATCGAATCGACGGGCAGAGATGCAACCGTCATACCGTCAAAGTTGATCAACAAATGATTTGCGAAAAGGTTGACGGAATGACTCCAGATGTCATCCCGGTCGGTTGTGCGGCTTCAAACCATTTGAGGGTTGTTGTTCGTCGCGACATTGAAGTGCTTAGTGCCGATACTCGCAGCGAAGTTTACCAGGTCATCAGTCTAGTTGAGGGGTTCGTTCCGGATCGGAAAAGACAGCAACCTAGACACGTCGGGAGGAAGGGACTAATTCCCTGAACGATCATGACCCCTTGCTTGATGTTATGGATGCACCCGGAGACTTCGCCTGCGGCGCCCGGTCGGCGCCTTTGGGGCCACCGTCACGCCAGACGAGCGGGAAGCGCGAGGAAGCGACAACGATCGGTACCGTAGGGCGATGCGGGACAATGGCACCTCATTGAGCACTGGGCAAGTCGTTAGCTCTTCCGCCACCATCGCGAAGTCGAGCCAGCGCCCATGAGACGGCGCCGACGAGCACAAAGGCCACGGCGATAACGAGGGCCAGCCAGCCATTGTCGCTCACGGTGAGGACGACCAGCCCGAGTACCAACCACAGGGCGGCATTGGCGAAACTGATGACAGCCACCCGACGAGCCACCCGGACATCTGCCCATCGTTGCGCCGGTCGAGCCACAATCTCACCTTCCCACGTCCGGCGGCTGGCGTCGACCGCCGAGCGCCAGTACCATTTCGGTCAATCCGTATAAATACCGACAGTTGGGGAGGCCTCATCCTGCTGGGCAAGGGCACCGCCATCGGCGTGATCAGCCTGATGCTCATGGTCGGGCTGGGCCTCCCGCTGGCGCCGTCGGCCGGAGCGGCAGAGCTACCTCTCGACTTCAACATGTGCCCGACCGTGGGCCACGCGACCGGGTGCGCTGCAATCATCGTGATTCGCGATTCCGGCGTCGCCGTGGTCAACAATCCTGCCGGCACCGCCCGGGGCGTCTACAACGGTGCAGACTCACTAATCGGCGTTCAGAACAACACCTTTTCGCACATAAGTGGGATCCCGCTGTCGTCCACCACACCGATTTTTGCCTTCGACGGCGACGGTCCCTGCACGCTGGTGGCGACACCGCCGTTCAACTGCAACCACGACCCAAGCGGCTACGGCGGCTCCGATGCCAATGGTGTCTCCTTCCAAAACATCACGAGCGATCGCAAAACCGCCGAAGTCTTGTTTGACTCGTTCATCGACCCCAGCTTCCACGCCTGGTTCGCCGTCGAGGGCACAGCGGACGCGTCGAACCTCTCGGTCCCGACCGCCATAGGGGTTAACACCGAAGGCGGCGTCGCCGCGCCGGGCGTCCCCGAAACCTTCTATATAAGGGTGTTCAACATGAACGGCGCACCCTTCACCCTTTCCAGCATTGTCGACACCCTTCCACCCGGCTTCACCTACGTGCCGGGCAGCGCAGGGCCGAACGGCGAGCCCACCGTACGGGGTTCGACGCTGAGGTGGGACATTTCGATCGACTTCCCCTGCTGTGGCACGCTCATTTCCGGATTCCAAGCCACGCCGCCGTCGACTCCCGGCACCTACACCAACACGGTGACGGCGTCGGCGACGCCAGCACTGCAGGTCCCGACCGCGTCGGACAACGTGACGGTGGCCACGGTCGTGGCCACTCCGGCGTTCCCGGTGAAGGGGCTGCCCATCGCGGTGGTTCTGGGCGGCGCCATACTGTGGCTACTTTGGCGCCGGCGCCGGAACTCGTCGCTCGCCGGCTGACCCCATCCGGGTTTTCGCGACTCCCGAGCGGCTGGCACCGATCTCCGACCACCACTAGCATTTCGGTCAATCCGTATGAATGCCTGACAGTTGGGGAGGCGTGATCCTGCTGCGCAAGGGCACGGCCATTGGCGTGATCAGCCTGATGCTCATGGTCGGGCTGGGCCTTCCGCTGGCCCCGGCGGCCGGAGCCGCCAACCTGCCCCTCAACTTCAACATCTGCCCCAGCGTGGGTCCCGCAACTGCGTGCGCGGCGCTGATCGTGATTTCCGATGGCGGCGTCATGACCGTGGTGGACAATCCTGCGGGTACTGCCCGGGGGGTCTACGACGGCAACGACTCACTGATTGGCGTCCAGAACAACACGGGGGCCTACATAACCGGGTTCATGCTGTCGTCCACCACGCCGATTTTTGCCTTCGACGGCGACGGACCCTGCACGCTCTTGGCGGCGCCCACGTTCACCTGCAGCCGCGACCCAAGCGGCTATGGCGGCTCGGATGTCAACGGTGTCTCCTTCACCAACATAACGAGCGATCACAAAACCGCCGAGATTTTGTTCCCCATCCTCCCGCCGTACCACGACTCGTGGTTCGCCGTCCAAGGCACCCCTGACGCCGCGAGCCTTTCGTTCCCGACCGCCATCGCCCTTGACACCGAAGGCCCGGTCGGCGGCCCGGGTGTCCCCGAAGGCTTCGTGTTCAGCGTGTTCAACCCGACCTCCGCACCCATCACCATTTCCAGCATTGTCGACACCCTTCCACCGGGCTTCACCTACGTGCCGGGCAGCACGGGGGGCGAAAACACCGCCGACCCCACCGTGCGCGGTTCGACGTTGACCTGGGACGGCCCATTCGTCCTGCCCTGCTGCAGTACGTTGCTGTTCGGATTCCAGGCCACGGTGCCGTCGACTCCCGGGACCTACACCGACACGGCGACCGCACCTGCCACGCCGGCACTGCAGTTCCCTACCGCCTCGATAAAGGTGACGGTGGGCACGGTTGTGCCGGTCCCGGCGTTTCCGGTGAATGGGCTACCGATCGCGGTGGTTCTGGGTGGCGGCATCCTGGGGCTCCTTTGGCGCCGGCGTCGCCGAGATTCGTCACTCGCCGCCTGACCGGCCGGCCGGTTCGGCGAGCAGCAGTCCGGTTGCCCCAACCGGCCGGCACAAAAGGGACGTGTCGGCCGTGCGGCCATTTTTCCCAAATCCTCCGGTAGCGTAAGGGCGAATGCCAGTCGTATTTGTCCACGGTGTACCGGAAACCGCCCTCGTATGGCAGCCCATCCAACGCCGACTCCGCCAGGAAAGTATCGCCCTCTCGCTCCCTGGATTTGGGTGTCCCCGCCCGGGCGGGTTCGGTGGAACTATGGACGAATACGCCGGCTGGCTCGGGACGCAGCTGGCTGCCATTGACGATCCGATCGACCTGGTTGGTCACGACTGGGGCGGCATTCTGACCGCCCGGGTGGCGACGAGCGGGATGGTCCCGCTGCGCAGCTGGGTCACCGACGCCGTCGTCGCTGTCCACCCCATGTTCCGGTGGCACGACCTCGCCAAGATCTGGCAGACCCCTGGCGACGGTGAGGAATTCTGGGCCCGTTTCCGGGCGTCGCCCGTCGAGTCGGCGGCCCTCCTCGGGTCGCTCGGAGTGCCCGACGGGGACGCCATGGCGATGGTCGAGGCCATCGACTCGACGATGTGCACCGCCATCTTGGACCTCTACCGATCGGCTCACGGCATCGGGGCCCGGTGGAAGGCCGTCGGCGAGGCGCCTGCCCCCGGCCTCGTGCTCATCGGCTCGGCCGATCATTTCGGCAACGAGCCGGCCTCGCGCCGAGTGGCCGACCACCTGGGGATCGATGTCCAGGTGCTGGCCGGCGCCGGCCATTGGTGGCCCCTCGAGGCGGCCGACGACGCCACCGCCCACTTGGAACGCTTCTGGTCTTCCGTCGGCCGGCGGGCGGGACCGCCTGTCTCCTGACCCTTTCCGAGTCAGCCGATTACCTGGCGTGACGCGGCG
This sequence comes from Acidimicrobiales bacterium, assembly GCA_036264135.1. Classification (GTDB taxonomy): domain Bacteria; phylum Actinomycetota; class Acidimicrobiia; order Acidimicrobiales; family Palsa-688; genus DATARN01. The sequence continues at coordinate 5,773 of DATARN010000024.1, forward strand.
GTGATGGCGCTCGTCTTGTCTCGACGCGGCGGGACGGGAGTTGCCTCCCCCCGCCGTCAAGGTCTCTGCGCCAGGGCGGTTACTCCGTCGCCGGACAGTTCGCCGAGGACAGCCTTTCGACCGGTCATTGCCAAAACGACAGCGACGATGGGCCCTGCTACCTCCGGTCCGGTTCCGGCCGACCAGTCGGCGTCGGTGGCCCGCAGGGTCAGCCCCGCCACCCTTCGCTTGGCCCCGATAATCAGGTTCGATCGCCGATAAAAATTTGCCACCCGCACCGTGGCGTCGGTGGGATAGGTGTGCGTGATCGCGAGGGGGCGGCGGATGTCCTCGGCGTGGACAATGGTCTCGCCCAGCCAACTATCGACCGGCCCGGGAGGATGGCTGGTCGACGACTGGACTGCCCGGAAGTGCTCGAGGGTCTCGGCAGGTGTGTCGCCGCGCTCGGCTGCGATGCCTTTCGCCTGGAGGGTGGTAAGGCGGAATCCCGACGCGATCATTTTCGCGGAGAACGCCAGCGGAGCTTTTTTGGCGGTGGCCGTCATGTGGGCCAAGACCTCTCGCACCGTCCACTCCGAACAGAGCGACGGCCTCGCCCACTGCTCCTCATCCAGGTCGGCAAGATCCGCTGCGAGCGCCTGGCGCTCGGCATGGACAACGCTCCAGACATCAGGGTTGGCGATGACGGTTTCGCCTCCTCGTTCGGGCGGTCAGGCGGCCTGGTGGATGGTAGCGGCACAACTACAAAAGGCCCTTGACGAACGAACACATGTTCGATATACTGGTCACCAGAAGTTGCGGTAGCCGTCGTGGACCCGGCTGGACGGTCCTCCTCCCCTTGGAACCCTGGATGTGCTGTGGGAGGTGACGTAGTGGAACTGAGCGACGTGCGCGCCGGCTGCGACCAGTTCAACCTGATGCTGGGCGGCGTGGAGCCGGGAGTGTTCTCCGGAGGCGACGCCGCCGAGGCCGCCGAGCTGCTCGCCGGGGTAGAAAAACGGGTGGCCGCCGCCCGCCTCGCCCTGGCCGCCCGGGCCGCCGCCGCCTCGGCACACCTCCAACGCGGCTACCCCGACGCCGCCCATTGGCTCGCCACCACCGCCGGCACCACCACCGCGGCCGCCAAAGCCGCCCTGGCCACCGCCGCCGCCCTCGACCGCTGCCCCCGAACCCGCCACGCCCTCGCCGCCGGCCGCATCTCCCTCGCCCAAGCCGATGAAATCACCCGCACCGCCACCGCCGGCGAAAACGAGGCCGATCTGGTCGAACGGGCCGCCGGCGCCTCCCTGAGCGAACTACGCGACCACTGCCGACGCCGCCGCCTCCAAGCCGACGACGTCGACCAGGCGCATCGCCGCCAACACGCCGAACGCGCCGCCCGCCACCGCCAAGACGACCAC
>DATARN010000028.1:0-4541 GCA_036264135.1 Acidimicrobiales bacterium
GTGCCGGCCCGGTATCCGGCTACATAACCCTCGAGGCCGACATCCCCGCGGATGGGCGACCGGGCTGTCCCCGCCGGCCAAACGAGGTGTTCCTCAACGGAGGTCCACACCTATGATTCGGCTCCAGCCCCCCCTACCAGACGGCTATACCTCGGCATCGGCTGACGAGTTGGCGACACGTATCGCCACCGCCAAGGCCTCGCTCGGATCCCGCCTGGTCATCCTCGGCCATCACTACCAGCGCGACGAGGTCATGCGCTGGGCCGACGCCCGAGGCGACAGCTTCGGGCTCTCCCGCATCGCCGCCGCGACCCACGACGCCGACTACGTCGTCTTCTGCGGTGTCCATTTCATGGCCGAGTCGGCGGACGTCCTGACGGGGGACCACCAGCAAGTGATCCTCCCCTACCTCAACGCCGGTTGCTCCATGGCCGACATGGCCGACATCGACTCGGTGGAGGAGGCCTGGGAGGCCATCGCCACCGTCACCGACATCGAGCGGGTCGTCCCGATCACCTACATGAACTCCTCGGCCGCCCTCAAGGCCTTCGTGGGCCGGAATCACGGTGCGGTCTGCACGTCGTCCAACGCCCGGGCCATCCTCACCTGGGCGCTCAGCAGGGGCGAGAAGGTCTTGTTCTTCCCCGACCAGCACCTCGGGCGCAACACCGGCTACCAGCTGGGCTTCTCCGAAGTCGACATGGCGGTTTGGGATCCCCGCCGCCAGCTCGGTGGGCTCGACGACCGCCAGATAAAGGATGCGACCTTCCTGTTGTGGAAAGGGCACTGCTCGGTCCACCAGCGGTTCCGGCCCGAGCATGTCGCCGCCTTCCGCCGCCTGCACCCGACGGGCCAGGTGATCACCCATCCCGAGTGCGCCCACGACGTCGTGGCCCTTTCCGACCAGGTTGGGTCCACCGACTTCATCATCGCCGCGGTGGCGGCCGCCCCGCCGGGTGCCGCGCTGGCCATCGCCACCGAGATCCACCTCGTCCGCCGCCTGGCCGCCGAGCACCCCGATCGCACCGTCGTCTCGCTGGACCCGCTCATCTGCCCGTGCTCGACGATGTTCCGCGTCGACGCCCCCCACCTGTGCTGGGTGCTCGACCATCTGGTGGCCGGCGAGGTCGTCAACCGCATAACGGTCGATCCGGTCACAGCGACATGGGGCAAGGTCGCGCTCGAACGAATGCTGGATATCACGTAAACAAAAAGACCGTCGTGTTGCCGGCGGCTTACCATCATGTGACCGGCTGAATCGGACAAAGACGGGGCGCCAATCCCCCGAATAGCGGCCCGGAATTCTTCCACTACGCTGCGCGGCATGAGCCGCCCAGGCACCCGGATGTACGAGCTGGACCTGCTCCGCTTCCTCGCCGCCGCCAGCGTCGTCGCCTTCCACTTCACCTACGGCAACCACGCCCTGGGGCTCAACCCGGTGGCCTACCCGGCGCCCCTGATGGCCGTGACCAAGTATGGCTTTTTGGGCGTTCAGATCTTTTTTTTCATCTCGGGAATAGTCATCCTGAACTCGGCCCAGAGCGGCTCGGGCCGCCGCTTCGCCATCTCTCGGATCGTGCGGCTCTACCCGGCCTATTGGGCGTGTGTCACGCTGACCTTTCTGGTGATCAATATGGCCGGTACGAGGCACATTCCGGTCTCCGATTATGTGGTCAACATGACGATGCTGGAGGGCTTCGTCCTCCACCCGCTGGTCGATGCCGTCTATTGGACGCTGCAGGTGGAACTGGTTTTCTACGGGATCATTTGGCTCACGCTGGTCGCCGGGCAGATGAAACGGATCACCCTGGTCCTGTGGGCCTGGTTGGGCGTGGCCGCCGCCCTCTCCGCCGCCCAGCTGGCCGGCGTGGTGGTCCCCAACCGGTTCGTGGTGGCGATCGGCTACGCCCCGTACTTCGTCACCGGGGCGGCCGCCGCCTTGATCACGAGAGGCAACCGGAGCCGCCCGGTCGTCGCCATGCTGGTGGCCGCCGGCGGGTTGTCACTGGTGCGGGCCATCTTCGACGCCCGCAACGCCAACGACCACTATCACGCCATCAACACGTCGGTGGCGGTGGCCATCGTCGCCGTTTCGATGGTGGTAGTACTGGCGGTGGCCTTCGGCCGCCTGTCCCGCATCGGAAGGCCCTGGATGGTGTCGCTGGGCCTCCTCACCTATCCGCTCTACCTGATCCACGACGAGGTCAGCAACGTCCTGTTCAACCACTGGAAGTCGGTCAACCGGTGGCTGCTCCTCCCCCTCGTGTTGGCTGTCGTCCTGGCCATCGCCACGGCCGTGCACCTGGCCGTCGAAGAGCCCGTCGCCCCCCGGCTGCGAGCCGTCTTGACGCGGGGCTTCGGCCGTGACCGGCCGGCGGGCGTGCCCATCGCCGCCGCCTCCCGACCCGAATAGCGGTGCTGCACTGGCTGACGTTCTCGTGGGCCACGACGCCTCGGTTCCTGATGGCGGCGGCGCTCGGCGTGCTCATGTGCGGCCAGATCCTGTGGTGGCGGCGGCGCGACAACGTGCTCGGCTATGTCCTGGTCGCCACCTACGCGGTCACCATCCTCGTTCCCCTGTACGGCACGCCGATCGTGTCGCAGTTCGACCCCCACGCCGTCGAGCGCCTCAGCCGGATCCTGCTGCTCGGGGCCGGCTGCTACCTGGTGGGGTTGGGCCTGGGCGGCGGGATCGGGACGCGCTCCAACATCGGCCAGAGCGCCACCTGGACCGCACCATTCGACACCGGCATACCGCCGCGCATCCTGCAGTGGTCCCGCCGCTTTGGGCTCGGCTCCCTGGTCCTGTTGGCTGGCGCCTTTGCCCTGTTGGGCTACGTCCCCGCCTTCGCCGCCGACCGGACGTCGGCCAAATACGGCGTCGGCATCTATGCCGCCGGGGCGGCGCGGGGCGGCGCCATTTATCACATCGCCCTGGCCCTGGCCGGCGTGGCGCTTCCCGTGGTGATGATCATGTTCTGGCGCCGGCGGTTCACCCGGGACCTCGTTCTCTGCGGCGCCCTCCTCATCGGGCTGCTGCTCACCTTGAGCCGCCAGACGGCGTTCAGCGGGCCGTTGGTGGTGGTCGTGGCCATCGCCGTCGAGCGGCGGTGGAAGCCGGTTTTCGTGCTGCTCATGGTCTGCGCCGCCCTCTTTGCCGGCACCCTGGTAAACGAATTCGTCTTCCCGTCCACCACCGCCGACGGCTCGACGCCTTCCTTTGCCACCCGGGTGGGCGCCAGTGCGCCCGATGTGCACGACCAGATCGGGTTCCTCTCCGGTTTCGAGACGCTCGGGAGCCATTTCGTCCACACCAAAACCCTGACCGCCGGCCTGAGCGCCAAAAAGGGGTACTACGACCCCGGGGGCTACGCCGTGCGCACCCTGACCCTGCTCCCCGACGCCAGCGGCGTGGGGTCCGGCGGCATCCGGCTGCCGGCTCCGGAGTGGGGCTACTCGGCCTACGGCTGGGCCGGCGTGGTGCTGTGGTCACTGCTGTCGGGGTTCTTCGCCGGCTGGGGCACCGTCACTGTGCGGCGGTTGGTGAGTGCGTCGGCCTACCGCCCCGGCGGCTCGCTCAACTATGTGCTGGCGTGGGTCTTCTACTCCGGCACGTTCGGCCTCCTGGCGACCTTCTACTTCCCCGAGCGCGCCGGTCTCCTTCTCCTCTTCGCCGCCATGACCCTGTCCTACGCCGGCTGGACGGTGAAGCGGCGCCAGGCCCAGGCCGCCGCCGCCGTGGCGTTCTGGGAGGACGAGCCGCCCACGCCCGCCCCGGAGCGGACACCGGGCGATCACGCCCCGACATCGGGCGATCACGCCCTGGCGTAGCGAACCTCCAGGAGCGAGAACAGGCCGAAGCAGGCCAGGCCGACAGCGAGGAGCCCGAGCAGCCACGGCCCGAACGGATCGTGGACCAGGGACCGCAGGGCACCGTCCAGGCCCTTGGCGTGGGTGGGATTGAAGGTCACCGCCGATTGCAGGACGAAATATCCGATGAGGCCCACGACCACCCCGCGCGCCGTCATTCCCGCCATGCCGATCGCCTCGAAGGCCCGGCGGATCCGGGGGGGCACCTGGTGCACCTTGACCTCGGTGTCAAAGCCGCGGCGCAACGCCTTGACGATCATGGCCACCCCCACCACGCACATCGTGATCCCGACGGCGCCGACAGTCGTTCGCCCGAGCGTGTGCCGCATCACCCGGGCGGTGACGTCAACCGCCTGCTTGTCGCTGCCGCCGCCCGCCGATCGGTTGCGGAACACGGCGAGCGCCCCGAAGCTCAACGCCAGGTAGACGATCGCCTTGCCCGCCGCCACCACCCTCCGGCCGGGGGTGCTCCGAAAGCCCCGGCCCCGCGCCGCCAGCACCGCCTGCCACACCGCCAGGCAGGCGAAACCCACTGCGATGACCAGGACCAGGACGTGGCCGAAGGGATGGTGGGCGATGTCCTCCAGGGCGCCCCGCTGATCGACCTGGCTGTTGCCGCCCCGAGCCAGGTTGACGGCCAACAAGGCGATGACCAGGTACACCACGCCCCG
>DATARN010000048.1:0-4681 GCA_036264135.1 Acidimicrobiales bacterium
AGGTTGTTCTTGGTCCGGTAGCCCTCGATCAGGCGGTGCTTGATCACCCAGTCGCATTCCCGGTCGAGGCCCCACGGGTCCTTGTCGATCTGGGTCAGGCAGTGCTCCCACATGTCGAGGGCCTGATCCTCGAGCGGCGACAGGCCCTTCTTCTCCTGGTAGCGGCGGGCCCGGTTGAGGTACTCGGACTGGATGTCGAAGGCGCTGGCTTCCCGGCCGTTGGCCAGCCGGACCCGGCGCTTGCAGGTGGTGTCGTGGCTGATCTCCCGGATGGCCCGGATGGGGTTCTCCAGCGTCATGTCCCGCAGCACCACGCCCGGGTCCTCAAGCATGCGCAGCAGCACCGAGGTGGCGCCGACCTTCAAGAACGTGGCGTACTCGCTCATGTTCGAGTCGCCCACGATCACGTGGAGGCGCCGGTACTTCTCGGCGTCGGCGTGGGGCTCGTCGCGGGTGTTGATGATCGGCCGGCTGCGGGTGGTGGCCGACGACACGCCCTCCCAGATGTGCTCGGCCCGCTGGCTGATGCAGTACATGGCCCCCCGCGCCGTCTGCAGCACCTTGCCGGCGCCGGCGTAGATCTGGCGGGACACGAAGAACGGGATCAGCACCTCGGCGTAGTGCCCGAAGTCGTCGCGCCGGCTGGTCAGGTAGTTCTCGTGGCAGCCGTAGGAGTTGCCGGCCGAATCGGTGTTGTTCTTGAACAGGAAGATGACTCCGCGGATACCTTCCTCCCGCAGCCGGGCCTCGGCCGACACGACCAGGTGCTCGAGGATCCGCTCCCCCGCCTTGTCGTGCACCACCAGGTCGTGGATGGAGTCGCACTCGGGCGTGGCGTACTCGGGATGGCTGCCGACGTCGAGGTAGAGACGGGCGCCGTTTTCGAGGAAGACATTGGACGAGCGGCCCCAGCTGACGACCCGCCGGAACAGGTAGCGGGCCACCTCGTCGGGGCTGAGCCGGCGCTGGCCACGGAGGGTGCAGGTGACTCCGTATTCATTTTCCAGGCCAAAGATGCGACGGTCCATCAATCACGCACGCTACCGTGACGGATCATGCCCGGGGCCAATATGGTCCACCTTCGGACCGTGAACACCGCATTTCATGCCCAGGTCATCGCCGCCCGCCTGGGTGCCGACGGGATCCCCGCGCAGCTGCACGGCGCCATCAACGGGCCGTACCCCATCGGAAACGTTTCGGTCTGGGTGGCGTCCGAAGACGCCGACTCGGCGCGCGAACTTCTCCTGGCCGACGAAGTGGAGGCCGCCTTCGACCTGGGCGAGGACGGGGAGCCGTGGGAGGACCGGGGCCGGCGGCCGCTGGTGCTCGGCCTGAACCGCAGCCAGCTGCTGGCGGTCTTCGGCATCGCCGTGCTGCTCCTCGCAGGGCTGGCCCGGGTCTTCGCCTGAGCCCGGCGTCGTTGCGGCGAGGTGGCGGGCGTGGCCTTCCCTGAGGAGCCGCCCGGCGGGGCCGGCGGGGTCGGCATCGCCGGCGGGGCCGGCGGGGACGGTGAAGCGGGGCCGCTCTCGGGGGTGACGGTCGTCGACCTGACCCGGGTGCTGGCTGGGCCGTACTGCACCATGATCCTTGCCGACCTCGGAGCCAGGGTCATCAAGGTGGAGCGACCGGTGTCCGGCGACGACGCCCGGCAGATGGGACCCTTCATCGACGGCCGGTCGGCCTACTTCGCCTCGATCAACCGGGGCAAGTCGTCCATCGCCCTCGACCTGTCCGATGACACCGACCGGCAGGTCTTCGAGCGGCTGCTGGCCGGCGCCGACGTCCTGGTGGAGAACTTCCGGGTAGGCGTACTTGAACGCATGGGCTACGCCTGGCCGTCGTTGCACGCCCGCTGGCCCCGTCTGATCCTCGCCTCGGTGTCGGGATTCGGGCAGACGGGGCCATACGCCGACCGGCCGGCGTACGACATGGTGGCCCAGGCCATGGGCGGAATCATGAGCATCACCGGTCACCCTGGAGGCGAGCCGGCCCGGGTGGGAAGCTCCATCGGCGACCTGGCGGCGGCGTTGTTCTGCGCCGTCGGCGTGGTCAGCGCCCTCTACGAACGCTCGCGAACCGGTGTCGCTCGGAATGTCGATGTTTCCATGCTCGACTGCCAAGTGGCACTCCTTGAGAACGCCATCGCCCGCTATCAGGCCAACGGCGTCATTCCGGGCCCGCTGGGAGGACGACACCCGTCGATCGCTCCCTTCGGCGTGTTCTCCGCCGGCGCCGGGACCCGGCTGGTGATCGCCGCGGGCAACGACTCGATCTTCGCCCGGCTCTGCCAGGCCCTCGACCTGCCGTTCCCCGATCCCCGCTTTGCGACCAACGATCTGCGCTGCCAACACACCGAAGCCTTGACGTCGGTTCTCGAGGCGGCGTTGGGTGGCCGTCCCGCCGGCGAGTGGCTGACCGTGCTGGAGGCGGCGCAGGTGCCCTGTTCACCGGTGAACGATGTGGCGGCCGTCATGGCAGATCCTCAGGTTGCGGCCCGCCACATGGTGGTCAGCTTGGCGGGTGGCTCGCTGCCGGGGTTGAAGGTGGCGGGCAACCCCGTAAAGCTCGGAGGGGTCGCCGACCCCCTCGAACGTCCGGGGGCGCCGGCGCTCGATGGCGACCGGGCCGCCATCTTGGCCCGGCTGGCCCCTCCCGTCCCACCCGTGCGGGAATCGTAATTCGACCGCAGTTTTGCCTTGCGAAGAGGAGCCGCTTAGGGGTCGAAGCGGTAGCCGATACCCCGGATGGTCCTGATCCAGCGCGGCTCGTCGGGATCCTCCTCGATCCGCTGCCGCAGCCGCCGAGCGTGCTCGGTCACCGTTCCCGGGTCGGGCCGCTCCCCCGCTGACGGCCACACCGCGCTCAGGAGTTGCTCGCGGGAGAACACCTGGCCCGGCGACGCCGCCAGGAACGCCAGCAGATCGAACTCTCGGGGCGGCAGATCCACGACCTGGCCGCGAACGGTGACGATCCGGCGGCGCTGATCAACCACCAGGTCGGTGGCGGGCCGCCCGCCAACCGGGTGGTGATCGGTCCGCCGCAGGACCGCCTCGATGCGGGCGACAAGCTCGGCGGTGGAGAAGGGCTTCACCACGTAGTCGTCTGCGCCCGAGCGCAGGCCGAGCACCCGGTCCCCCTCATCCCCCTTGGCCGTGAGGAAAATCACCGGCACATCGCTCGTCTTACGCAGTTCGGCGAGGACGGACAAGCCATCTTGACCGGGCATCATCACGTCGAGGAGCACCAGGTCGGGGCCATCCTGCTCGACCATGGCCAGGGCGGCCGGCCCGTCACCCGCCACCTCGATCACGTACCCCTCCCAACTCAGAAGCCGCTGCAACATGGTCCGGGTCGGCTCGTCGTCGTCAACCACGAGAATCCGCGCCGGTGTCGCCTCGGGGTCGGTCACAGCTAGCGAGGGTAATGCCGGCGATCCGGGACGGGATAGCGGCGCGTTCGCGGCTTTTTTCCGTCCCAAGCGTCGCATTTTTCCGGAACAACGGAAACCCAACAAATGGCCAACGAATCCCGTCAAGGACTTCCCGAACCCGACCGAAGGATTGTTCATGGCCGGCAAACACACAACATCCGGTCAACCTCCTCGCTGCGAGGAGTCAACCGATATGGAGGAAACAACATGCGCAAGCTCATTCCCGTCCTTGGCCCCATCCTGGCCGCCCTTCTCTCCATCATCCCCGTCGTCGGACCCATCCTGGCCGCCGTCGTCGCCTGAAACTGTCGAAGCTCCGGTGACCGACTCGCCTTATGCCCGCGCCGCGGCCTCGGTCGCGGCCGGGTTGGCGGTGCTGGCGTCCCTCCAGCTTCGGCTGCCGGCGCAGCTGCTCCGGGTCACCGGGGTACGCGGCTGGATCGTTCCCCTGGTTGGGGTCATGGCGATGGTGAACGGTGCCCGGGTCATGGTTCAGGCACCGTTCACCTTCGCCGCCCAAGACGAGCCGGTCCCGACATGGTTGGCCGGACAGATCAAGCAGCTCGGAGCCACGGTCGTCGTCGGCGCCGCGCTCACCGTTCCCTTGTACGCCTTACTCCGAGCAGGCGGCGCCTGGTGGCTCTGGGCCTGGCTGCTCTTCGCCGTCGTCACCGCCGCCGCCCAGGTCGCCATGCCCCTTATCGTGCGGCTTCAGACCGGCGCCCTCTCGCCGGCGCCGGCAGTACTGGCCGAACAGGTTGACATGGTCGCCGGCCGGGCCGGCGTTTCCCTGCCCGGCGGCACGCTTGTCGCTGATCGGGGCCGTGGTCGAGGGCCTCGTTGCAATGCTTTTGTGGTCGGGTTGGGCCCGACGCGCCATGTCATTCTGGAAAGCGGAGTCGCCGCCTGGCCCGCCGACCTGGTGGAACAGGTCGTGGCCCACGAGATCGGCCACTGCCGGCTCCGCCACACCGCTCGCCGCCTCGTCGTCACGCTCTTCGTACAGTTGGCCACGCTGGCGGGGGCGGCCGCCGTGCTGGCCTACCGCCCGTTGCTCGCCTGGGCCGGCATTGCCCGCCTCGGGGACCCGCGCTCCTATCCCCTTCTTCTCCTCTTGACACCGCTGCTTGTCTTGCCGGCCAGAATGGCCCTGGCGGCCTACGACCGGGCGCAGGAGCGCCAGGCGGACCGCTTCGCGGTGGCGCTCCTCGGAGACGAGGACCGCTTCGCAGCCATGCTCGATCGCGCCGC
>DATARN010000076.1:0-13283 GCA_036264135.1 Acidimicrobiales bacterium
CCAGCGCAGCAACGGGAAGATGGTGGCGTCGGTGCGGAACCGGCGGTCCGTCCAGCCGGTGATCCGGGCCCACACCGTGCCGTCGGGATGGCACACCTCGAGGTCGGCGGTGACCAGGGTGTCGGTGACCGAGCGCACCCACACGGTGCAGCCGAGCGTCGTTCCCGGCGCCGGCTGCGGGCCGAAGAACTCCATCGTCTCGATGGCCGCCGGGAACCCGAGGGCGTCGTGCGCCATTGTCACCTGCATCCACAGGCCGAGCAACTGGCCGGCGTTGTCCAGTAGCCCGCCGGGGGCGGCCAGGCTCACCAGCTGGCCGCGGATGCCGTCGGCGGCGTGGCCGGTGAGGGCGGTCACGCCCTGGAACTCCGGCCCGTGGAACAGCCACCGGTCCTCGTACACCCGCTCGGCGGCCACCGGCGAGGGGCCCTCGTCGGTCAGGGCCTGGCGGCGGGCGGCGGGCGCCGGTTCGTACCGGTCGGCGACCATCACCTTGCCTCGGGCGTAGCCCTCCAGCTCCACGTCGACGTGGCCGTCGCCGTCGACCGCGGCGGTGACGGTGAGGGTGACGGGCTCGACCGGCGCCAGCCAGCGCAGCGCCCGGACCTTGGTCAGGCCCACGATGGCCCGTCCGCCGGCCAAGGGCCGGGCGGCGTCCATCATCATCTCCAGCATCGTCGTCATGGGCACGACCGGGAAGCGGTCCCCGAACTGCGCCCATCCCTCGGCCTGGCGGTAGAAGCAATGGTCCCTCAGGTAGGGCATGGTCTCGACCGACACCACCCGGGTCGTGGTGGCCCGGGTGGGCGGCGCCGGGTGGGCGTTCCAGGACCGCAGGACCGACTCGGCGGCGGCGGTGGCGTCGGCCAGCACGGCGTCGAATTCGTCCCACACCGGGCTTTCGGCGGGCCGGGCCGATGCCGCCACCGGGACCCGGAACCGGTTCCGCTCCCCACCGTCGTCCAGTTGGACGAGCGGCGTGCCCAACCGCAGCTTCACGGTGTTGGCCGGGGCCAGCCGGTCCAGCTTGGGGGCCCGGCCCTCGACCCACAGGGCGGCGGCGACGCGGAGCAGCTGGTCGAGTCCGCCCTGTTTGGGCGAGGAGGCGCTGATCACCAGCTGGTCGCGGTCGCGGAGGGTGTCGTCGACGAAGCCGGTCAGGCTGCCGCTGCCGACCTGGATGAAGGCCCGGACGCCGGCGTCGTAGAGGCGCTCGACCATGGGCCCGAAGCGCACCGGTTCCAGCAGGTGGCGGATGGTGAGGTCCCGCACCGCGTCGGCGGCGGAGGGGTAGGGGGCGGCGGTCGTCGCCGACCAGATCGGCGTGGCCGGGGCCCGCAACTCCAGGCCGTCCAGCAGCGAGCCGACCGGCGCCAGGTAGGGCGCCACCATCGGGGAGTGAAAGCCGGAGCGGAAGGCCAGGACCTGGCTCATCACGCTCTCCGCCCGTAGCCGCTCGCAGGCCACGGCGACGCTGGACTCGTCGCCGCAGATGATCGACTGGTGCGGGCAGTTGTCATGGGACACCACCACGTTGTCGAGGCCCACGATGGCGGCCTCGGCCATCTCGGCGCCGCAGCCGAGGGCGGCGAACACCAGGCCCGGCACGTCGATGCTGTCGGTGTCGAACGACGCCATGATGGCGTCGATGGCGCCGGCGTCGTGCATGCCGGCGGCGATCATGGCGTTCCACTCGCCGATGCTGTGGCCCGCCACCACGTCGGGCTCGATGCCGAGGCGGCGCAGCGCCGCGTCCAGCAGCCGGCCGACCGCGACGGTGGCCAGGCTGTGGCGCCCCAGCGTGTCGGTACCTGCGACGCGGGCCTCGGGCAGGCCGACATGAGCGGCCACGCCCTCCACCCGGGGGTCGAAGGTCTGCTCGACGCCGGGGAAGAGGAAGGCGACCTGGGCCGCCGGGTCGGTGAGGAGCGGCGTGGCGGTGAACCACACGTCGTTGCGCCCCCGCCAGGGGCGGCCGCGCGCCGCGACCTTGCGGGCCAGTTCCAGCCGGGTGGGGTTGGGGTCGACGATGGCCAGCCGCCACGGCCCGCCGGCGGGGACGGACCGGATGTCGTCGCCCGCCACCCGCGCCGGGTCGTCCAGCTGGCGGACGAGGTCGTCGCCCGAGGTCCCGGCGAGCAGCAGGATCCGCTGCGACACCCCGGCCGGCCGGGGGGCGACGAACGCCGCCGCCCGGGCGGCGTTGGGGGCTTCCTCCAGGATGACGTGGGCGTTGATGCCCCCGAATCCGAAGGCGTTCACGGCCGCCCGCCGGGTGGGTTGATCCCACTCGCCGGCCGACGTCACCAGGGCCAGGCGGCTAGCCGCCAGGGCGGGGTGAGGGTCGTCGCAGTGCAGCGTGGGCGGCAGGACCCGGTGGTGCACGGCGAGGGCGGCCTTGATCAGGCCGGCGATGCCGGCGGCCGGCATGGCGTGGCCAATCATGGACTTGACGGTGCCGAGGCCGATGGGCGGCCCGTCGGTACCGAAGGTGCGCTGCAGGGTCGTCAGCTCGGTCTCGTCGCCGACGGTGGTGGCCGTGCCGTGGGCCTCGATCAGGCCGACGGCGTCGGGTGAGGAGGGATCGATGCCCGCCGCCGCCCACGCCCGCTGCAGGGCCAGCATCTGGCCCTCCACCCGGGGGCGCATGAGGCTCGAGTCCCGGCCGTCGCTGGCCACCCCGGTGCCGCGGATGACGGCGTAGATCCGGTCGCCACCTCGTTCGGCGTCGACCAGGCGGCGCAGGACCACCATGCCCGTGCCCTCGCCGATCAGCAGGCCGTCGGCCCGGCGGTCGAACGGCCGGATCTGCTGGCTGGGGCTAAGGGCGCGTAGTTGGGAGAAGACGCTCCACAGCGGCAGGTCGTCGCACACGTGGACGCCGCCGGCGATGACCGTGTCGCAGCGGCCGGCGGCCAGCTCGGCCACCGCCTGGTCAACGGCCAGCAGGGAGGAGGCGCAGGCCCCGTCGACGGTGTAGGCGGGGCCCTGGAGGTCGAGGCGGTTGGCGATTCGGGAGGCCGCCAGGTTCGGGACCAGGCCGATGCTCGCCTCGGGCCGCTCGGGGCCGAGCCGCTGCTGGAAGTCGCGGCGCACCGCCTCCAGCTGGGTCTCGCTCATGTCGGGGACGAGTTGGCGCAGGCTGGCCACCAGCTGCTGGCTGGCCCGGATTCGCTGGTCGAGGCGGGCCACGCCGGCGGTCAGGTAGCCGCCCCGGCCGAGGATGACCCCGACCCGGCTGCGGTCGCCGAGGGCGGCGTCCCCGCCGGCGTCGGTGATGGCGGCCGCCGCCACCTTGAGGGCGAGCAGCTGGTCGGGTTCGGTGCTGTCGACGGCCATCGGCATGATCCCGAAGGCGGCGGCGTCGAAGGTGGCGATGTCGTCGATGAACCCGCCCCGGCGGCAGTAGAACTTGTCGCTCGCCGGCTGGGCCCACGAATCGGGGTCGTAGTAGGACGCATCCCAGCGGGTGGCCGGCACGTCAGTGATGGCGTCGGTGCCGGCGACGATGTTGCGCCAGTACGAGGCCAGGTCGGGGGCGCCCGGGAAGAGGGCGGCCATCCCCACGATGGCGACGGCGGTCACTGGCCGGCCGCCGGGTTGCTCAGGTAGACCACCTGGCTGACATCGCGGGGTCCCCAGGCCAGCTCCCGCAGCAGGCAGGCGACGCCCTCGTCCACGCTGATGAGGCCGATGCCGCGGCGGGCGTATTCCCGCTCGAGCTCGGGGGAGACCATGCCGGCGCCCGCCCAGGGCCCCCAGTCGACCGAGACCACCCGGCCGTCGAAGCGCCGGGTCCAGTCAGCGGCCAGGCTGTCGAGGGCGTCGTTGGCGGCGGCGTAGTCCGCCTGGCCGCGGTTGCCGAACACGCCGGCCACGCTGGCGAACAGCACCAGGAAGCCGAGGTCGGGGCGCAGCGCCGAGACCAGGTTGCGGGCCCCGTCGACCTTGGTGCGGAAGACCCGCTCGAAGGACTCGACGCTCTTGTCGCTCATGCGCTTGTCCTCGAGGACGCCGGCGCCGTGGATGACCCCGTCGAGGCGCCCGTGGCGGGCGTAGACGTCGGCGACGACCGACCGCACGGCGGCGCCGTCGCGGACGTCGACCGCGTGGTAGCGGGCCCCGTCGCCCAGCTGGCGGAGGGTGGCGCCCATCTCCCGGCTGGCCAGGATGCGGGCGGTGGCCACCTCGATCTGGCTCGGGACCCGCGTGCCAGCGGCGATCAGCGCCTGGCGGATGGCGGGGCCGTCGACGGCGTCGGCGGTGGCCGGATCCTCCTCGGCGGGCGCCGGGGTCCGGCCCATCAGCTCGATGCGGCACCCGGTGGCCTGGCGGAGGGCCACCGCCACCTTGGAGGTGATGCCCCGGGCGCCACCGGTGAGCAGGACGACCGAGTCGGGGCCGAGCCCCAGCCCCGCCGCCCCAGCCGCGATGTCGTCGGCGGCCGCGCCCCGGGCGCGGCCCAGCTCGGCCGTGACGACCCGACAGGTGCTGCGACCGGCGGCGGTGTACACCACCGTGGCCGGCGGAGCGGTGGCGGTCAGCTCGGCGAGCAGGGCGGCGGCGACGGCGCCGGCCCGTTGCTTCGGGTCGACGTCGACGACCTGGCTGATCACCCCGGGGTACTCGGCCCGGATGGTGCGCACCAGGCCGGCGAGGCCGAGGCCGCCGTCGGAGCTGCCGGCGCCGGTGGCGACGAGCAGGCGGGCCACGCCCTGCTCCGTGGCCTCCCGGAGGATGGCGAAGGCACCGGGGAGCACGGGCGGCTGGTCGGGGTCGATGGCCGCCAGGTGCACCACGGCGTGGGCGCCGGCCAGGCTGAGCGCGCCGGCGTCAGGGTCGAGGATGACGGTCTCGGCGCCCCGCTGCTCCAAAAGTTCGGCCAGTTCCAGGCCGATGCCCAGCCCGCCGTCGACGATGACATAGCGGCGGCCCGCCACCACCGCGGGGTCGCCGTCGGGGTCGGGCAGCGGGGCCGGCTCGACGAGCTGTCGGGTCGGCGCCGGCGACGCCGGCGCCGGCGTGGTGGCCGGGCCGACCGGACTCTCGGCCGCCGCCCCGGCGGCGGCGGGGGTTTCCGGGGCCGCGGTGTGGGCCACGATCCAGTCGGCGATGCCGTTGAGGGTCTTGAGGCGGGCCAGCTCCTCGACGGTGGACTCGTCGATGGTGGCGCCGTCGGCCCCGGCCAGCCCGACCCGTTCCGCCAGCTCGCCCAGGATCTCGGTGCGCTTGATGGAGTCGATGCTGAGGTCGGCCTCGAGATCGAGGTCGGGCTCCAGCATGTCGCTCGGATAGCCGGTCCGCTGGCTGACGATGGCCATGACCGCGACCAGGATCTGCTCCCGGGTCAGCGGGCCCGACGGCGCCGCCGGCGGCGGTGTGCTGACGGCGGGAGTGGCGACGACCTCGGAGCGGACCGCGACGGCGGTGATCGGCTCACGACCGGCGCGCAGGACGGCCCCATTTTCCCCGCCGCTTCCCAGATAGCCGAGCAGCACGTCGCGCTGTGCCGCCACCAGCTCCCGCGTGCTGCGCAGGAACTCGAGGACAGCGGTGTCGCGCTGGCCGGCGGCCGGGGCGGCGGCGGCCGGCCGGGGGACGGTGGTCATGGGCTGCAGCCCACCGGCGAGCGGGGCGCCGTCGGCGGTGCGCACCAGGTGGCCGTTCAGGATCCATCCGGGGCGGCGGGGGGTGGTGGCGACGGTGACGGTGCGGGCCCCCCGGCCCCGCCAGAGCGGCTCGGCGTCGACCGCGACGCCGGCGGCGGCCAGCTCGGCCAGGGCGAGGAGGAAGCGGGGCAGCCCGGCTTCGCCCGCCACGTCGCAGGCCACCGCCACGTGCGGGCGGGCGCCGAGGATCTTGCCGACCAGGCCGGTGAGGACCCGGCCGGGACCGGCCTCGACGAAGACCCGGGCGCCGGCGGCGTACATGGCCTCGACCTGGTCCACGAAGCGAACCGGCGCCGCCAGCTGGCCGGCGAGGACGGCCCGCACCTGGGCGGGGTCGTTCGGGTAGGGGGCGGCGGTGGTGTTGGACCACACCGGGAAGGCGGGGGCCCGCACGCCGCCAAGCGAGGCGGCGAAGATCGGGGCCCCCGCGGCGACCAGCGGCGAGTGGAAGGCGCAGGCCACGGGGATCCGCTTGGCGGCCAGCCCGGCGGCGGCCAGGTCGGCGACGGCCGTGTCGATGGCGGTGGTGGGTCCGGAGATCACGACCTGGTTGGGGGCGTTGTGGTTGGCGATCACCACGTCGTCGCCGATCACACCGGCGACGACGGCGGCCGGTGAGGCCACGGCCGCCATGGCGCCGGGGTCGGCGCCGGCGGCGGCGAGGATGGCGTCGGCCCGGGCGGCACTGATGGGCACTAGGTCCTCGGCGGCGATGGCGCCGGCCGCGGCCAGGGCGACGAGCTCGCCGTAGCTGTGGCCGCCGGCCATGGCCGGGCGGACCCCCACGGTCTCCAGCAGCGAATGGATGGCCAGGCCGGCCACACCGAGGGCCGGTTGGGCCACCCGGGTGTCGGTGACGGCGGCCCGCTGGCGGTCGGCCTCGGCGCGGCTGAAGGCGGCGGCCGGGAACATGGTGGCGGCCAGGGAATCGTGGCCGTCGAGGAACTGGCGCAGCGGGGGGAAGGCGACGAAGAGGTCGGCCAGCATTCCCGGGGCCTGGCTGCCCTGGCCGGGGAAGAGGAAGGCCACGTCGCCACCGGCGCCCTCTCCGGCCGGGAAGACGCCGGAGCCGGTGGGGGCGTGCAGCTTGGCGGCCAGGTCATCCAGATCGGTGGCGACCAGGGCGAGTTGGACGGGGCCCCGGCCGTTGTTCCAGGCGGTCCAGGCCAGGTCGCGGAGCTTCCACGGCCTGCCGGCGCCGTCGTTGGCGGTCAGCAGATCCTCCAGGTGGCGGACCTGGTCGACCGCCGCGTCCCGGTCGGCGCCGCGGAAGACGAACAGTTCCGCCGGCCACTCGGCCAGGCCCTGGTCGGGCTCCGGCCCGCCGTCGTAGGCGCTGAGGACGGCGTGGAAGTTGGTGCCGCCGAAGCCGAAGGCGCTCACGCCGGCGAAACGATCGCCCGCGGGGGCGGCCCACGGCTTGGCCGTGGTGTCGAAGAAGAAGGGGCTGGCGGCGCGGTCCCAGTAGCCGTTCGGGCTGGTGAGCTGGCCGGTCGGGGGGCGGACGCCGCTCTCCAGTGCCCGGGCGACCTTGATGATGCCCGCCAGGCCGGCGGCGCACTTGGTGTGCCCGATCAGGGACTTGACCGAGCCCAGGGCGCAGCTGGCCGGGGCCGCCCCCGACTCGGCGAACAGTTCGGTCAAGGTGGCCAGCTCGGTGCGATCGCCCACGACCGTTCCCGTGCCGTGGGCTTCCATCAGGCCGACCTGGGCGGGGGATATGCCGGCCATGCGGTAGGCCCGCTCCAGTGCCCGCCGCTGCCCCTCGGGGCGGGGGGCGGTGAGGCCCAGGCTGCGCCCGTCGCTGGAGCCGGCGATGGCCTTCACGACGGCGTAGACGTGGTCGCCGTCGCGCTCGGCGTCGGCCAGCCGCTTGAGCACCAGGCAGGCGGCGCCCTCGCCGAGGGCGATGCCGTCGGCCTGGGCGTCGAAGGTGCGGCAGCGGCCGGTGGGGGACAGGGCGTGGACCGAGGCGAAGAGCAGGTAGTCCTGCAGGCCGTTGTGGACGTCTGCGCCGCCGCACAGCACCATGTCGCTGGTGCCGGTCCGCAGCTCCTTGCAGGCCACGTCGAGGGCGGCCAGCGAGGAGGCGCAGGCGGCGTCGACGGTGTAGTTGCTACCGCCCAGGTCGAGGCGGTTGGCGATGCGGCCGGCGATGACGTTGGACAGGACGCCGGGGAAGGAGTCCTCATCGAGCGACGGGAGGTGGGCGTCGAGCTCGGCCGGGAGGGGGCCGACGTAGGACTGGTGGAGGGCCCGGAACCCGTAGGCCCCGCCCAGGTCGGTGCCCGCCTCGGCCCCGAAGACCACCGAGGTGCGGTCCCGGTTGAAGGGTCGGGAGGCGTAGCCGGCGTCGGCCAGCGCCCGGGCCGCCACCTCCAGGGCGAGGAGCTGGGACGGGTCGATGGACGTCAGCGACGCCGGCGGCACGCCGTAGGACAGGGCGTCGAAGGGGATGTCGGGCAGGAACCCGCCCCACTTGGAGGGGGTCTTGGCGCCCGCGCCGGTCGTGACGGCCGCCGGGTCGTAGTAGGTGGCGGCGTCCCAGCGTTCGGCCGGGACCTCGGTGACGGCATCTATGCCGGCCACCACATTGGCCCAGTAGCGGTCGGTGTCGCCCGCCTGGGGGAACACGCAGGCCATGCCGACGATGGCGATGTCGAGGGGCGCCGCGACCTCCGCGTCGGCGGTGTCGCCGGCGTCGGCGAGTAGATCGTCCGCCCGGGCCGACAGGAAGGCGGTGGCGCCGGCGGTCACCTGGGCGTGCAGGTCGGCGACGGTCGTCGTGGCCGACCGCAGGGTGGCCACCTCGCCGATCATGACCATCCCCTCGCGGCGCTGCTCGTCGTCGCCCACCTCGACCAGCCCGGCGCCCGGGTCCCGGCGGACGCCCTTGCTGGCCAGGCGCAGGCGGCCCAGGTTGAGCTGCTCCAGTTCCGCCCACACCTCCTGGGCCCCCTTCCCCGCCGCCTCCAGTCCCCGCTTGGTCTCCCGGAAGGCCTGCACGTAGTCGGTGTCGACGCAGCGGGTGGCGTGGCCCGGCGAGGTCTCCAAGAGGACGGTGGTGTCGCAGCCGATTGCCGCCTCCTGGAATCCGGCCACGATGGCCCCACTGGCGACCGCCTCGGTGGTGAACAGGTAGGCGGTGCCCATGAGCACGCCGACGCCGGCACCCCCGGCGGAGAGGGGCGCCGCCAGGGCGGCGACCATGGCGGCCGAGCGCTCGTCGTGGATGCCGCCGGCGAAGAGGACGTGCACGTCGCCGAGGTCGCCGCCGCCCTCGCCGTACGCCAGCAGGCATTCAACCTGCGCCTCCCACAGGGCGAAGCTCGACCGGGGGCCGACGTGACCGCCGCACTCGCGGCCCTCGAACACGAACTTGCGGGCCCCGTCGCGAAGGAAGCGGTCGAGCAGCCCGGGGGAGGGAACGTGCAGGAAGGTGTCGATCCCCGCCGCCTCTAAGGGCGCCGCCTGTGACGGGCGGCCACCGGCGATGAGGGCGCACGGCGGCCGAACCTCTTGGATGACCTCCAGCTGCTGCTCCCGGAGCGCCGCCGGGACGAACCCCAAGATGCCGACGCCCCAGGGCCGGCCGGCCAGCAGCTGCGCCGTCTCTTCGAGCAGCGTGCGGACCTCGTCGCCACCCATCAGGGCGAGGGCCAGGAACGGCAGGCCGCCGGCCTCGGCGACGGCCAGGGCGAAGGCCGCCCGGTCGCTGACCCGGGTCATGGGGCCCTGGGCCACCGGGACGGCCAGGCCGCGGGCGGCGGCGAGGGGGGAGCCGGCGGCCAGCGGGGCCTGGGCGTGGGCGGTGGTGAGATGATCGACGATCGACTGGCGGACGGCGCCGACCACGGCGCCGGCGGTGACGTAGCGCTCCGCCAGCGGCCGGGCGAAGGCGCCGTCCTGCCCGATGGGCAGGAACTGGCGTCGCAGGTCGCGGGCGCCGAGGCGGCCGGCCACCTCGTCGCGTGTCGCCGCCGCGGGCGCCGCCCCGGTGGTCGGCCCGCCCGGGAAGCCCTCGACGGATGTCCCCACCTCGTCGCCGCCGAGGCGGGCCACCGGCAGGTCGGGGCGGGTGAAGACCCGGTGGCCGGCCACGATGGTGGTTTCGCTGCCGTCCATGGCCGAGATGGCGGCGGCGACCTCCGCCGGCAGGTGCTCCGCCGACTCCCGGACGAGGGCCAGCTGGGCGTCCAAAACGACGCCCGCCGCCCCGCCGGCGACGGCGGCGGCGGCGGTGTGCAACCCGATGCCGCCGGCGCACCAGATGGGCCGCGCCAGGGCGTCGGCGAGGAGGTGCTGCAGCAGGACGAAGGCGGTGGTGTCGCCGACGGGGCCGCCGGCCTCCGAGCCCTTGGCGATGAGGCCCGCCGCGCCCGCCGCGGCGGCAGCCCGCGCCTCGGCCCGACTGGTCACCTCGACGAGGACCCGGCGTCCGCCGGCGGCGGCGTCGCCCACCGTCCAGCCGGCGCCGGCGCCGAGGACGACGGTGTCCACCTCGGCGGGGAGGTCGTCGGCGGTCAGCGGGCAGCCGGCGGGGACGCGGACCCCGAAGGGCCGACCCCTCGACCACCGGGCGGCATCGGCCAGGGCCCGGCGTGCAGTGCCGGCGTCCCGGCCCAGGCTCAGGACCCCGAGGCCTCCAGCCCGCTCGATGGCGACCGCCAGCCGGGCGTTGGGCTCTTCGAAGGGGGAAACGCCGATTACCAGGTCGCGGGCAAGCATGTTCATTGGAGGTCGAGCCCCTTCCGATCGAGTGAACTGACACGGAATGAGCCACCTGCCGAGTTGCTCACCCGACCGTGCGGCCGGTCCTATGTCCTCCGGTGTTATCGACCTCTCGCCCGCCAGGTTGAGGGGGAAATATCCGCTTTGCCGGGTTCTGCGGAGATCTTAGGCACCATTTAGGGCCGAATTAGGCCCCCTCGGCTTCCTTGCCGCCGCAACCGTTTTCGTCAGCGCCGGCGCCGGGGCCCCGCCGCCCTGGAGCTGGTGGCCCGGGCTCGAACCGGGGCCGGTGGCCCGGGCGCGAAATGCGAGGGTCAGGCGGCCGGGCCGGTCGTCAGGGTGATGGTGGTGGTATGGCTCTTGCCGTTGGCATCGACGTAGCCGACGGTCACCTTGTCGCCGCCGTGCTTCTGCTGCAGGCTGGCGGTCAGGGCCTTGGGCGACGTGATCGGCTGGCCGTTGATCGAGGTGATCACGTCGCCGGCCGCCAGCCCCGCCTTCTCCGCCGGACCGCCGGCGATGACGCCCGAGAGGGGGGCGCCGCTGACGCCCGCGTTGTCGGTGGCCACGCTCACCCCGAGGAAGCCGGGCAGGCCGATCTGGATGTTGCCCCCGGCGTGGCCGGCGGCGATCTGCTGGGCGATCGAGACGGCCTTGGTGATCGGAATGGCGAAGCCCACGCTGGACTGGGACTCCACCTGGTTGGACGCCGACGCCGCCGTGTCCATACCAACGACCTGGCTCGAGGTGTTGACCAGCGGGCCGCCGGAGTCCCCCTGCTGCAACGGGGCGTTGATCTCGATCAACCCGTACAGCGTCTCGGCGTTACCGCCGCCGACGTCGCTGGCCGTCACCGATTGGTCGAGGGCCACGACCGAGCCGGTCACCACGCTCGGGGTGCCGCCCACCCCGCCGGCGTTGCCCACCGCCACGATGGGTTGGCCCGCCGTCAGCTTGGAGGGGTCCCCGAACTTGCAGGGGGTCAGCGCGCTGGCGTTGTCCAGCTTGATCAGGGCGACGTCCTCGGTCGGGTCGGTACCGAGGACCTTGGCGGTGTAGGTCCTGCCGCCGATCACCGTGCCGGTGACGGAGGTCGAGCCGGCGATCACGTGGTTGTTGGTGAGCACCTCCCCGTCGGCGGTGAGCACCATGCCGGTCCCGGCGGCGGCCGCTCGCTGGTAGCCGAGCTTGGTGTTGATGTCCACCACGCAAGGGTCGACGGCGGCGGCGATGGCGTTGGCCTGGGTGGCCGGCAGCGTCGTATTGCTCCCGCCCGTCGCCGGCGCGTTCGGCGTGGTGGTCGGCGAGAAGGGGATGGAGAACGGGAATCGCGACGCCGTCGACGGGTTGCGGTGGACGAGTTGGCCGCCGATGGCCAGCCCGATGAGGGCGGCGATGAGGATGGCGATGCCGATGATGGCCAGCGGGTTGGTCTGCTTCGGCGCCGGCGGCGGCGGGGGGGACCAGGCCGGTGGGGAAGACCAGGGCCCGTACGGCGGCGGTGGTTGCCAGCCGCCGCCGCCCTGGCCGGGGTAGGTGGGAGTCCGGTAGCCGTAGGGGTCCCCGTAGCCGTACGCCTGGGTGTCGCCGCTGCCTGGGGCGCCACCGCGGTATCCCGGCGCCTCGTAGGTGGGGGCCCGGTAGGCGGGGTCGCCGTAGTTCGGTCGGCCGGTCGGTGCGGTCGCCGGCTGGTAGGGGTAGGCGAATCCCTGAGGCTCGGTTGCCGCATCGCTCGGCCCGGAGGGGGGCTGCCCGTACTCAGGGGCCGACCACGCCGGCGCCTGGTAGGCCGGAGGGTCGTAGGTGGGCGGTTGGTACGCCGGCGGCTCGTAGCGGGGGGCGGCCCACGGGTTCGGTGCGGTGTAGTCGCCGCCGGCACGGCGGGGCGGCCCCGGCGGTGGCTGCTCTTCGTCGTACTCGCTCATTTGCCGGGACTCCTCGACAGGCGCCAATGCCTCGGTCCCAGTTAACCGCATAGCGCTGGCAAAGCTCTGAGGTGAACCTGTGAGCCCGCTGTGAACCTGCCTCGCCTCGTTCCCTTTCTTGGTGCCGTAACGCGTCGTTCATTCCCGGGTCGCGCGGCAGCCGTACGGTGGGAGTCGTGGCCAGTGTCAGCGAGGTGAAGAGCCTGCTGCTCGACACGACCGTTCCGCGGTCGCTCATCGACGAGTCCCTCGACCGCGCCTCGACCCTGTGGCTCATGAGTGCCTCGGCCCCCCTCCTCGCCGGCGACGTGGTGCTGTGCCACCCGCCGGTCAGGGCGGCGGAGGTGCGGGCCGCCGCCCACCCGCTCGGTGGCGGAGCCACCCGCTTGACGGTGGTCGCCCACGACCGCCCCGGCCTCCTGGCCGACACCGCCGGCCTGTTGGCCGCCGACGGCCTCTCGGTGGGGTCGGCCTCGGCCATGAGCTGGGCCGGTTCGAGCCTGGCGGTCCACGCCCTCACCGTCGTCGACGGCCCGCTCAGCGAGCGCCGCTGGCACCAACTCGGGCTGCGGCTGCGCCAACTGAGCCAGGAGGCGCCGCCGGCGGTGGCCTTCACCCCGCTCGGCCGGGCGACCGTCACGTCGTCACCGTCGGGAACGGGCCGCTCCGTCGTCACCGTGACCGCCCCAGACCAGGTCGGCCTGCTGTGGGCCATCTGCCGCTGGTTCGCCGACCACGGCGTCACCATCGAGGCGGCTCGATGCGGCGGCGCCGACGGCCAGGTGGAAGACCATTTCGTCGTGGTCGGCGAGCCCGACAGCCGGGGGTTGGCCGCCCGGCTGACCGAGCCCACCGGCTCGCTCCTGGCCTCGGCTGCCGGCGTGGCCGGATCGGCGGTCGGCCTGGCCGCGGGCATGGCCGCCGGGGTCGCCCGGACCGTTTCCCGCCGCCTCTCTCC
>DATARN010000170.1:0-8898 GCA_036264135.1 Acidimicrobiales bacterium
GTCAGCAGGTAGGAGAGCTTCTGCACCATGGCGATGGCATCAAGGTGGGTGTGGTGCATCTTCCAGTTGCCGCTGATCAACGGTTTGCGCTCAGCCACGCTTTCCTTCCCGCAGGGCCTTGAGCCCGGGGAGGTCACCCAGTTCGATGAACTCCAACGAGGCGCCGCCGCCGGTGGAGATGAAGTCGATCTCGTCGGCCAGCCCGAACTGGGCGACCGCGCTGGCACTGTCGCCCCCCCCGACGACCGTGAAGCCGGCGCAGTCGGCCACCGCCTCGGCCACCGCCCCGGTGCCGGCGGAGAAACGGGGATCCTCGAACACGCCCATGGGCCCGTTCCACAAGATGGTGCGCGCCCCGGCGATCTGATCGGCGAAGGCGGCCGCGCTCCCCGGGCCGATGTCCAGGCCGATCCAGCCTTCCGGGAGGTCGGTACCGAAGCCGCGAACCTCGCCCGTCGGTTCCTTGCCGCCGCCGAAGGCGCCACCCGGCGAAAGGGCGATGATGTCGCTCGGGATGGCGATGCGATCGCCGTGTTCCGCCAGCAGGTCGGCGCAGGTCTTGACGTAGTCCTGTTGGAGCAGCGACCCGCCGACGGAGTGGCCCTGGGCCGCCAGGAACGTGAAGCACATGCCGCCGCCGACAATGAGGGCGTCGACCCGGTCCAGCAGGGTCGCCATGACTCCCAGCTTGTCGCTGACCTTGGAGCCTCCGAGGATGGCGACGAACGGGTGCGCCGGCTGGTCCAGCAACCCGTCCAGCACCTCCACCTCCCGGGCCAGGACGCGGCCGGCGGCGCACGGCAGCCGGGTCGGCGGCCCGACGACCGAGGCGTGGGCGCGGTGGGCGGCGCCGAAGGCGTCGTTCACGTACAGGTCCTGGCCCTCGCAGAGCCGGTCGACGAACGCCGGGTCGTTGCCCTCCTCGCCGGCGTCATATCGGAGGTTCTCCATGAGCTCGACGCCGGGGGCCAGCTCGTTCAGCCGGGCCCGGATCGGGTCCATGGAGTACTGGGGGTCCGGCTTGCCCTTGGGACGCCCCAGGTGGGAACAGGCCGTGATCTTGGCGCCGTGGGCCAGCAGCCACTCGATGGTCGGAAGGGCGGCGCGGATCCTGAGGTCGTCGTCGATGTGCCCGTCGGTGAGGGGGACGTTGAAGTCGACTCGGAGGAGAACGGACTTACCCTGCGGGGAGGGCAGGTCCTCCAGTAGCGGTAGTTGCACGAGGTATCGGGTGGTTACGCGACGGGCGCTTGGGCGTCGGCGGCGTAGGAGGGAGGCGTGGCTACGCCGAGGCGTTGGCGGCGCCAACGATGGCCGACAGCTCGACCAGCCGATTGGAGTAGCCCCACTCGTTGTCGTACCAGCCGAACACCTTGACCAATGATCCCATGACCATGGTCATCAGCGAGTCGAAGGTGCACGACGCCGACGAGCCGACGATGTCGGACGAGACGATGGGGTCCTCGGTGTAGTCGAGACGCCCACCCGACAGCGGGCCGCTCTCGCTGGCGGCGCGGAACGCCTCGTTGATCTCCTCGGCGCTGACTTCCCGGGCCAGGATGCCGGTGAAGTCGGTGATGGAACCGTCCTGCACCGGAACCCGGAGAGAGGTGCCGTCGAGGCGCCCCTTCATGCTTTCCAGCACCAGGCTCGTCGCTCGGGCCGCCCCGGTGGCGGAGGGGACGATGTTGACCGCCGCCGCCCGGGCCCGCCGCAGGTCCTTGTGCGCCAGGTCCTGGAGGTTTTGGTCGTTGGTGTAGGCGTGGACCGTGGTCATAATGCCCTTTTCGACCCCGAAGGCGTCGTCGAGGACCTTGATCATGGGCACGAAGCAGTTCGTCGTGCACGAGGCATTGGACACGATCTTGTGTTTCGCCGGGTCGAAGGTCTGGTCGTTGACGCCCACCACGAAGGTGCCGTCGACGTTGGTGGCGGGCGCCGATATTACGACACGGGGGGCGCCCCCCTCGATGTGGGCCGCCGCCTTCTGCCCGTCGGTGAAGATGCCCGTCGATTCGACGACGACGTCGACGCCCAGGTCGCCCCACGGAAGGGCCTTCGGGTCCCGCTCGGCGAAGACCTTGATCATCTTGCCGTCGACGGTGATGGAATCGGAGTCCGACGTCACCGGCAGCCCGAGGCGGCCGTGGGTCGAGTCGTAGCGGAGGAGGTGGGCGTTGGTCGCCGGCGGGATCAGGTCGTTGACGCCGACCACCTCGACGTCGGCACCCGACCTCAGCGCAGCGCGGAGATAGTTGCGTCCGATCCGCCCGAACCCATTGATACCAACCCGAACAGGCATGCCGCCCTCCCGTAGCTCGCGAACGCTGCTATATCAGCGCATCGTTACCGAGCGGCGCCACTTCAGGTGGCCTTTTCGGCCCGGAATACCCCCAGGCGTCCCCCGAGCGGGTGACACCCCCTGCCCAGGGCGTCGTGGCGGCGACTTACCGGTCGATGTCGCGATGGTGGATCAGCGGGGCGAACCCGTAGCGGGCGATGCGCTGCACCAGCTCCTCGGCCAGCACGACCGACCGGTGGCGCCCCCCCGTGCAGCCGACGGCGATCGTCAGGTAGGACTTGCCTTCCTTCACGTACGCCGGCAGGACCAGGGCCAGCAGATGATCGACCCGGTTGATGAACTCGTTGGTGGCCGGCTGGTCGAGCACGAACCGCCGCACCGGCTCGTCCAATCCGGTCAGCGGCCGCAGCTCGTCCACCCAGTGGGGATTCGGGAGGAAGCGGCAGTCGAACACCGTGTCGGTGTCGAGGGGCACGCCGTGCTTGAAGCCGAACGACATGACCTGGATCTGCATGGTCTCCGCCGTCGGGCTGAACGTCTCGACCAGCCGGCGGCGCAACTGGTGCACGTTGAGCTCGGTGGTGTCGATGATCACGTCGGCCGACTCCCGGATCGGCTGCAGCAACTCCCGCTCCAGGGCGATGCTCTCCGCCACCCCCTCCGCCGCCCCGAGCGGGTGGCGCCGGCGGGTGCCCTCGAAGCGCCGCACCAGGACCTCGTCCGACGCCTCCAGGAACAGCAGCTTGACCCGGTCTTCGGTGGTCGCCCGTAGCTCGGCGATGGCCCCGGTCAGCTCGTTGAGCTGGCCGGCTCGCCGGCCCACGACCAGGGCCACCCGCTCGTTCTCGCTCGGGGCGTCGGGGGCGGTCATGAGCTCGGCCACCTTGGTGATCAGCGGGGTGGGCATGTTGTCGATCACAAACCAGCCCAGGTCCTCGAACGTGGCGCCCGCCTGGCTCCGACCGGCGCCCGACATGCCGGTGATGATGAGGAACTCAGCCATCACCCTCCATTCTCGCCCGTTTGACCGGCGACGCGGGTGAACGCCGTCCAACCGTCCCGTAAAGACCGCCGCACCGCCGCAACTGTGAGCCGCCAGCGTTCTCAGCATCGTGGTGGTCACAGGTGGTCAGAAAGGATGCCCAGAACCACCATCGCTCACAGATCGAGCCCGTGCGGAGCCTGCGAGGGCCGCCCCACTCCCCCGCACCCGGCCGCTCGAGCCCCAAGACCCCCAAAGCGGTGGCATAGAAGGGCGGTATGAGCCCCCGACCCGATCTGTCCCGAGCGTTACGCCGTTGGCTGCGCACCCACCACTCCATAATCGGTCGCTCCGAGGCGCTCGCCCTCGGCGCCTCGCCGGCGGACATCCGAACCCTCCTGCGCCGCGGCGACTGGATCCGCGTCTGCAACGCCGTCTACCGGGACGCCGCCGCCCCGCCCACTCCGTATCAACCGCTCCGTGCCGGATTCGTCGCCCTCCGCGGGAGCGGGAGCGGGAGCGGGGGCGGGGGCGGGAGCGGGAGCGGGAGCGGGGGCGGCCACGCCCTGGCCTGCGGACCCTCGGCCATGTGGCTCTGGACCCTGCTGCCGGCGCCTCCCGACACGGGGCCGCACTTCCTGGTGCCCTACCGGGCGGGAAACAAACCCTCCGGGCTCTGGACCGTCCATCGCACCCGGGACTTCGACTCGATCGAGCCGGCCAACAAGGAGACCATCCTGGCCACCAACCCTCTCCGCACCCTGGTGGACTTCGCCGCCCGCGCGGCGCCGGCGGAGCTGACCGCCGCCGTGGATCAGGCCATCGCCACCAGGCTCGTCACCCCCGAGGGATTGGAGGCCGAGATCGAGCGCCTGTCCGGCCACGGTCGCGCCGGCGTGGCGGACCTGCGCCGGCATCTCCGCCAGCGGGGGTTCAGCGGGGCGCCGGCGCCGAGCGTCCTCGAGGCCAAGTTGCACCGCATCATCGTGGGCGCCGGCCTCCCCGTTCCCGAGACCGAGACCGAGGTGCGGGTGGAGGGCGGCCGCTACCGCCTCGATGTGGCGTGGTCGGCCATCCGCTTTGCCGTGGAGGCGGACGGCTACGCCTGGCACTTCAGCCCCGAGCAGACCGTGCGGGACAACGCCCGCCGCCAGAAGCTGCGCGACGCCGGCTGGTGCCTGCTCGTCTACACCTGGACCGAGATCGTCAACGAGCCGGCCCGGGTCGCCCGGGAGATCAGCGAGAAGTTCCACCAACTTTCTCGCCCCGCAGGAACAGCAGCCGCGGGATAGACGCGGCCGCGACGTACTCCTCGGCCCGGGCCAGGAAGCCGGGGGGCGGCGCCGGCTCCTCCATGCGGGTGAGGAGCATCCCGCCGGCGATCATGGCGTTCACGTACCGGGACAGGGGGCGGTGGACGAAGGGGATCCACACGCCGTTGTCGACCTGCTCGAGGGTGGTGTCCTCGACCAGGTAGGGGCCGATGCGCCAGTACTGCTCGTCCAGGATGCGGTCGTCGATCCACCCGCTGCCCGGCGTCTGCAGCAGCGGGTGGTTGAGGAGGAAGAGGAACCGGCCGCCGGGAGTCAGCACCCGGCCCACCTCGGCGATGGCGGCGTCGACGGCGTCGATGTGCTCGAAAACCAGGCACGCCACCACCGCGTCGAAGGCGGCGGGGGGAAAAGGGAGCCGCTCCGCGCTGGCCCGGGCGTAGGCCACCGCTCCGCCCCGAGCGGCGGCCACCCGGAGTTGGGCGGCCGTCGGATCGACACCCACGACGCGCCGGACCCCGGGGATCGCCGCCGCCAGGCGCGAGATCTGCCCCTCGCCGCACCCGATGTCGAGGACTGAGCCCACGCCGGCCAGGTGCTCGGCCGCCATGGGCAGGATCTGCTCCTGGTACTCGGCGTCGGCGCCTTCGGTGAAGCCCTCGACCCACCAGGACGACACGAACTCGCTGTCCCAGCCCTCGAACACCGCGTCGGGGTCGGTCACGACCGGCCGGCCGGCACCGGGCCGGCGGCGGTCGACCGGGCCGGCGCCGGCTGGTGGAGCTTGTCGTAGATCTCCTGGCCCACCTTGTCCGGAAGCCAGGGCAGGGCCTGGAGGGTCTCCAGCGACGCCGCCTTGATGCCGGTGACCCCGCCCACCTCGGCCAGCAGCCGCTTGCGGCGGGCCGGCCCGAGGCCGGCGATGTCGTCGAGGGCCGAGGCCCGCATGCGGCGGCCCCGCAGGGTGCGGTGGTAGGTGATGGCGAAGCGGTGGGCCTCGTCGCGAATGCGCTGCAACAGGTACAGCGCCTCCGACGAGCGATGGATGCGGATGGGGTCGGCCTGGCCGGGGACGAATACCTCCTCGAACTGCTTGGCCAGCGACGCCACCGGGATCTCGTCCTCGAGGCCCAGGGCCTCGACCACCCTGATGGCCACGCCGAGCTGCCCCTTGCCGCCGTCGACGAGGAGCAGCTGGGGCGGGTAGGCGAACTTCTTCTTGCGTTCCTCGACCGGCTTCTCCCGCTCGATCAGGTACGCGGTGAGCCGGCGCGTCAGGACCTCTTCCATGGCGGCGTAGTCGTCGTTGCCGCCCACGCCCTTCACCTTGAACCGGCGGTACTCGCTCGGCCGGGGCAACGCGTCCTCCATCACCACCATCGACCCGACGTAGTCGCTTCCCTGGATGTGGCTCATGTCGTAGCACTCGATGCGCAACGGCGCCTCGGGAAGGCCCAACGCGTCCTGGAGGGCGGTGAGGGCGCGGGCCCGGGCGTTGTGGTCGCTCGACCGCCGCAGCCGGTGGCGGGCGAACTCCTCGCCGGCGTTGCGGGTCACCATTTCCAGCAGGGCCCGTTTGTCGCCCCGCCGCGGGACCCGGATCTCTACGCGTAAGCCGGCGTGGGCGGCCGGGTTGACGCTGCGCTCCACCCGGTACTTGCCGGTGACGGCCCACCACTCCACGTCGGCGTCGACCGCCTCGTTGCGGCCTCGCTCCGAGACGGCCGAGCGCATCACGGCCAGGAAGTCGGAGACGACGTCGCACTCCTCGGGTTCGTCGGGAACCAGGATCAACGGCGGCACGCCCGTCGGCGCCTCGTGGTAGTGCTGCTCCAGGATGTCGGTCACCAGCTGGGCCCGGGACAGGTCCTCCACCTTGTCCACCACGAAGCCCTTGCGCCCCACGACCCGCCCCCGGCGGACGTAGAACACCTGGACGGCCGCCTCCAGCTCGTCCTCGGCGATGCCGAACACGTCGAGGTCCTCGGCGCGCTCGGTGACCATCTGCTGCTTCTCGATCACCTTGCGCACCGACGCCAGGCGGTCGCGCAGTCGCGCCGCCCGCTCGTACTCCAGCACGGACGCCGCGGACCGCATCTCCTCGTCGAGTCGCCGGACCACGGCGTCGGTGTCGCCGTCGAGGAACTGGACGAGGTCGGCGACCAGCTTGTCGTAGTCCAAGGCGTCGATGGCCTGGATGCACGGGCCGCTGCACTTTTCGATGTGGTACAGCAGGCAGGGCCGGCCCTGCTTTTGGTGGACGCGGAACTTGTTGTCGCTGCAGGTGCGGATGGGGAAGGTCCGCAGCAGCGAGTCCAGTGTCTCCCGGATGGCATAGGCGTGGGCGTAGGGGCCGAAGTACCGGCTGCCCTTGTCCTTGGTCCCCCGCCGCACCATGGCGCGCGGCCACTCGTCGCTTTCGGTGATGGCCAGGAACGGGTAGCTCTTGTCGTCCCGCAGGCGCACGTTGAACCGCGGTCGGTGCTGCTTGATGAGGCTGTACTCGAGCATCACCGCCTCGACGTCGTTGTCGACCTGGATCCACTCGACGGAGGCGGCGGAGGCCACCATCTGCGCCGTGCGGGGCGGGAGATGGACGGGGTTCTGGAAGTAGTTCCCGACCCGGGAGCGGAGAGACTTGGCCTTGCCGACGTAGATGACCCGGCCCTCGGCGTCCTTGAACTGGTAGGAGCCGGGCGCGTCGGGAATGGTGCCGGCGGGAGGGCGGGAGAGCATCGCTCCCATTTTGCCGCCGCCCTCGCCGTTCACACGGCGTACACTTCCACCGCCGGCCCGGTATCCGGCTACATAACCCTCGTGGCCGACATCCCCGCGGATGGGCGACCGGGCTGTCCCCGCCGGCCGGATCGAGGTGTTCCTCAACGGAGGTACACACCTATGATTCGCCTGCAGCCCCCCCTACCCGACGGCTATACCTCGGCATCGCCCGATGAACTGGCGTCCCGCATCGCGGCCGCCAAGACCGCCCTCGGATCGCGCCTGGTCATCCTGGGCCACCACTACCAGCGCGACGAGGTGATGCGCTGGGCCGACGCCCGCGGTGACAGCTTCGGGCTGTCGCGGATGGCCGCCGCCAACCGCGACGCCGAGTACGTCGTCTTCTGCGGCGTCCACTTCATGGCCGAGTCGGCCGACATCCTGACCGGCGACCACCAGCAGGTCATCCTCCCCGACCTGAACGCCGGGTGCTCCATGGCCGACATGGCGGACATCGATTCCGTCGAGGAGGCGTGGGACGCGATCGGGGCGGTCACCGACGTGGCCCGGGTGGTCCCCATCACCTACATGAACTCCGCCGCCGACCTCAAGGCGTTCGTCGGCCAGCACGGCGGGGCGGTGTGCACGTCCTCCAACGCCCGCGCCGTGCTGACCTGGGCCCTCGGCCGGGGCGACAAGGTCCTGTTTTTCCCCGACCAGCACCTCGGCCGCAACACCGCCTACCAGCTCGGCCACGCCGAGGACGACATGGTCGTCTGGGATCCCCGCCGGGACCTCGGCGGCCTCGACGAGCGCCAGGTCAAGGAGTCCACGTTCCTCCTGTGGAAGGGGCACTGCTCGGTCCACCAGCGGTTCCGGCCCGAACATGTCGCCGCCTTCCGCCGCCTGCACCCGACAGGCCAGGTGATCACCCACCCCGAGTGCGCCCACGACGTCGTGGCCCTCTCCGACCAGGTCGGCTCCACCGACTTCATCATCGCCGCGGTGGCGGCCGCCCCACCGGGTGCCGCGCTGGCCATCGCCACCGAGATCCACCTCGTCCGCCGCCTGGCCGCCGAGCACCCCGATCGCACCGTCGTCTCGCTGGACCCGCTCATCTGCCCGTGCTCGACGATGTTCCGCGTCGACGCCGCCCACCTGTGCTGGGTGCTCGACCATCTGGTGGCCGGCGAGGTCGTCAACCGCATAACGGTCGATCCGGTCACAGCGACATGGGCCAAGGTCGCGCTCGAACGAATGCTGGATATCACGTAAACAAAAAGACCGTCGTGTTGCCGGCGGCTTACCATCATGTGACCGGCTGAATCGGACAAAGACGGGGCGCCAATCCTGCGAATAGCGGCCCGGAATTCTTCCACTACGCTGCGCGGCATGAGCCGCCCAGGCATCCGGATGTACGAGCTGGACCTGCTCCGCTTCCTCGCCGCCGCCAGCGTCGTCGCCTTCCACTTCACCTACGGCAACCACGCCCTGGGGCTCAACCCCGTGGCCTACCCGGCGCCCCTGATGGCCGTGACCAAGTATGGCTTTTTGGGCGTTCAGGTCTTTTTTTTCATCTCGGGAATAGTCATCCTGAACTCGGCCCAGAGCGGCTCGGGCCGCCG
>DATARN010000135.1:0-5651 GCA_036264135.1 Acidimicrobiales bacterium
GAGAGCGGGTGACGGGAATCGAACCCGCATGACCAGCTTGGAAGGCTGGGACTCTAACCATTGAGCTACACCCGCGGCGGTCGCCCACGATAATGCCGTGGGGTCGAGGAGAGGTCAGAGGTCTTCGGCGTCGACCTCGAGGTACCACATGTCGTGGCAGTCCCGGCAGCGGTACTGGACGATGTCGCCGGGCTGCCAGCCGAGTTCGGGGGGCTCGAAGGGCTGGCGGTGGCAGAGGCCCCCGCAGTCGACGCAGACGATGGTGTCGGGGATGGCCACAGATAAGAAGGTGAGGGTTGCGAGAAGACGGACTTCAGGTGGTCGGGGAGGGGGGATTTGAACCCCCGGCCTCCTGCACCCAAAGCAGGTGCGCTTCCGCTGCGCTACTCCCCGTGACCGGCCCAATGGTATCGGCCGCTGCTCAACGCGCTTGGGGTAGGTGACGGCTCGGCGCACCGCGGCCCCCTTTTCCCGCCCCGAAGGCCGTTGACCCGCATGGCGCGGGTTGGTCGGTAGAGTGTGTCACCCGTATGGAAACCGTCGTCGAGCCCCTCGAAGGGAACAAGATCAAGCTCTCGGTCACGATCGATGAGCAGGAGTTCGAGAAGGCTCTCGACGCCACCTACCGCAAGATGGCACAGGAGATTCGCATCCCCGGCTTCCGGCCTGGGAAGGCGCCCCGGCGCCTCCTCGAGGCCCGGTTGGGCCCCGAGACGGCCCGGGCGGAGGCCATCCGGGGCTCGCTGGCCGGCTACTACAACGACGCCATCCGCGAGCACGACGTCGACGCCATCGCCCCGCCCGAGATCGACATCACCGCCGGCGAGCACGACGGGCCGGTGTCCTTCGACGCCATCGTCGAGGTCCGGCCACAGATCAAGCTGGCCGGCTACGGCGGCCTCCAGGTCACCATCCCGAGCCCCGTGCTGACCGACGACGAGGTGCAGGCCCAGCTGGACAAGCTGCGGGCCAACGACGGCGTCCTGACCGACGTCGATCGGCCCGTTCGCGACGGTGACCAGGTCACCATCGACGTCAAGGTGGTGCGCCCGAGCGAGCCTGGCGACGCCGAGGGTGACAACGAGCGGACCTCCGAGGACCTGCTCTACGAGGTGGGGTCCGGTCAGCTCGGCACCGAGCTCGACGAGCACCTGCTCGGGGCGTCGGTGGGCGACGTCGTCACCTACAGCATCGACGTGCCCGACGTGGTGGCGGCCTCCAAGGGCGAAGAGGCGCCGCCCCGGCAGCTGAGCTACGAAGTCGTGGTCAAGGACGTCAAGGAGATGGTCCTGCCCGAGGTCACCGACGAGTGGGCCAGCCAGGCGTCGGAGTTCGACAGCGTCGACGAGCTTCTCGCCGACCTTCGCCGGCGGCTCAGCGTGGTGAAGCGGGCCCAGGCCCAGACGGCGCTGCGCAAGCAGGCCATCGACGCCGTGGCCGAGCTGGTGCAGGAGGAAGCACCCGAAGCCCTCGTCAACGAGGAGATCACCCAGCGGGCCCAGGAGCTGGAGAACCTGCTCCGCCAGCAGGGGATGAACGTCAGTCAGTACCTGCAGGCCACCGGCCGTACCCAGCAGCAGCTGGTCGACGAGCTGCGGGTGCAGGCGGCCGAGGCGGTCAAGGCCGACTTGGCCCTGCGGGCGGTCGCTGACCTCGAGGGCATCGAGGTGACCGACGAGGACGTCGACGCCGAGATCGGGCGGCTCGCCGACCGCTTCGACGCCGCGCCGGCCGATGTTCGGGAGCAACTTGAGAGCAGTGAGCAGATGGCCGCGGTACGCTCAGATGTCAGGAAAGGTAAGGCCATTGAGTGGCTTGTCGACCATGTTGAGGCGGTCGACGCGCAAGGCCAGCTGATTGATCGGGCGTTGCTCGTCGAGTCGCCGGATCCCGACACCGAAGACGCCGCGGAAGATACCGAAGGCAGCACGAGCGCAACTTGAGGCAGTCAACACCGCCGCCGACAAGGAAGCAGCAAGCACACCAGACAGAACCGAGGGCAGCAACACCGTGATCAGACCAGTTGCCAGCTACTACCCGCCGAGCGTCGTCGAAGAGACCAATCGCGGCACTCGCACCTACGACCTCTATAGCCGCATGCTGGAAGAATTCATCGTCTTCCTCGGGACGCCGATCGACGACCACGTCGCCAACACCGTGTGCGCCCAGCTGCTCTACCTGGAATACAAGAACGCCGACAAGGACATAAGCCTCTACATCAACAGCCCGGGCGGCGACATCACCGCCCTGTTCGCCATCTACGACACCATGAAGTTCGTGAAGAACGACATCTCGACGTTCTGTTACGGCCAGGCGGCGTCGGCGGCGGCGGTGCTGCTGGCCGGGGGCACCAAGGGCAAGCGGTTCGCCCTGCCCCACGCCCGTATCTTGATCCACCAGCCCTACGGTGGGGCGGCCGGCCAGGCCGCCGACATCGAGATCCAGGCCAAAGAGATCATCCGCATGCGCGACCTGCTCAACGAGATGCTGGCGCTGGACACCGGCCAATCGGCGGCCAAGGTGGCCAAGGACACTGACCGAGACTTCATCATGAGCGCCGCCGAGGCCGAGGTCTACGGCATCATCGACGAGGTCATCACGGCACGCGAACTGGCCGGAGTACCCCTGGCCGCTGGCGTCGCCTGAAAGGCCCAGGGGGGACCGGCGTGGCGAAGTTCGGAGAAAGCAGCGACCTGGTCAAATGCTCGTTCTGCGGGAAGTCGCAGAAACAGGTCAAGAAACTCATTGCCGGGCCCGGTGTGTACATCTGCGATGAGTGCATCGACCTGTGCAACGACATCATCGAAGAGGAGCTCGCTGAGTCGTCGGAAGTCCACTTCGACGAGCTGCCCAAGCCCATCGAGATCTTCAACTTCCTGAATGACTACGTGATCGGCCAGGAGCGGGCCAAGAAGATCCTGTCGGTCGCCGTCTACAACCACTACAAGCGGGTCCAGGCGGGCGGGTACCACGACGCCGAGGTGGAGCTGCAGAAGTCCAACATCCTGCTGCTCGGCCCGACCGGCTGCGGCAAGACGCTGCTGGCGCAGACACTGGCGCGGATGCTGAACGTGCCGTTTGCCATCGCCGACGCCACCGCCCTCACCGAGGCCGGCTACGTGGGCGAGGACGTCGAGAACATCCTGCTCAAGCTGATCCAGAACGCCGACTACGACGTCAAGAAGGCCGAGACCGGGATCATCTACATCGACGAGATCGACAAGATCGCCCGCAAGAGCGAGAACCCGTCGATCACCCGTGACGTTTCCGGCGAGGGGGTGCAGCAGGCCCTCCTCAAGATCCTGGAGGGGACCACGGCGTCGGTGCCGCCCCAAGGGGGCCGCAAGCATCCCCACCAGGAGTTCATCCAGATCGACACGACCAACATCCTGTTCATCTGCGGCGGCGCCTTCGCCGGCCTGAACCGGATCATCGAGAGTCGCATCGGCCATCAGGGGATCGGTTTCCGAGCCGACATCCGCAGCGCCGGCGACCGCTCCGAGGGCGAGCTGCTGACCAAGGTGCTCCCCGAGGACCTGCTCAAGTTCGGGCTGATCCCCGAGTTCGTGGGCCGACTGCCGGTGATCGGCGCCGTGTCCAACCTCGACGCTGAGGCCCTGGTCCGCATCCTTATCGAGCCCAAGAACGCCCTGGTCCGCCAGTACCGCCGGGTCTTCGAACTCGACAACGTGGAGCTGGAGTTCGGCAGCGACGCCCTGGAGGCGGTGGCCGAGCAGGCACTGCTGCGGGGCACCGGTGCCCGGGGCCTGCGGGCCATCCTGGAGGAAGTGCTGCTGGAGGTCATGTACGACCTGCCCAGCCGATCCGACATCGGGCGCTGCGTCATCGACCGGTCGGTCGTGCTCGACCGGGTCAACCCCACCCTCGTGCCTCGTTCGACCAGTGGGGAAAAGGAGAATCGGCCCCGCCGGGCCGCTTCCTAACCCCCCGACCGGGAGGGCCGCGGTTTTCGCGGGCCAAGGTTCACGCCCTGAACGAGACTCACGCTCGTACTCGGAAGATGAGGTGGAAGAGGGGCGGTAGCGGCACCCCGATGGTGTGGGTCTGGCCCGTCGCGGCGTCGACCAGTCGGAGCGTTCCCAGCGGGTCCACGTAGAAGAGGGTGCGGCTGTCGGGCGTCCACACCATGACGTCGGGGTTCCCGTACAGGTCGGCGACGCGTCCCCCGATGGCCCGGTCCCGGCCGGATCGGAGGTCGATGAGGTGGAGGACCGGGCCGGCGGTGGCGTACTCGGTGACCGCCGCGGTGGTGCCGTCGGGTGAGACCACGCCGGGCGGGGCTCCGCCTCCGCCTCCGCCTCCGACTCCGCCTCCGAGGAGGGGGTAGGGGCCGAGCGGCCGCACCGCGCCGGTCGCCCGGTCGGTCACCACCAGGTGGCAGACGGGGGTCGGGTCGCACTGCTCGGTGAGGAAGCGGGTCGGGCCGGTGGCAACCAGAGCTCCCGTCGTCACCTGGACCATTCCGTCCGGCCGGCCCAGGTAGACCCCGTCGGGCCGGGCAAAGAGGAGGAAGCCGGTGCCGTCGCCCGCCAGCGGGAAGGTGTCGGGGCTGGGGACGACCTGGCCGGTCGGCGTGCCGTCGAAGGCGACCAGCGCCATCTCCCGCTGGCCGCTTCCCTGGCCGGCATCGATCTCTACCCAGAGATGATCCTCGTCGGGGCCCGGGTAGGCGGGGCCGCCCTGCGGTAGAGGACTCATGGGGACGGGCGGTTGGCCATCAGGCACGAGATAGCCGGGCACAAAGTCGAGCGGACGCACGATCACCCCGTCACGCCCGGCGACCAGGTACTGGGGACCGCTGCTCTGCAGGCTGGGCATCTGGGTGCGGATGATGCGACCTTCGCCCAGTTGCAGCCGGACCAACTCCGCCGGGCCGGACCCGACCAGCTCCCACCCGGCCGGCGCCGCCAGCAGCGGGCGGCCGATCGTCGTGACCTGGACCGGCCGGGTGAGCGGTGCCGCCGGGGCGAGGGTGGTGCCGACCGCCGGCGGGGCGCCGGCGGGCGTGGCGTTCGTGCTCTTCGCCGACCGGGATAACAGCGCGCCCGCGACCGCCACCGCCGCCCCGGCGGCCCCGAGGGCGAGGGTCCACTTGGGCCGACGTGGGCGCTTCTCGATGCCCGGCGGGCTGATCGGCGCCGGGTCGGTGTCGAGCCACTCCAGGGGAAGGTCACGACCGGGCCGGCGCGCCACGCTCACCATCCTCCTACACCGCCCATCGGGGCGGG
Organism: Acidimicrobiales bacterium; assembly: GCA_036264135.1. Classification (GTDB taxonomy): domain Bacteria; phylum Actinomycetota; class Acidimicrobiia; order Acidimicrobiales; family Palsa-688; genus DATARN01. The sequence goes on from DATARN010000135.1 coordinate 5,250, forward strand.
GTTCCGCCGGCGCCGGGCCGGCGCCGTCCTGCCGGCGGCGGGGTGGTCGAGGTCGCCGGGGCCGGGGTTGGCGAGGCCGCCGGGGGCCAGCCGATGGAACTGTGTGGAGTCCGGGCGCATATTTGCGCCCGGACCCTGCACAGAATGGGGCGGGCGCCGGCGAGATGGCCCGCACGGTGGGAACTGTGTGGAGTCGTGGCGCATATTTGCGCCCGGACCCTGCACAGAATGGGGCGGGCGCCGGCGATTGGCCGGCGAAAACCGGGCCGGGATGGTTTCGGCCGGCCAGGAGTAGCCTGCCGGTCATGAGCAAGGTGTTGAAACGGGCGTTGTTCGGGGCGGCCCTCGGTGCGGGCGCCGCTGCCGTCGAGGCGTACAGCAAGGACCGGCCGATCCAGGAGT
>DATARN010000021.1:0-1800 GCA_036264135.1 Acidimicrobiales bacterium
CGCTGGTAGCTGTCGCCGGCACCGAGGCGCAGGGTGACCGGCGTGCCCACCGGGGTGGGGGTGACCCCGGCGCCGATGCCGGCGGGGGCGTCACCATGCTCGGCCACGTAGGCCGGGATGCCGCCCGGCCAGGTGCTCGACGCCAGGAGGGTCTTGCGTTCCTTCAGCACCCGGCGGCGCACCTCGTCGATCCCGATGGTGTCCACCAGCCACTTCATGCGGGCCCGCAGCTTGTTGTCGCGGTTGCCGTAGTGGTCGAACATGCGCAGGCACGCCTCGATGGTCGGCAGCAGGTTCTCCCGGGTGGTGAACGGCTCGAGGGCCAGGGCGGCGTGGGGGTTGGCGCCCAGCCCGCCGGCCACGAACACCCGGAATCCGGGCTCGACCGACCCGTCCTCGCGGGGCTGGCCGACCGCCACCACGCCGACGTCGTTGAACATGGCCTGGCCGCAGTCGGTGGCGCATCCCGAGAAGTTGATCTTGAACTTTCGGGGCAGCCGCTGGCCGTAGGGATGGTGCAGGAAGTGGCGGTAGGTCGCCTCGGCCCACGGGCTGATGTCGAGTACCTCGAAGGGGCAGGCGCCGGCCAGGTGGCAGCCAGTGACGTTGCGCACGGTGTCGCCGCACGCCTCCCGCGTGTGCAGACCCACGCTGGCCAGGTCCCGCATCAGCGCGGTCACCTGCTCCAGCGGCACGAAGTGGAACTGGATGTTCTGCCGGGTGGTGATGTGCCCCCAGCCCCGGCTGTACTTGTCGCCGATGTGGCCCAGCATCTCCAGCTGCTCCGGCCGCAGCGACCCGTAGGGGACCTTGATGCGGACCATCTGGTGGTGGCCGCCCTGGCGCTGCCCGTAGATGCCGTTGTTGAGGCGGAAGATCCGGAACGTGTCCTCTTCCACCTCGCCGGCCAGGTACTGGGCCAGCACGGACTCGAACTTGGCGATGTCCGCCGCGATGTCCGCCGCCATGGTGGGGTCGATCGGGAGGGTCTCCACGACACCAGTCAACCAAAGTTGAGTTAGTTGATCAACTTATTCATATTTCGGGTTGTCGACCGGAATGGTGGACAACGGTCGCCCTCGGCCGGGATCACCGGTACTGGTATCGTCAGGTGGTTGTGACCGAGGACGAGGTGTTCGCGGCCATCGTGGCGGCTCGGCCCGGGCCCGATGCGGTCCTGTTCGTCGGCCGGATGGGCAAGGAATTCGCCTGGCGGCCGGTGGCGCCGGGGGAGCCCATGATTGGCGAGATCGACGGGCAGTTCCCCGACGCCTGGATGTTCAGCACCGTCGCCTGGCCCGTCGACAGCGACGTCGACGAGCAACAGCGGTTCTTCGCCGATTTGCTGGCCGAACTGGAAACCATGGCGGGCGGGGCGGACCGCTGCCGCTGGGAGTTCGACGATCCCTACGGCTACCGCCACTGACAACGCGCCCGTGACGGGCGGTGGGGGCGGCAGGGGAGCGGGCGGCGATGCCGGCGGGGGAGTGGCCGGCGATGCGTAAGAACCGTATGGAGGCCTTCAGCGATGGCATGATCGCCATCTTCATCACCATCATGGTGTTGAACCTCGCCGTGCCGACCCGCTCGGATCTCCACGGCCTCGACACGGACGTGCCCGTGTTCCTCAGCTACCTCCTGAGCTTCGTCAACCTCGGGATCTACTGGACCAACCACCATCACCTGCTCCAAGCCACCGAGCGCATCAACGGCGCCGTCCTGTGGGCCAACCTCCACCTGTTGTTCTGGCTGTCCCTGTTTCCGTTCTTTACCGCGTGGATGGGCAAGACGGGATTCAAG
>DATARN010000041.1:0-39250 GCA_036264135.1 Acidimicrobiales bacterium
CGGCGTTGGCGCGTCGACCGAGGGCAGCACCGCCCACGTGGCCAAGCTGCTGGCCGCCCCGGTCCTGCTGGTGGTCGACGCCGCCGCCATGGCCAGTTCCGTCGCCGCCCTCGTCCACGGCTTCGCCACCTTCGACCCTGAGCTCGACGTCGCCGGCGTCGTCCTGAACCGGGTCGGCAGCGAAAGCCACGAGGATCTGCTGCGGGAGGCGTTGGCTCCCCTCGGGATCCCCGTCCTGGGCGCCCTCCGGCGGGACCCCGCCTTCCGCTGGCGGGACCGTCACCTGGGCCTGATCCCCGTCGTCGAGCAGCGCGGCGCGGTGGAGGAGTCGCTCCGCCGGCTGGCGGCGGCGGTCGCCGCCCATCTTGACCTGGACGGGATCATGCGCCTGGCCGCGGCCGCCCCGCACCGCACCACCGGTCCGCCCCCGGCGGCCCCGCCCGGCGGCCGCTGCCGCCTGGCGGTGGCGGACGGCGCGGCCTTCTCGTTCTCCTACACCGACAACCTGGAGCTGCTGGCGGAGGCGGGCGCCGAGATCATGCCCTTCGACCCGCTGCACGACCCCGCCCTGCCGGCCGGCGTGACCGGGCTGGTCGTCGGCGGCGGCTTTCCCGAGGTGTACGCCGCCGCCCTAGCCGACAACCTCCCGCTCCTCGCCGACACCCGCCGGCGGGTCACGGCGGGCCTGGCGACGTGGGCCGAGTGCGGCGGCCTGCTGTGGATGGGCCGCAACCTCGACGGGCACAGCCTGTGCGGCGTGATAGAGACGAGCGCCCGGATGACCGAGGGCCTGACGCTCGGCTATCGCACCGCCACCTTCCGGCGGTCCTCGCCCCTCGGCCCGGCGGGGACGGTCGTCCGCGGCCACGAGTTCCACTACTCATGGGTGGAGCCGCCCGGTGACGCCCTCTCCCTCACCGGCCGGGCCGGCACCACCACCGCCGGCTGGGCCTCGCCGTCGTTCCTCGGGTCGTACCTCCACCTCCACCTCGCCGGCGCCCCCGAACTGGCCACGGCGTTCGTCGGCACCGCCTCGCGCTAGCGGTCAACCCGTGGCCGCCCCAGCCGTCACCACGTCGCGGCCCGGAAAAGGAATGCCTGCCCCCCGCCGGGCGTTTTCCTCGCCATGCGAGTTGATATCTGGTCCGACGTGGTCTGCCCGTGGTGCTACATCGGTAAGCGCCGGCTGGAAACGGCTCTGGGGAAATTCGCCCACGCCGGCGACGTCGAGATCGAGTGGCACAGCTTCGAACTGGATCCTCACGCGCCCCGGGTGGTCGAGGGCGACCCGGCGGCCCGGCTGGCCGCCAAGTATGGGATGAGTCGCGACGAGGCGGTGGTCAACCAGGCCCGCCTGACGTCGCTGGCCGCCGAGGAGGGCCTGACGTTCCGCCTGGGCGACTCCCGTTCCGGGAACACCTTCGACGCCCATCGCCTCCTCCACCTGGCCGCCGACCGCGGCGTGCAGGGCCAGGCCAAGGAGCGCCTGCTGGCGGCCTACCTCACCGAGGGCGAGGCGATCGGCGATCCCGAGACGCTGGTCCGGCTGGTCAGCGAAGCGGGCGTCGACCGCGAGGAGGCCCGGCTGGTGCTGGCGAGCGACAAGTACGCCGACGAGGTGCGCGCCGACGAGCGGCGGGCCCAGGAGCTGGCTATCACCGGCGTCCCGTTCTTCGTGATGGGAGGTCGCTACGCCGTACCGGGCGCCCAGCCGGCCGAGCTGCTCCTCGAGGCTCTCAACCGGGCGTGGGACGAGTCGCAGCCCGTCGTCCTGAGCGGCGACGGCCCCGTGTGCGACGGGGACAGCTGCGCCATCTGAGACGTCCCCCGCCGCGGTGGCGGACCGGTCGGTAGATTTGGCGGGCCGTGTTCGCCCCCGCCGACTTGTCACCCGCCGCCCGCAACCTGGCGGCCGCCGCCATCCACCGGGCCTGGGAATGGATCGCCACCGTGGGCTGCATCAGCCCCGATGACGCCCTCGGTCGCCGATTCCGGTTTATGGGCCCGGGCAGCTGCATCGCCTTTCCCCCGGGGGCGGTATTCGGCGAGGCGGGCATCGAAATCGGCGCCGACACCCTGGTCGGCCCCTTTGTAAGCCTGGCGGCGGGAATGCCGGGGATGCCGGCGGCGCCGCCGGGCGGCCCCATCGTGACGATTGGTCAGCGGTGCAGCATCGGCCGGGGAACCTCAATCGTGGGTCTCCGCCGCATCGAGATCGGCGACGACGTGGCGATCGCCCCCAACGTCTACATCACCGATCACAATCACCGCTACGACGACGTGAGCGTGCCCATCGCCGGCCAGTGGCCGGCCCAGGATCCCGTGCGCATCGGCTCGGGGAGCTGGCTCGGCACCGGTGTGATCGTGTTGCCGGGAAGCGACATCGGCTCGCACGTCACCGTGGCCGCCGGCTCGGTCGTCCGGGGCGTCGTGCCCGACCGGTCGGTGGTCGCCGGCGCCCCGGCCAAAGTCGTCCGCCAGCACGACGTGACCGACGGTTGGGTGCCACCATTGCGAACCGCGACGATCCGGAGGCCGGAATGACAACCCACAACCGTGAGCCCAACGCCGGCGGCGGCGCCGTGCTCACCGATCCCGTCCGCCGCGCCCTCACCGCGGGCCACCTGGCCCACCTGGTGACGCTCGGCCAGAACGGAGATCCGCAGGTGACGCTCGTCTGGGTCGGGATCGAGAACGACGAAATCGTCGCCGCCCATCTCGGCGAGCATCAGAAGGTCAAGAATATTCGCCGCGATTCCCGCGTCGTTCTTTCGATAGAAACCGGCCAGCGAAATACCGACGGCTTGGACCAATATCTGGTCGTCTACGGCCACGCCCGGATTACCGAAGGCGGGGCCGCCGACCTGCTGCAGAAGTTGGCGTGGGTATATATCGGGCCGGACGTGAAGTTCCCCCCGATGGAAAACCCGCCGCCCGGCTATATCACCCGGATCCGACCCGAGCGCATCGCCGGCGTCGGCCCCTGGAGCTGAGCCCCACCGGGCCCCGCTACCATGCAGGGCACCCCCCGCAGGCGACCCGGTGCGAGTCCGGGGCGTCCGAGTTACCGCCACTGTGACGGGCCCGACGACGGCCCGCAGCCAGAAGCCGGCGTGGGGTGACCCGATGCCAGCTGAAGGCAGGATTGTGCCGCCCACCGAACCCACCGCCCCGCCCGGCGTTCTCGTCGGCGTCGGCGTCGGCCCCGGCGACCCGGAACTGGTCACCCTCCAGGCGCTGCGCCGCCTGAGGGGCGCCGACCGGGTCTTCGCCCCCTCGCTGGCCCCCGACGCCGTGGGCCGGGCCGAGACCGTCGTCCGCCAGGTGGCGCCGGAGGTGGCGATCGAACGGCTGGTGTTCGCCATGTCGGCTGCGCCCGGCGACCGCCACCGCTCGCACCAGGCGGCCGCCGCCGCCCTGGCCGGCTACCTCGACGCCGGCGAGGAGGTGGCGTTCGCCACCTTGGGCGATCCGAACATCTACAGCACCTTCTCGTCACTGGCCGACGCCGTCGCCGACCTCCGGCCCAGGACCAGGATCCAGACGGTGGCCGGCATCATGGCCTTCCAGGACCTCGCCGCCCGCACCGCCACCGTGCTGCTCGACGGCACCGAGTCGCTGCAACTGCTGACCGCCCTGGCCGGCCCCGAGGAGGTGGAGGCGGCGCTCGACGACGCGTGCCAGACCGTCGTGGTGTACAAGGGGGGCCGGCACCTCCCGTCCGTCCGCCACGCCCTGGCTCGCGCCGGGCGGCTCGAGGGGGCGGTGATCGGCGAGCTGATGGGGCTGCCGGGCGAGCGCATCCTCCCCGCCGGCCAGTGGCCCGACCAGTCCGCCTCCTACCTGGTGACGGTGATCGTGCCCCCGCACGGCCGGCGATGATCTCCTTCGTCGGCGCCGGCCCCGGTGCCGCCGATCTCATCACCCTCCGGGGGGCGCAGCGGTTGGGCACCGCCGACGTCGTCGTCTGGGCCTCGTCGCTCGTCCCCGAGGCGCTGCTGGCCCACGCCCGCCCGGAGGCGGAGGTCCACGACTCGGCGACCATGACCCTGGAGGACGTGCTGGCGACCTACCGGCGCCACCCCGACGCCGCCATCGTGCGCCTCCACTCCGGCGACCCGGGCATCTACGGTGCCGTCCAGGAGCAGATCGACTGGTGCCTGGCGGAGGAGCGCGACTTCGAGATCGTGCCCGGGGTGAGCTCCCTGGCCGCCGCCGGTGCGGCCGTTGGGCGGGAGCTGACCATCCCCGGGGTGGCCCAGAGCGTGGTCGTCACCCGGCTGGCCGGCCGCACCAACGCGTCCATGCCGGCCCGCGAGTCGGTGGCCGCCTTTGCCGCCATCGGGGCAACCACCGCCGTCTTCCTGTCCGGCGCTCGTCCCCACCAGGTCCAGCAGGAGCTCCTTGGTGCCGGCAGTGCCTTCACCGACCAGACGCCGGCCGCCATCGTGATCCGGGCCAGCTGGCCCGACCAGCGGGTGGTGATGACGACCGTCGGCGACCTGGCGACCGACCTGGCGGCCACCGGGGCGACCAGGACGGTGCTGGTGCTGGTGGGGCCGGCGCTGGCCGGACCGGCCGGGCGCAGCCACCTGTATTCGCCGTCGTTCGCCCATACCTTCCGGCGGCGTTCGGCGCCGGGGAGCACGGCGGGGCGCCCGGCGCGATGAGCGGGTTGCGAACCGGCTGGACGACCGGCACGTGCGCCTCGGCGGCGGCCAAGGCGGCGGCGGTGGCCCTGGTGAGCGGCGTCGCCCCGGCCGAGGTGGAGGTGGCCCTGCCCGGCGGCCGGCGGGTGCCCTTTGCCGTCGAGACGGAGGGGCCGGCGACGTGCGTGGTGGTGAAGGACGCGGGCGACGATCCCGACTGCACCGACGGCGCCCGCATGACCGCCACCGCCTCCTGGTCTGCGCCGGGGGGAAAAGGGGCCCGGTTGCTCGCCGGGCCGGGCGTGGGCACCATCACCCTTCCCGGCCTGGGCCTGCCCGTCGGCGCCCCGGCGATCAATCCCGTGCCCCGCCGCGTCATCCTGGCGGCGCTGGCCGAGGTGGTCGACCGACCGCTCGACATTTGTTTCTCCGTGCCCGGGGGCGAGGCCATGGCGGAGAAGACGTCGAACCGCCGCCTGGGCATCGTCGGGGGCATATCCATCCTCGGGACGTCCGGCATCGTCCGGCCGTTTTCCACCGCCGCCTACCGGGCGTCGGTGGTGCAGCAGGTCGACGTGGCCGCTGCCCAGGGCGAGACGCACATGGTGCTGGCCACCGGCAGCCGCTCCGAACGGGCGGCAGAACGCCTCCTTCCCGGACTCCGGGGCGTCTGTGTGGTGGAGGTCGGCGACTTCACCGGCGTCTGCCTGCGCCGGGTGGCCGAACGGCGGATGACCGCCGCCACCTTCGTCGGTATGGCCGGCAAGATCGCCAAGCTGGCCGCGGGCGTGATGATGACCCATTTCCATCGATCCCAGGTCGACACCGCCCTGCTCGGCGAGGTGGCCGCGTCGGCCGGCGCGCCGGCCCATGTCGTGGCTGCGGCCACCGAGACGCACACGGCGCGCCACTTCGCCGAGGTGTGCGTGGCCTCCGGCGACGTGGAGCCGCTGGCCGCGCTGTGCCGGCGGGCGGCCGAGGCCTGCCGGCGCCACGTCGGCGGGGCGCTGGCGGTCGAGGTGATCATGGTGGACTTCGAAGGCGAGCGGATGATTGCCCGTGGCTGAGCGCATCGTCGTGGTGGGGCTACCCGGCAACTGCGTCCCTCCCGTCGACCTCCTCGTCGGCGGCCGCCGCCACCTGGCCCTCGTCGACGCCGGGCCCACCCCGACGGTGGCCGTGGAGGGTGACTTGGCGTCGGTACTCGACGCCGTCGCCGCCGAGCGGGGAACGGTCGGCGTGCTGGCCTCCGGCGACCCCGGCTTCTTCGGCATCGTCCGGGCCCTGGCGGCTCGCTTCGGCCCGGAGGTTCTCGATGTCCGGCCCGCCCCGTCCTCGGTGAGCCTGGCCTTCGCCCGCCTGGGCCTGCCGTGGGACGACGCCGTGGTCGTGTCCGCCCACGGGCGGCCCCTGGCGGCGGCCACCTCGGCGGCAGCCGGCGCCGCCAAGGCGGCGGTGCTCGTCTCGCCGGATCAGCCGCCCGAGGCGCTGGGCAAGGAGCTGCTGGCCCAGCGGGCGGCGCCCGCCGAGGTGGTCGTGTGCAGCCGGATGGGACTACCGGGCGAAGCGGTGACCCGCACCGACCTGGCCGGGTTGGCCGCCGGCACCTGGGATCCTCTCTCCGTCGTGGTGCTGCTGCGGGGGAATGCCGTGGCGTCGGAGGCCCAGTTGGCGTGGGGCGGGCGGCCCGAGGCCACGTTCGATCACCGGGGCGGAATGGTGACCAAGGCGGAGGTCCGGGCCGTCGCCCTCAGCAAGCTGCGGCTGCCACCAACCGGCGTGCTGTGGGACGTGGGCGCGGGCAGCGGCAGCGTGGCGGTGGAATGCGCCCTGGCCGCTCCCGGCCTCGGCGTCTTCGCCGTCGAACGCCAGGCCGACGACGTTCGGCGCATCTCGGCCAACGCCGCCCGGCTGGGGGCGGCGGTCACCGTGGTCGAGGGCAGCGCCCCCTCGGCCCTCGACGCCCTCCCCGACCCCGACCGGGCATTCGTGGGCGGCGGCGGCCCGGCCGTCCTCGACGCCGTCGTGGCCCGCCTCCGCCCCGGCGGCCGCCTGGTCGCCACCTTCGCCGCCCTCGACCGCGCCGCCGCGGCGGCGGAGCGGCTGGGCCAGCTGGTCCAGGTGGCGGCCAGCCGAGGCGAACGCCTCCCCAACGGCGGCTGGCGGCTGGCGGCGGAGAACCCGGTGTTCGTGGTCTGGGGGCCGGAGCCGTGAACATCCTTTCCGTGTCGGTCACCGAAGCCGGCCGGGCCCTGGCCGAACGTCTCCCCTACGCCCACCGCCACGGCGCGGCGGCGGCGGCGGTCGCCGCCGGCTGGCCCGACGTCGACGGGTTCGTGCTGTTCCTGGCGGTCGGGGCGGCGGTGCGCATCATCGCCCCCCACCTGGCCGACAAGTCCACCGACCCCGCCGTCGTTTGCGTCGACGAGGCCGGCCGCTACACCGTCGCGGTGGCCGGCGGCCACGCCGGCGGGGCCAACGACCTGGCCCGGGCGGTCGCCCGCCAGCTGGGCGCCGAGGCGGTGGTCACCACCGCGACCGACGCCGCCGGCCAGGCCGCCCTCGACCTCCTGCCGGGGTTCACCGCGGCCGGCGACGTGGCCGCGGTGACGACCGCCCTCCTCGACGGCGCCGGCGTGCAGGTCGACAATCCCCGCGGCTGGCCGGTGCCGTGGGCGCACGACCCCCACGCCCCGGTGACGATCCGGGTCACCGACGAGGCGGTGGCCGAGGAGCCCGGCGTCGCCGTCCTCCACCCGCCCTCGCTGGTCGCCGGCGTCGGCACCTCCACCGGCGCGCCGCCGGAGGACGTGGCCGGGCTCCTCACGTCTGTCCTGGCCGGCGCCGGCTTGGCGCCGGCATCGGTGGCCGAGGTCGCCACGATCGACCGCCGGGCCCGGGAGCCGGCGATCGTGGCGCTCGGCTATCCGCTCCGCCTGTTCCCGGCGGCCGACCTGGCGGCCGTCGAGGTGCCCAACCCCAGCGAGCGGGTCCGCTCGGCGGTGGCCACGCCCAGCGTGTGCGAGGCGGCGGCGTTGCTGGCCGCCGGAACGGGCGGCGAGTTGGTGGTGGCCAAGCGGATTTCGGCCACCGCCACCGTGGCCGTTGCCCGCCGGCGCCGACCGCGGGGTCACCTGGCCGTGGTGGGGCTCGGGCCGGGCGACGCCCGCCACCGCACGCCGGCGGCGGAACACGCGGTGCGGCGGGCCCAACTGGTCATCGGGTACGGGCCCTACATCGACCAGTGCGCCGACCTGCTGACACCCGCCCATGACGTGGTGGCGTCGCCCATCGGCAACGAAACGGTGCGGGCCAAGGAGGCGCTGGCGGCGGCGGCCGACGGACGGCGGGTGGCGCTCGTCTGCTCGGGCGACGCCGGCATCTACGGCATGGCTTCCGTGGCGCTGGAACAGGCGAACGGAGCGGTCGACATCGAGGTGGTCCCGGGGGTGACCGCGGCCCAGGCGGCGGCCGCCCTGGCCGGCGCCCCCCTCGGCCACGACCACGTCGCCATCTCGCTCTCCGACCTGCTGACCAGCTGGGAGGTCATCGAGCGGCGCCTCCGCGCCGCCGCCGACTCCGACCTGGTGGTGACCCTGTACAACCCCCGATCCCGCGGTCGGACGTGGCAGCTGGAGGCGGCGCGCGCCATCCTGCTCGAACGCCGGGCGCCGACGACCCCGGTCGCCATCGTCACCGCCGCCGGCCGGCCCGGGGAGTCGACGACCCTGGCGTCACTCGGCGATTTCGACGCCGGGCCGGTCGGGATGACAACCTGCGTGATCATCGGCGCCTCCACCACCACCCTGATCCACGGCCGGATGGTCACGCCCCGGGGCTACCGGTGACCACCGTCGTCATCGACGAGCGGTGCACGGCCTGCGGCCAGTGCCTGGCGACCTGCCCGACCCGGGCCCTGGTGCCTGCCGCCCGCCGGCCGGCGGTGCTCGACGCCCGCTGCACGGGCTGCGGGTCGTGCCTGGAGATCTGCCCGACCGATGCCATCTCCGAAGTGCGGTGGCCGTGATCCACCCCATCGAGCTCGAGAGCTACCGGCGGCTCAACGACCGCGTCGACCTGTCCCACCTGGCGCCGGGACCCCGGGCGGTGGTCGCCCGGGTGATTCACGCCAGCGCCGACGTGGAGTACGCCCGCACCATGATCGTGCCCGAGGCCGCCGTCACCGCCGCCGTCGCCGCCATCCGGCACGGGGCGGCGGTCATCACCGACGTCGAGATGACCCGGGTGGGCATCACCGGTGGCGCCGCCCGGTGCTATCTCTCCGAGGTCCCCCCGGCGTCGGGGGCGCCGAAGACCGGGCGTACCCGCAGCGCCGCCGCCATGGGTCGGGCCGCCGAGGCCCATCCCGTCGGGGCGGTCCTGGTGATCGGCTGCGCCCCCACGGCGGTGTACGAGGCGCTGGCCCTGGCCGCCGCCGGCCGCTTCGCCCCCGCCGCCATCATCGCCCTCCCCGTCGGTTTCGTGGGCGCGGCCGAGTCCAAGGAGGCGGCCCGCGGCAGCGGCCTGGCGGTGATTTCCAACACGGGTGACAAGGGCGGCTCGGCGGTGGCCGCCGCCGCCTGCAACGCCATTCTCCGTTTGGCCCGGGCCGGTGACTGATACCACTCCGCCCGTCGCCGGGCGCGCCGGTCACGCCCCCGCTCTGCTGCTGGTGGGCCACGGCAGCCGGTCCCCCGCCGGGGTGGCGGCCTACTGGGAGTTCGCCGCCGCCGTGCGGGCCGCCGCGCCCCACCTCCGCCTCGGTTGCGGCTTCATCGAATTGGCGGCGCCGGACCTCGACACGGCCATCGACGAGCTGGCGGCGGCGGGGGCCGACCGGGTGGTCGCCGTCCCCCTTGTCCTGCTCGGCGCCGGGCACATGAAAAACGACGGACCGGCGGCCCTCGCCCGGGCCCGGACACGCCATCCCGGCATCCATTTCTCCTATGCCCGCGCCCTCGGGATCCATCCCGGCCCTCTTGCGGTGGCCCGGGCCGGGATCGACGCGACGACGCGCGGGTGGCCGAGGGCGGCCAGCGCGGTGGTGGCCGTCAGCCGGGGTTCCAGTGATCCCGACGCCAACGCCGACCTGTACAAGGTCGCCCGCCTGCTGTGGGACGGCGGCGCCACCGAACTTGTGCTTCCGGCGTTCGTTTCCTTGGCGGCCCCGTCGGTGCCCGACGCCATGGGACAATGCCGTCGGCTGGGCGCGACCCGAATTGCGGTCGTTCCCTATTTTCTGTTCACCGGGGTGCTGGTGGAGCGGATTGGCGGCCAGGCAGCGGCATGGGCCGACAAACACCACGACGTGGAGGTGCGGCTCGGCCCGGAGATGGGCGCCGACCGCCGCCTCGTCGACCTGGTTCTCGAGCGTTACCGAGAGGCGATTGCCGGCGACGTCCGCATGAATTGCGACTGCTGCGTCTACCGGGTGGCATTACCGGGATACGACCGGCGGGTGGGCGCCCCGCTGGTCGACCATTCCCACACCCACCGCCACTGACGGGTCCACCCGCCGTTTCCGCACCGCGCGGCTCATACGGGCACAAAATCGCCCAGACGCTCAAGTATCAGCAGGCAATCTGCCGACTCTTCTTTGGACAACAGGGATCGAGGAGGCCAGGAATGGCAACGGCGAGTGTTATGGCGGTGACGGCAGGTGCCGAGACGACCCTCGCGCGGCCGGCCCACGTGGTGCGGCGTCCCGGCGGCGAGGTGGTCGTGATCCTGTTCGGACGCGACGCCCGTTCCGAGGCGGCGTCGTGGCGAGCGCGGGGCTACCAGGTGGAGGCCGTCAACGGCGAGGTGCTCGGCTTCTAGCCCTCGCCGGGCGTAGGCCCGGTCGCCGGAGGGTAGGGCCATGGAATGCGCCAGGCGGTCCTCTTCGATGTCGACGGCACGCTTATTGACTCCAACTACCTCCACGTGGGTGCCTGGATGCGAGCCTTTCGCCAGGTCGGCCACCCGGTCGACGGCGCCGCCATCCACCGCGCCATCGGCATGGGGTCGTCGCAACTGCTGGAACGCCTGCTCGGCGAGGAGCTGGCCGCCAAGGTCGGCGAGGAGGTACGAGAAGCCCATACCCGCTTGTACCGCCAGGACTTTCCGATGCTGCGGCCATTTGCGGGCGCCCGGGAGGTTCTTTTCGCGGTGGCCCGTCGGGCCCAGGTGGTGCTGGCGACCTCGGCCAGCCCGCAGGAGGTCGAAGCCCTCTGCGCCGCCCTCGACGCCGACGACGCCATCGCGGCGGTGACCGGCGGCGGTGACGTCGAGGCGGCCAAGCCCGAACCCGACCTTGTGGCGTCCGCCTTGGAACGAGCCGGGGTGGGGGCCTCCCAGGCCATTTTCGTGGGGGACACGGTGTGGGACGTCGAGGCGGCCAGCCGGGCGGGCGTGCCGTGCCTCACCGTTCTCACCGGCGGCATCGGGGCCGCCGAGTTGACCGCGGCCGGCGCCGCGGCCGTGTACGACAGCGTCGCCGACCTGCGGGACCGGTTGGACGAGGTCCTCGGCGGCTAATGGGAAGGACCGGCGACGCGCCGGCGTTATCCCCCCTGTGAGTACCCGCCCGCCGCTCTCTGTTCTCGATCTGGCGATCGTCAACGCCGGCCAGTCCAGCACCGACGCCCTGGCCGCCACCACGTCGCTGGCCCAACGGGCCGAGGCGTTGGGGTACCGCCGTTTCTGGGTGGCCGAGCACCACAACATGGCATCGGTGGCATCCACCACGCCCCCGGTGTTAATGGCCCATCTGGCCGCCCGCACCGAACACATCCGTATCGGCTCGGGGGGCATCATGCTGCCGAACCACGCCCCACTCATCGTGGCCGAGCACATCGCGGCGCTGGAAGCGCTTCACCCCGGCCGCATCGACCTGGGCCTCGGACGGGCGCCGGGAACCGACCAGGCCACCGCGGCCGCCATCCGCCGCTCCGCCGATCCGTGGGGCCCCGAGGATTTTCCTCGCGACCTGCTTGACCTCATGGGCCTGCTCGGCGATGTGCGTACCGAGGGCGGTCTCTGGGAGCACTTCTCCGCCACGCCGGCGGCCCGTTCGACGCCGCAGATCCTGCTGCTGGGCTCAAGTAGCTACAGCGCCCAACTGGCTGGCCTGCTGGGCCTGCCCTTCGTGTTCGCCCACCATTTCGACAACGGCGGCACGCTGGAGGCGCTCGCCCTCTATCGGGCGACGTTCCAGGAATCCCCGGTGCTGTCCGAGCCGTATGCCATCGTCACCGCCAACGTGTTGGTGGCCCCGACGGAGGAAGAAGCGGAGCGGGAATCGGGACCGGGTCGCCTGATGGTGTACGAGATCCGCACCGGCCGACTGGCGCCGCTGCGTCCCCCCGCCGAGGCCGCCGCCCACCCGCTTTTCACCGACGCCATGGCCCAGCCCTCCAACCGCATCGCGGGCGCACCGGCCGCCGCGGTCGAGGCTCTCGACGCCCTGGTGGCGGCCACGGGAGCGGACGAAGTCATGATCAGCACCGTCGCCTACGACCTGACCACCCGCATGCGCAGTCTGGAGTTGCTGGCATCGGAATGGTCGGAGGCCGCCGTCCCCGCATAACCGGCGGGCCCGTTTTCCGCCATCGGACGCGGAAAGGGCTACGGCGCGGCGGCACCGTAGCCCTTCCAGAACACCAGTTGTTCGGCCCGTTACGGGCGGCACACCCTCCTAGCTGGAGGTTGCCGCCTTGCGGGGCGCCCGCTTGCGGGGCCGGCCCGATGCCGCGCCGTCGCTCGACGCCGACTTGCGGGGCCGGCGCTTGGCGGCCGCGGCCACCGGTGCCGACGCCGGCTCGGAGGCATTCACCGAACTGGTCGACGAGGCGCCGTGAGCAGCGTCGTACGCCTCGATAACCGTGGCCGGGATACGACCCCGGTCGCCGACGCTCAGACCGTTCGCCTGGGCCCACGAGCGGATCGTCGGCAGGTCGCTGCGCTTCGGCCCATTCTGGCCGCCGCCGGCCGCGGCCGCCGGACGGCTACGCGGGGTGCGTGCCGACGCCGTGGCGCCAGCCGACGCCGGGCGCCGGCCTCGCCGCGCACTTCCTCGATGCCCAGCATCGACGAATGTCCGCAATTGCGAAAGCACATCGCTTAGTTGGGAGCCGTGGGTGACGCACACATCGACGACATAGTCCGTGCCTTCCCAGCTGACTTTGCGAGTGGATCCCTGGCTATCGCTCTCCGGTATGGTGTCGCCGCACACATCACACGTGTAGCTGTAGCTGACTACCTGCTTCTTGGCCATCTAACTCCTTTGCCCTGACAAGTGGTAACCAGTCACAATACGGCATGCGGTGGTTACTTGCACTGTCAAACAACGCTCTCATACGATATTTTTTTGCCTCGGAGCCAGGGTTCGCCCATTTCGGGCCCCGAAACGGGTCCGTCTACGTTGTACATACTTCGAAACGGGCGGCGCTACCGACCCGGCTTTGC
This sequence comes from Acidimicrobiales bacterium, assembly GCA_036264135.1. Taxonomy (GTDB): domain Bacteria; phylum Actinomycetota; class Acidimicrobiia; order Acidimicrobiales; family Palsa-688; genus DATARN01. Next base: position 13,098 of record DATARN010000041.1, read on the forward strand.
ATCGTCGTGCGTCCCGAGAAGGTGAACAATCGGGCAATTCTCAACTCCCAGGGAAGGAACCCAGTGCCAACCGGGGAAGAGAACCGGCGTGATGACCAAAAGGCTCAGGTATGCCGGCGCCGGCCAAAGGTTGTGGCCGCGGAAGTCGCTCGTGGCGGTGACGGTACTGGCAATGGCGGTGTCGGGATTCTCCGCTACCGGCACCGGGACTCTCGTCCCCCGCACGCCGGGGAGCCGGCCCGATCCCAGCCGTCCGGCGGGAACCGACACCCTTCCGGGCGTCGATCACCTCGTCGTGCTGATGCTGGAAAACCACTCCTTCGACAATCTGTTCGGAATGCTCGGTCGAGGCGACGGATTCGTTCTCGACGGCCAAGGGCAACCGATCGCCACCAATCCCTATCCCGACGGCCGGCTCCAGCATGCCTTCCATATGCCCACCACCTGTCAACTCCCGAGCCGTCCGAGTAACGAGTGGGGCGCCAGCCACCACGCCTATGACAACGGCGCCAACGACGGATTCGTTCGCACGCCCATTAGCCCCGTCAACCAGCAGATCGTCGGCGGTGTCGCCATGGGTTATTGGACGGGAGCCGACCTGCCCTTCACCTACGGCCTGGCATCGGTGTTTCCGGTGGCCGACCGCTGGTTCTCGTCCTCGCTGGCGCAAACCGATCCGCAGCGCCGCTATCTGATCGCCGGCACGTCGGCGGGCATGACAGACAACCCCGGTACGACAAACCTGATCGGGGACCTCGGTCTGCTCATCCCCGCCGCCCGCGGGACAATCTTCAACCAACTGGATTCCCACGGGATCGGGTGGGCCAACTATGTCGCCAGCTACGCGTCGGGGGCGACACCGAACCTGTTCCTTGCCAACGACCTGGTGACCGAGGCCGCCCACAAGCGGCCCTTCGCGCAGTTCGCAACCGACGCCGCCGCCGGCAGCTTGCCGGCCTTCTCCCTCCTCGATCCCAACTTCGGCACCCAGTCCCAGGAGAACCCGCAGAACATTGTCAAGGGCGAGGCCATGCTGGCACAGGTCGTCGACGCCATCGGAGGGCCCATGGTCGAGCGCAAGTGGAACCTGCCGGCACTGGCGGCGCCCGGTAACACGCCAGCGGCCTTGGCGTGCTCAACGTCCGGGCCGGGCGCGATCCCCCCGCCGGGCTCGATTACCGGCTGATCGTCCCGTTCGGCCGGCGGGTTGCCTGCCCGGGCGCGCAGCCGCGGGGCCGGGATAGGGGCGACCCGGCCCCGGCGGCACGGTTCCCCAGACCTGGGGCGAGGCCTTTGATGGGGAGCCATAATCATCCGCCATGGGCGCGAAAAATCCGCGAAGTGGGCGCCACGCGGGTATGTCTCGGTAATGCTGAGCCCCTTCCGGCGGCAGAAGATCACCCACTTCTTCACCCTCTTCGACGCCGACGGCGACGGCTATATCGAGCAGCGCGACCTGCGGCGCTGGGCGGACGAGATCGCCCGGGTGGGCGGGGCGGGGCGGGGAACGCCGGAGTACGAGGAACTCCACGCCCTCTGGGCCTTTACCTGGGCGGCGCTCGAGAAGGACGGCTCCTCGGGCCGCGACGACGTCGTCGGCCCCACGCAGTGGCTGGAGCTGTGCGAGGCCATATTGAGCACGGAGGAGGGATACACGATGGTGATGAATGCCATCGGCGCCCGCAGCTTCGATGTGATCGATGCCGACGGCGACGGCGAGCTTCGCCTGGAGGAGTGGCGTGCCTTCTACCGGGCCATCGGTGTCGACGAAGCCGCGGCGACCGGCACGTTTGTCCGCTTCGACGCCGACAGCGATGGCCGAATCACCCGCTCGGAAACCATGAGCCGCCTGTGGGAGTTCTTCTGCAGCGACGACGAAGCGGCGCCGGGAAACTGGTTCTTCGGACCGCTCGAGGCGGGCTGAAACGCGTCGATACCCACCGGCCGAGTGAGCCGGTGGGTATCGGGGCGAACGGGACTAGCTGATCGCCCGCACGTTCGCCGCTTGCAGCCCCTTGGGGCCTTGAGCGACGTCGTAGTCGACCTTCTGCCCCTCTTCGAGGTTGCGATAGCCGGTTCCGCCGATGGCGCTGAAATGAACGAACACATCAGGTCCACCGCTGTCCTGGGTGATGAAGCCGAAGCCCTTCTCACCGTTGAACCACTTTACGGTGCCACTTGCCATTGGGATCCCCCTCCTTTCTTGGCCAGATTGACCCGTCACGGGTCTGGCCTTTGGCTCTTGCGAGCCGGAGGGAAAGTTCCCTGCAACGTGCTGGTGATGCCCTCGTTCAGAAGTGTACCAACAACCGCGGGGCTCCTCGCGGCCGTCGTTGGCCGGGCCTGACCGGCCTACGCTTGAGCGGTGGATTCACCCCCCTCGGTCGCCCTCGCCCTGGGCAGCGGCGGGGCGCGGGGGTACGCCCACATCGGCGTGCTCGACGCCCTCCGCGAACGGGGCCACGAGGTGGTGGCGGTGGCCGGGTCGTCGATGGGCGCGGTGGTGGGCGGCGCTTTCGCCGCCGGCCGGCTGGAGGAGTACCGCACCTGGGTCACCGGCATCGGCCAGTTCGAGTTGCTGCGCCTGTTCGATTTCGCCCTGTCGCAGCCCGGCGCCCTGCGGGGCGACAAGTTGTTCGCCAAGATCCACGCCCTCATCGGCGACGTGCGCATCGAGGACCTGGCCATCCCCTACACCGCAGTCGCGGTCGACCTGATCGCCCGGCGCGAGGTGTGGTTCCAGCGGGGTTCGCTCGAGGCCGCCATGCGGGCCTCGGGAGCCCTTCCCAGTCTCTTCCCTCCCGTGGAGACGGGCGGCCGGCTGCTGATCGACGGCGGGATCCTCAACCCCCTACCCCTCGCCCCGACCGCGGCGGCCCATGCCGACCTGGTGATCGCGGTGTCGTTGCACGGCGACCCGCTGGTTCCCCTCGACTTCGTCGATGACGAGGAACCCCTCGTGGCGCGGATTCGGGCGTTGGCGTCGCGCACCCTCGATCGTGACCTGTGGGCCATCTTCCGGCCGGGTTCGCGGGCGGCGCTGGAGGGCACTGCGGTCACCGTCGCCGACGCCGCCGGCGTGGGCGAGCGGCCCCCGACCCGTCTCACCCTGGGCAAGTTCGACATGGTCAACATGGCCATCGAGACGATGCAGGCCGCCCTGGTCGAACACAAGCTGGCCGGCTACCGCCCCGACGTGTTGATCACCGTCCCCCGCAACGCCTGTCGCAGCCTCGACTTCCATCGCGCCGACGAGCTCATCGCCCTGGGCCACGCCCTGGCCGGCGCGGCCCTGGACGAGCACGCCGCCGGCCGCCCGCCGGCCGCGGGAGGGCCCCCCGTCGCCGACTGAGCATCCCACCGACCGCGCTCGCCGGGACCGGAGTCGTTTCTCGCGTTTGCCGACCAAACCGGGCGGATACGCGACATGATGATCGCAGCTGCAAGTTGTCGAGCGACAGGGGGATGTATGAGGGTCGAGATGTCCATCAATGGGACGGCGCACGTCCACGATGTCGAGCCGCGGGTCCTGCTCGTCCAGTACCTACGGGACCAGGCGGGCTTGACCGGCACCAATGTCGGCTGTGACACCACGTCGTGCGGGTCGTGCACCGTGCTCCTCGACGGCGAGTCGGTGAAGTCGTGCACCATCCTGGCGGTGCAGGCCGACGGCGCCGACATCACCACCATCGAAGGCCTGGGCCACGACGGCGGCCTGCATCCCATGCAGGAGGCCTTCCGCCAGAACCACGCCCTGCAGTGCGGGTTCTGCACCCCCGGGATGGTGCTGGCCGCCATCGGGTTGCTCCAGGAGAACGCCCACCCGACGGAGCAGGAGGTGCGCCACGGCCTCGAGGGCAACCTGTGCCGCTGCACCGGCTACCACAACATCGTGAAGGCGGTGCTGGCCGCCGCCGACGCCAGCGCCGGTTCCGGCGCCCGCGCCGAGGAGGTGTCGGCATGACCGCCGTCGTCGGCACGCCCCTTCGCCGCAAGGAGGACCCGAAGCTGCTCACCGGCGAGGCCAAGTTCACCGACGACCTCGTCGTTCCCGGTGCCCTCCACGTGGCCGTCGTCCGCAGCCCCTACGCCCACGCCCGGATCAACTCGGTCGACACCTCGGCCGCCGCCTCGCAGCCCGGTGTCGTGGCCGCCTTCAGCGGCGCCGACCTGCGCTCGGAATGGGCCGGACCCATGCCGTGCGCCTGGCCGGTGAGCGAGGACATGCGCAACCCGGAGCACTTCCCCGTCGCCGTCTCGACCGCCTGCTATGTCGGCGACGCCGTGGCCGTCGTGGTCGCCGAGTCCGACACCGCGGCCAAAGACGCCGCCGAGGCCGTCATCGTCGACTACGAGATCCTGCCGGCCGTCATCGACCTCGACGACGCCCTCTCGGATCGAGTCCTCGTCCACGACGCCCTCGGGACCAACCGGTCGTACACCTGGGAACTCATTCCCAATCCCGAAGCCGTCGACGAGGCGTTCGCCCAGGCCACGCACACCGTGTCGGAGCGTTACCTGCAGCAGCGGCTGATCCCGATGGCGATGGAGACCCGAGGGGTGGTGGCGGTGCCGTCCGTGTACGGCGGGGACTACACGCTCTACAGCGCCACCCAGATCCCCCACATCTTGCGCGTCCTGTCGGCCCTGACCCTCGGAATCTCGGAATCGAAGCTGCGCGTGGTGGCGCCCGCGGTCGGCGGCGGCTTCGGGTCCAAGCTGAACGTGTACGCCGAGGAGCTGCTGTGCCTGGCCCTGTCCCGGCGCCTCCGCCGACCGGTGCGGTGGAGCGAGGAGCGCATGGAGAACGCCCAGGCCACCATCCAGGGCCGGGGCCAGATCCAGCACATCGAGCTGGCCGCCGACGCCGACGGCAAGGTGACGGCGGTACGGGTCCGGTTGCTGGCGGACATGGGCGCCTACCTCCAGCCGGTGTCCCCGGGCATCCCGCTGCTCGGCGCCTTTCTCTACGCCGGCGTCTACGACATCCCGGCCTACTCGTTCAGCTGCACCTCGGTGTTCACCACCAAGACCCCGACCGACGCCTACCGCGGCGCCGGCCGGCCCGAGGCCACCTACGCCATCGAGCGGGCCATGGACGCCTTGGCCAAGAAGGTGGGCGTCGACCCGGTGGAGATCCGGCGGCGCAACTTCGTGCCGCCCGACAAGTTCCCGTACAACAGCTCGGGCGGCCTCACCTAAGACAGCGGCAACTACGAACCCGCCCTCGACCGCGCCCTGGAGCTGGCGGGCTACGACGCCGTCCGCCGCGAGCAGGCGGAGCGTCGGGGAGCGGCCAGCAAGAAGCATCTCGGCGTGGGGCTGTCGTCCTATGTCGAGATGTGCGGGCTGGCGCCGAGCCGGGTGCTGTCGGCCCTGCGCTACGTCGCCGGCGGCTGGGACTCGTCGACCGTGCGTCTCCTGCCGACCGGCAAGGTCCAGGTCGTCACCGGCACCGCTCCCCACGGCCAGGGCCACGAGACGTCGTGGTCCATGATCGTGGCCGACAAGCTGGGCGTCGACCCCGAGGATGTCGAGGTGCTGCACTCCGATACCTCGGTCGCGCCCCACGGTATGGACACCTACGGGTCCCGCTCCCTCTCCGTGGGCGGCACCGCGGTGTGGCTGGCCACCGAGAAGGTCATTGACAAGGCCAAGCTGATCGCCGCCCACCAGCTGGAAGTGGCCGCCGAGGATCTCGACTACGCCTCCGGCACCTTCAGCGTCAAGGGCTCCCCCGACCGCACCATGGCCATCGGCGCCGTCGCCTTCGAGGCGTTCACCGCCCACAACCTCCCCGACGGCCTGGAGCCCAACCTGGAGGCCACCAGCCACTTCGACCCGCCCAACTTCGTCTTCCCCTTCGGCACCCACGTCTGCGTGGTGGAGGTCGACGAGGAGACGGGCAAGGTCGAGGTCCTCAAATACGTGGCCGTCGACGACTGCGGCACCCAGATCAATCCCATGATCATCGAGGGCCAGGTCCACGGCGGGATCGTCCAGGGGGCGGCGCAGGCGTTGTATGAGGAAGCCATCTACGACGACGACGGCAACCTCATCACCTCCACGCTGGTCGACTACCTGGTGCCGTCGGCCGCCGACTTCCCGAGCATGACGACCGACACCACCGTTACCCCGAGCCCGACCAATCCCATGGGCGTGAAGGGCATTGGCGAGGCGGGCACCATCGCCGCCGCCCCGGCGGTGATGAACGCCATCATCGACGCCCTCTCCCCCTTCGGCGTCGCCGACATCGACATGCCGGCCACCCCGGAGCGGGTCTGGAACGCCATCAACGGGGCGCACACCGGCGAGCCGAGCGCCCGGTCGAACGGAACGGAGGCAGCACGATGATCCCGGCCCAATTCGAGTACCGCAGGGCGGCCACCGCCGAGGAGGCGGTGCGCCTGCTCTCCGAGCTGGGCGACGACGCCAAGGTGCTGGCGGGCGGGCACTCGCTGGTGCCGCTGATGAAACTGCGGCTGGCCCGGCCCGAGGTGCTGGTTGACATCAGCCGCCTACCCGACCTGTCGTATGTCCGCGGCGACGATGGCGACATCGCCATCGGCGCCCTGACCCGACACCACGACCTGGCCCGGTCCGACCTGCTGGCGAGGGAGTTGCCATTGATGGCGGCCGCCGCCGGCCAGATCGGTGACCCCCAGATCCGCCACCGGGGCACCATCGGCGGCTCCATCGCCCACGGCGACCCGGCGTCGGACCTGGCGGGGGTGGTCCTGGCCCTGGACGGCACCCTGGTGCTGCAAGGCCCGGACGGCCGGCGCCGCGTCGCTGGCCGCCAGTTCTTCACCGGGTTCATGGAGACGGTAATGGCGCCCAACGAACTGCTGGTGGAGATCCGGGTGCCCCGCCCCACCGCGACCGGCTGGTCGTTTCAGAAGTTCAACCGGCGGGCCCACGACTGGGCGATCGTCGGCGTGGCCGCCGTCGCCCTGGGCGACGGCAAGGCCGGCGTGGCGCTGATCAACATGGCGCAGACCCCGATCCGGGCCGCCGGGACGGAGGAGGCCCTGGCCGGCGGGGCGTCGGCGGCCGACGCCGCCGAGCACGCGTCCGACGGCATCGAGCCGCGGGTCGACATCAACGCCAGCCGCCAGTTCCGCCGCCACCTGGCCACGGTCCTGGTTCGCCGGGCCCTCGAGGAGGCGGGGGTCTGAGCGATCGGCGTCCGCCGGCCGGCGTCGGCCCCCGGCCGCGCGATCCCGATGAGGTGCTCGCCGCCCTCGGCGCCCACGGGTACCTGGCCGACGAGGGGTTGGCCACCGCCATCTTCCTGGCCGTCGACCTGCCCCGGCCGCTCCTTCTCGAGGGCGAGGCCGGGGTCGGCAAGACGGAGGTCGCCAAGGTCCTGTCCCGCTGGACCGGCGGCCCACTGTTGCGGGTGCAGTGCTATGACGGCATCGACGTCGGCCAGGCCGTCTACGAGTGGGACTACTCCCGCCAACTCCTCCACCTCCGGGCGACGGAGGCCGCCGGTACGGTGGACCGCCACCTCGAGGACGAGTTGTACTCGGAGCGGTTCCTGGTCCGCCGGCCGCTGCTGGCCGCCATCGACCACCGCGAGGGCCCGCCGCCCGTGCTCCTGATCGACGAGGTGGACCGGGCCGACGACGAGTTCGAGGCCTTCCTCCTCGAGATCCTCTCCGACTACAGCGTGACCGTCCCCGAGCTGGGCACCTTCCACGCCGACCGGCCGCCGGTGGTCGTCATCACCTCCAACCGGACACGCGATGTCCACGACGCCCTGAAGCGGCGCTGCCTCTACTACTGGGTGGACCACCCGAGTTTCGAGCGGGAGGTGGCCATCGTCCGGCTGCGGGCGCCGGGCGCGGTCGAGCGCCTGACCCGCCAGGTGGCGGCGGCAGTGGAACAGTTGCGCACCCTTGAGCTGTACAAGCCGCCGGGCGTGGCCGAGACCATCGACTGGGCCAACGCCCTGGCCGCCCTGGGTCGCCAAGAACTGGACGCCCACAGCGTCGAGGTGACACTGGGCACGGTCGTCAAGTACCGGGAGGACCAGGAACGGGTGCGGCGCCGCGACATCAGCGAGCTGGTCCGCTCGGCCATCCTGCGCGGTGGCTGACAGCGCCCAGATCGCCGTCGGCTTCGTGCAGCTTCTCCGGGCCCAAGGCCTCGACGTCCCGGTGGGTGCGGTCACGGTCTACGCCGACGCGTTGGCCGCGGTGGGCCTGGAGCGACGCCAGGCGGTGTACTGGGCCGGTCGGGCCGCGCTGCTCCGCCGCCCCGAGGACGGGCCGCTGTACGACCGGTCGTTCGCCGCCTTCTGGCAGGGCCAGCCCCTGCTGGCGCCGGACCGGCCGGCGGCGGCGCCCGGCGGCCAGGTGGTAGCCGCCGAGCTGGGCGGCGACGACGGCGACGAGCGCCGCAGCGACGCCGCCGCCGAGCCGACGGTGGCCCTGCGGTACAGCGCCGCCGAGGTCCTGCGCGACAAGGATTTTGCCCGCTACAGCGCCGCCGAGTTCGCCGAGGCTCGCCGGCTGATGGCCGACCTTCGCCTGGCCGGCGAGCTGCGTCCCACCCGGCGCCAGCGGCGCTCGCCCGCCCGGCGGGGCCGGCAACCCGATCTGCGGGCCACGGTGCGCCGCGCCCTGGCCACGGGGGGAGAGCCGCTGCGCCGGGCGTGGCGGGTGCCCGCCGCCCGGCCTCGCCGGGTGGTGCTGCTGTGCGACGTGTCGGGGTCGATGGAACCGTACGCCCGCGCCCTGCTGCGCTTCGCCCACGCCGCCGTGGTCGGCCGGGGGTCGGCGCGGGTCGAGGTGTTCGCCGTCGGGACCCGCCTGACTCGCTTGACGCGCCAGCTGAGCTGGCGAGATCCCGACCAGGCGCTGGCTCTGGCGGGGCGGGTAGTCGCCGACTGGTCCGGCGGCACCCGCCTCGGCGCCGGCCTGCTGGCCTTCAACGACGGCTACGGGATGCGGGGCATGGCGCGGGGGGCGGTGGTGGTGGTCCTCTCCGACGGCTGGGACCGCGGCGACCCGGCGCAGCTCGGCGAGGAGATGGCGCGCCTCCACCGGGTGGCGCACCAGGTCATCTGGGTCAATCCGCTGCGCGCCGCGGCCGGCTACGCCCCGCTGGCCGGCGGGATGGCGGCCGCCCTACCCCACGTGGACCGCTTCGTGAGCGGTCATTCCTTAGCGTCCCTGCACGACCTGATCGACATCATTGGCGGGAAAGGGAACGCCGGTCGCTGACCTGATGGGCCTCGGCCTGGCGGCGGTCGGTGATGTCGAAGCAGCTCCCGACGAAGCCGCCGAACACCGCGTTGTCGAAGACCGGCGCGCCCCGGGAAAGAAGCCAGCGGTACTGGCCGTCGTGGCGGCGCATGCGAAACTCGATCTCGAACGGTCGGCGCTGGGCGAACGCCGGCAGGTAGGCGCGGATGCTGGCCCCCAGGTCGTCGGGGTGCACCCCCACCGCCCAGCCGTCGCCCAACTCGGCCTCCATCGGCCGACCGGTGAACTCCAACCAGGCGCGATTGACAAACGTGCAGCGGGCGTCGGGCCCCGCCGCCCAGATCAACGCCGGCAAGGAGTCGGCCAGCCCCCGGTAGCGCTCCTCGGAGCGGGCCAGGGCGGCGGCGGCGCGGGTGCGCTCGAAGATCCGGCCGAGTTGCGCGCCTACCGCCGCCATGACTTCGAGCAGCGAATCGTCGGGGGCGATGGGACGGGCACTGAAGAACTCGAGCACCGCCACCACCTCCCGCCCGGCGAGCACCGGGAAGGCCACCGTCGCCGCCGCCCCCGGCGCCGGCTGGCCCGGGGCGGAGTCGTCGGCACCCGTCGCGCTGACCCATTCCGGCCGGCCGCTGGCGAGAACCCGGCCCGGCAGTCCGGCGTCCGCCGCCGGCGCGCCCCCGCCGGCCGCCGGGACCTGCGGCTCGGGACGATCCGACCCGGCGGCGTACCAGACACCGGTCGGGACGAGGCCGCCCCCCTCGTCGTCGACCCGCCACAGCCGGCCGGCCCGCCAGCCGGTGTGGGCCAGCACCTGGTGCAGGACGACCGCGGCCGCCTCCTCCAACGAGGAGCATTCGTTGGCCGCCAGCGCGGCCCGCTCCAGGAGCAGGATGTACGCCAGCCGGGCGGGCAGGTGCGGGCCGACGAAATCGAGACGGCGCCGGTCGGTGGCCAGCCCCAGCTCGTACCAGCGGTAGCCGTCGCCGCCCGCCTCCTTGGCGGCACACATGGCGGCCCCCGCCCGCCCGAGGCATTCGTCGAGATCCGAGTCGAAACGGACCGGGACCAGCCCGAGGCTGGCGGTGACGGCGACGGCCCGGCGGTTGATGGAGATCGGTTCGCGCACGGTGTCGAGGATCAATCGGGCCACGGCGTCGGCGCCATCGGGGCCGACATCGACGAGAACGACGAACTCGTCGCCCGCCAGCCGCGAGAGCGCCCAGCCGGGGTCGGCCAGGGACGACAAACGCCGGGCCAGGGTGACGAGGATCTCGTCCCCGAAGACGTACCCGAGTTCGTCGTTGACCGTGGCAAAGCCGTCGACGTCAAGCACCACCAGGACCATGGGGCGGCCGGTCAGGGCGCCGCTGGACACGATGCCCTGGGCCCGGTCACGGAAAAAGGCCAGGCTCGGGAGGCCGGTCAGCGAGTCATGAAAGACCCGCCGCAACAACTCGTCGCCTTCGGGGCCGAGCGGGCGCCGGTCGGCAGGCCGGGCGCCCGGCGCGGCGGCGCACTCCCGCTCATACTCGTCCGGCGACAGGACCTCGGCCCGCTTCAGGTGGAAGCGGGTCAGACCCAGCCGCCGCTGGGCGTCGGACCAACGGGCCGACGCCGCGAACAACGCCTCGGCGGGCGACGCCGACGCCACGAGCAGCTGGACGGCATACCGGTGCTGGTCCTGCAATGCCACGACCTGGTCGCAGTCCAGAACCTCGGACAGTTGGCGGAGGCGTTCGGTGTCGAGGGGCGGCCCGGACACGTCTCCGGCCGCTTCCAGTAGCACCGCCCACAAACGCTCCAACGCCTCCGCCTTCGGTTCGCCGCTCGTGCCTCCCGTGATGGTAACCGGTGTGATTCGGCCGTTCTCGGGCGTTCGCCACGTGACCGCGGTTGGGGATGGTCAGGGCCGCCAGGGGCTGCCCATACGGGCGGCGACGGTAGGGCTGACCCGGATGGCGCCGACCAGGTGCCCGGTCTGCAACGGGATGATATGGACGGTGTAGCCGGTCTGGGGCGCCTCGATCATCTGGCCCTTGCCGAGATAGATCGCCACGTGGTCGATGAACCCCGGGTCGGAGGGGTCATAGGACCAGAACAGGAGATCGCCGGGCTGGAGGTGGCTCAGGGGCACGACGGGGCCGGCCAGCGCCTGCTCGGCGGCGGTACGAGGCAGGTCGATTCCGGCAGCCGCGAACGACCAACCCACGAGCCCGGAGCAGTCGAAGCCGTCGGGCCCGGTCGCACCCCACACATACGGTTTGCCCACCCGGCTGACGGCGGCGGTGAGGGCGGTGGAGAGCTGGGCCGGCGTCAACCCGCCGCCCCCGGCCACCCCCCCGCTGCCGAGGGCCAGGCCGGGCCGCATGAGCACCACTGATGCGGTGTGCAGAACCGCCTTTAGCGCCGTCTCCAGGGTGTACGGGTCGGCGGTGGGTGCGCTGACGACGAGGCCGGCGTTGGGCACCAGGCCCAGCTGGCCGCTGACCCGGTGGTTCACCACCAGGTCGACTCCGGGGAGCCCGATCGACATGAAGGCGCCCAGCCACTGCTGGCTGGTGGCGGCGGACCCGGCGGAGGTCACCGCCACATTGACGCCGAGGGCGAGCTTGCGATCCCGGGACATGTCGAACGAGGACGCCACGGTCCCCTGGGCCAGGTATTTCCACAGCTGGTCGGAGGCGGCGGTCACCGCCGGGGTGAAGTTGCGGAACGTGCTGGGGTCGACCCCGATGGTGTTCGCCGGCCCTCCCTGCAGCGTGACCTTCCCGACGTCGACGAGGGCGACGGCGTCGACGCCTTTCAACGCCTTGACGGCCCGCAGCTGTTCGGCGGTGACGGCCGCCCCCAGGGTGACGAGGGCGTTCGGGTCATGGTGCGCCGCGGCCGGGGCGACCACGACGGCGGGAACGGCGGTGGTCGTCGGGGCGGCCCGCGAGGCCGTGGTGGGCGCCGAGCCGGCCCGGGCCAACGACGTGGCCACGACCTGGTGGGGACCGGCCTGGCGCCGCAGGGCGGTCGCCACCCCGCCGGTGAGCAGCAGCGCCATCACCGCCGCCAGGATGAAGGGACTGGAGGCGCGACGAAGCCAGGTGCGCCGCCGGGACCCCCCCTCGGTCAAACCATCGGAATGCGGTAAATGTCGCAAGTCACCTAGATGTTCGGCGCCGGCTCCCCGGTTCCTGCCCTACCCATACGAGAACTTAAGGCGCCCTTAGGTCAATTGTCATATTGATCTCGCCCCGAAGTGCCGAAAACAACAGCAGGAGCGGTGCGAGGAGAGCGAGATCCGATGAGCCAGGGCAGGATGCGACGGAGGGTGGCCGTCATGGCGGTGCTCGTGGGGATGGGCGCGGCGGCCGCCGGCTGCTCGTCGGGGTCGGCGCCGAAGTCGGTGGCGTCCAAGTCCGGTGGGGCGGGGGCGACGGCAACGGTGCCGCCGGCCCCCGGCGCCGCGTCCGGGACCCCAGCCGCCACCGGTGGCGCCGCGGCGACCACGCCGCCGGTCACCGCTACTCCCGTCGGCGCGTCGGCGGGCCACACCACGACCCCGGCGTCCGGTGCGGCAAAGGGCACCACGGCCACCAGCTCGGCGCCGGCCGGCCCCACCGGTCCGGCACCGGTACCGGCCGGTACCTACAGCTACACCCTCGTCTCGGGAGGCGGGTCGTTGACGACGGGGACCACCACCACGCCGTTCGCCGCGCCCACGACGAGCACCCTTACCGTCAGCAGCCCCGTGGGAGGCGCCGAGACCTGGACCTGGCAGGCGTCGGGGCAGACCACCGTCTCTAGTGCCCTCACCTTCAACTCCGCCGGCGTCTTCCTCACCGCCGAGACGGTGCCCTACCTCGGGACCTGCCAGTTCGGCCAGGCGGTGGCGTCACCGCCGTGGCCACTGGCGGTCGGCAAGACGTTTTCCGGGCAGGCCAGCTGCAGCGGCCAGACGGTCACCCTGAGCGGTTCGATCAAGGCGCAGTCGGGCGGCAACTTCATCGTCCAGAGCGTCCTCACGGTGGCCGGCCAGGCCCTGATCACCGAGGGTGATGTCTACTCGCCGGCCCGCCGCCTTCCGGTACAGACGACGCTGGTGGTGAACGGTTCCCTGGGCAGCGCCCGGATCACGACCAACGCCACCTACCGGCTGGTCTCCTGAGCGATCGCCTCGGCCAGCCGGGGCACCACGTCGTGCCAGTCGCCGACGAGGCCCACGTCGGCGGCGGCGAACACCGGGGCGTCGGGGTCGTGGTTGACGGCCAGGATCATGCCGGCGCCGCGGACCCCGATCAGGTGGTTGAACTTGCCTGAGAGGCCGACGGCGACGTAGAGGCGCGGCGCCAGGCTGCGACCGGTGAGCCCGATTTGGCGGGCCCGGGGCTGGCCGCCCTGGTCGGTGACCTTGCGGGTGGCGGCCAACTCGGCGCCGAGCACGGTGAGCAGCGGCGCCAGCCGGCCGTACTCCGCCGGGTCCACGCCGGCGCCCACCCCGACGACGGCGGCCGCTTCCGCCAGCTCCTCGAGTTCGTCGTCGCGACCGGCGGCCCGGACCCGGACCCGGCCCGAGGCGGTCACGGCCCTGGTGGTGACCGGGACGGCCCGACCCGCCCGGGGCAGGAGGGTGGGAAGGACGCCGGCGCGCACGGTCACCATCTGGATGGCCGAGGTGCTGGTGATGGCGGCCACCAGCTGGCCGCCGAAGGCGGGCTTCCAGGCCACCAGGCGGTCACCGTCGACGGCGAGTTCGACGGCGTCGCCGGTCAGCCCCACGCCGAGGCGGGCGGCCACCCGGGCGGCCACCTCACGGCCCCACATGGTGCCCGGGGCCAGCACCGCCCACGGCTGGTGTTCGGCGATCCAGTCGCCGGCGCCCACGGCCACATCCTCCTCGGCCGCCGCCCCATCGACTACAACCAGCTCGTCGGCGCCCCAGCGGCCGGCGGTGGCGGGGTCGATGGCACCGGCCGGAGCCAGCGCGCCGGCCCGGCCGTTGACGGCGTGGGCCAGGTGGGCGGCCGCCCCCAGCAGCTGACGGGCCAGGCGCGGGCGATCCGGCTCGACCACGACGACGACCCTTTTCCCCGGCCCTCCGGCGGCCTCGGGGACGGTGCCGGGATCCTCGCCCCGCCGGGCGCCGCCCAGGGCTCCGGCGTCGCCGAGGATGGCCACCGCCTCGGCCACCCGGTCGCCGGGCAGGACCAGCCGCCGCCGGGGCATCTCCACAGACCGCAGCGCCCCGACGCGGGTCGGGCTTCCCGACGCCCCCCACGGGCCGGGGCCGAGGTCGCGGGCCTCCAGTCGCCGCAGCCGGCCGGGATCGACCGCCGCCCGGCCCGCCGGATCCACCTTGGCCGGCTCGCACAGCCGTTCGGCGGTGCTGAGCAGGGCCGGCAGATCGACCTCGACATCGGCCCAGCCGTCGTCGTGCTCCAGTCGGGCCACGACCGTTCCCGCCTTGACCTCCATGGCCCGGACCCCTCCGACGAACGGCAGGCCCAGCAGTTCCGCCACCTCCGGGCCCACCTGGCCCGTGTCGGCGTCCACCGAGTTGCGGCCCGCCAGCACGAGATCGAAGGGGCCGAGGCGGTTGATGGCCGCCGCCAGCGCCCGGGCCGTCGCCAGCGTGTCCGAGCCGGCGAACGCCGGGTCGGTGACCAGCACGCCCCCGTCGGCACCCCACGCCACCGCCTCGCGGAGGGCATCGGAGGCGCTCGGCGGCCCGAGGGTGATCACCGTCGCCGTCCCCCCGGAGTGGCGCGCCAGCCGCACCCCCTGGCTGATCGCCCGGCGGCAGTAGGCGTTGATCTCGAGGTGGCCGGCGTCGCGGACGAGGCGGCCGTCCGGGCCGAGGGCCATCGAGTCGACGGACGGGACCTGCTTGATCAATACCGCAATGCGCACACGCCGACCTCGGGAGGGGTGGCGCCCAGGCTATGGCGGGCCGGGTGCGAGGGCACCAGCCCCCTTTTCCCGCTTGCCTTCGCCGAAGGGGACATTTGGGTCACGACTCCAAAGCAAATCCTAAATGAACGTGCTCGCACTTAACCCCGGCCGTGCGACCGACGACAGCGTTGCCATGAATCGCCGACTCCGACTCGCCATCGCCGGCATGTCGGTCGCCAGCCTGGTGGCGGCGGCCGGCTTCGCCACCGGCCTCACCGCCGCCAGCTCGTCCGCCGCCACCCACCGCGTCGTCGTGGCGCCCGCACCGGTGAATGCGGTCGCCGACCGCCCCACCGTGCCCAGCACGACCACCGCCCCGACCACCACCGTGCCCCCGACCACCGCGCCCCCCGCGACGACCCCGGCCACCAGTCCCGCCCGGACCGCGGCGCCGGTCACGACGGCCCCCCGGCCCGTCGTGGTGCCCACCCCGCCGGCGCCGGCGCCACGGGTCGTCGTCCCCTCCGCCGCCCCCCCGGCGGTCGTGGCCAGCACACCGACGGGCGGCACGGGAAGCGCCAGTGACTTCGCCCTGATCGGGTACCGCTGGAACCCCTGCAGCGTGATTACGGTGAACAGCACCGGCCCCGACGTCTCCGGAATCGTGAGCGAACTGGCATCCATTACCGGCTTGCATTTGCAGATGGTTTCCGGAGCCGCCCAGATAAACGTGCAGTGGGGCGCCGTTCCCCCCGGCGGTGAAATCGGGCTGACGGCCTGGCGGGCGGTCGGGAAGTGGCTGACGACCGCAGGAATCGTCGTCAGCAACCAGGCCCAGCCGTACCTGGCCACCGTGCTGCGCCACGAGTTGGGCCACGCCCTCGGCCTGGCCCACGCCGCCCAGGGCAACGAGGTCATGTACCCGACCGTGGGCTCGGGCTCGCCCACGGACTACCAAGCCGGTGACCTCGCCGGCCTGCACGCCGTCGGGGCTTCCGCCGGCTGCTGAGCCCGCCGGCGGTGCGGCATCCCACATGAGGCGGAGGGCACAGTCCGACTCCAGGGGGATGCCGGCCAAAGGGACCCGTCGTAGGCTCAGAGCGTGCCCAGTGATGACGAGCTCCGGCGGGTCGCCGAGGATGTGCGGGCCCTGGCCCGCTCGCTCGGCCGGGACATCCGCGCCGCCATCGACCGGGCCCGGGGCGACGTGTACGGGCCGCCCGCCCCCGACGGCCAAGACGAGGCCGAGCGCACCGGCGCCGCCTCGGACTGGGGATGGCGGTCGGCCCGCCAGGAGCTAGCGGCCGCCAGCCGCATGGCGCGGGAGGAGCTGTGGTCGGCGCGCCAGGCGGTCCGCGAGTCCACCCGGGTGCACCGTCGCCGCCGCGACGAGCAGCGCCGGGCGGCGGCCGACGGCAACGGGCCCCGCTTCGACAACTGGGGCGGCCGCCGATACCGCGAGGCCGCGGTGATGACCGGCGAGCACCCGGTGGCGGCGCGGCGGTGCCGACGTAACCGACACCGAGGCTCGCTGCCGGAACCGGTTCCCGTCGCCCCCATCCGCCATCGCCACGACGGCAGCACGCTGGTGGGGCTGCTGGCGGTCGTTTTCGGTCTCGCCTGGCTGGCCGCCGCCGCCCATGTGGCCTCGGTGTCGACCGAGGCGGTGCTGGCGATCGCCCTGATGGTGGTCGGCGCCGCCACCGTGGTCACCGCCCGCACCGACTGGGCGCTGAGCGGCCGGACCTGGCCGATGATCGCCGGGGCCGCGGTGGCGGTGGTGCTGCTGACCTCCTCGGCGGGCCTCCCGGTGGGCTTCCGCCATCTCCAATTCGGTCAACGAACCCTCGACCCGTCCGCCTGGACCGATCTTCCCGCCGTGCTGCACGGCGGTTTCGGCCGTACCCAGATCGACCTGTCCGGGCTACCGACGCCGGCCCCCGCCGCCCGCACCTTCGCTGTCGACACCGCCGCCGGCCGCCTGGAGATCATTGTGCCCAACGTTCCGGTCATCGTGCACGCCCGCATGGCGGCCGGCCAGCTCCAAGTCAACGGTGTGTCCTCCGCCGGCACCGACCGCCGCGCCACCGAGACGCTCAACCCGACCGCCCCCGGTCCCGCCCTGACCCTGAACGTCGACGCCGGGTTCGGCTCGGTGGACATCAGCCAGGCCCCGGTAGGCGGCCTGACCCCGAAGGCAACCGAGTTTCCCGGCGCCAAGGCCCAGCTGCCGCCGACGCCCACCGTGCCGACGGACCCCGTTTCCCCGGTGGGACCGGCGTGACGGCGACTCGGACATCAGGCGTCGGCGTGGCACCGGCCTCCTCGTCGGGGTTCGGTGCGACGCCCACCCCGTCGCCAACCGCGGGGCCGTCCACCGGCGTGGTCACCTATCGCTACCGCAGCGGCCGGGTGACCATCGGAACCTTCTATTTCCTGGTCGGCGCCGCCTTCCTGGTCGACAGCCTGGGCCTGCTGCGCGTCGGCACGGCCGCCTTCTGGCCCCTGTTCCTGATCGCCGTCGGGGTCGGCATGCTGCTTCGCCGGGCCCGCCGTCTCCAGGTGGAGGAGGACCGCAGCGCTCAGTTGGCGGTGGCCGAGGAACGGGTCCGGATCGCCCGTGAGCTGCATGACATCGTGGCGCACGGCGTGAGCCTCATGACGATCCAGATCACCGCTGCCAGGCGGGTGGCGGACAGCAAACCGGAGGCCGCCGAGACGTCGCTGGCGGCGGCCGAGGAGACCGGACGCCAGACGTTGAACGAGCTCGACAGCATGCTGAGCGCCCTGCGCGGGGTGGACGCCTCCATCGGCGCGGCCGGCGGACCAACCGGCCCCGTCACCATCGCCGCCGAGGCGTTCGGCCCGCTTGGTGCCGGCGGCACCCAGGTTTCCAGCACCAAGGGCCGCCAACCCGATCCCGGCCGCACCCCCCTCCCCCGCCTGGTGGACATTCCGTGCCTGGTGACCACCTTGCAGGAGGCGGGCCGCAGGGTCACCCTCAACGCCCTCGGCGACCCGCCGAGAGTGCCGGCCAGCGTGGAGCTGCTGATCTACCGGGTCGTCCAGGAAGCGCTGACCAACGCCGCCCGCTACGCCGGCGACGCCGCCATCGAAGTGCAACTGATCTTCTCGCCCGAGGCCATCACCGTCTTCGTCGACGACGACGGCCCCGGCCGGGCGGCGGTCGGCCGCCCCGGAGGAGGGCACGGCCTGGTCGGGATGGCGGAGCGGCTGGCGACCTTCGGCGGCTCGCTGGAGGCTGGTCCCCGCGATCCGGAGCCGGGGTGGCGGGTCTACGCATCGGTTCCGGTGCTGGCGATCGCCGCCTGACGCCGGCCGCCCGGTCCGTGATCCGCCTGCTCATCGTCGACGACGAGGCCATGGTCCGCACCGGCCTGCGCCTGATCCTCGAGGCGGAGCCGGATCTGCGGGTCATCGGCGAGGCCGCCAACGGGGTGGAGGCCATCGAGGCCGCCGGCCGGCTGCGGCCCGACGTCATCCTCATGGACGTCCGCATGCCCCGGATGGACGGCGTGGAGGCGTGCCGGCGCCTGGTCGAGGCGTCGGGGGCCCGGGTGGTGGTGCTCACCACCTTCGACCTGGACGAGCACCTCTTCGCCTCGGTGCGCGCCGGGGCCAGCGGGTTCCTGCTGAAGGCGTCACCGCCCGACGAGTTGGTCGCCGCCATCCACGCCGCCGACGCCGGCAACGCCCTGGTGGAGCCGAGGATGACCAAGCGGCTCATGGAAGAGTTCGCCCGGCGGCCCGGCTTGACCCCGCAGGGCGAGATCCCGGACCGGTTGACGGCGCTGACCGAGCGGGAACTGGACGTCTTGAAGGAAGTGGCCCGGGGCCACTCGAACGCCGAGATCGGCGAGGAGTTGTACATCGGCGAGGCCACGGTCAAGACCCACGTGACCCACATCCTGACCAAGCTGGGGTTGCGGGACCGGATCCAGGCCGTGGTCCTCGCCTACGAGTGCGGGCTGGTCGAACCCAGCCGCTGAGTCGGCGGGGCCACTGGTGTCCACCTTGAGGCGGAGGGGTCAATCGGCGCCCAGGGGGATGGCAGCCGGTCCCGACTGGCCTACCGTGAGCAGCGAGAAGGAGGACGGACCAATGGCACAGGAACCCATGGGGCAGGAACGTCGCCACAGCCTGGTCGGCGTCACGATGGCGGTGGCCGCGGGGATCGTGATCGGCAGCATTGCCGTCGCCCTGATCTTTGCCGTGCTCACCGCCATCTTCCACCTCGTCGGCTGGCTGCTGCACGTGGCCATCATCGTGGCGGTGATCGCCGGCGTCTGGTGGCTGGTCTTCGGCCGCCGACGCCACGCCGACCGCTACTAGCGGCGGGCGGGAGCCGGGCCGCCGGCGGCCACGCCAGGGTCAGGCGGCCGTCAGCTCGACCAGCGCCGGCGAGGACCGCAGCCGCTCGAGGCAGCGCTGGCGAGTCGGGCCGATGCTGCCGATGGGCATCCCGACGGCGGCCGCCACCTCCTCGTAGCTGGCGGTGGGAACGTCGAGGAGCATCTCCAGCAGCGCCCGCCACCGCGGCGGTAGGCCCTCGAAGGCCTGGCGCAGCGCTACTCCCCGCTCGCCCTCGAGAATGCCCAGGTCGACGTCGCCGTCGTCGCTGCGCTCTTCCACGTTCAGCCCGTCGGCGGTGGCCACCTCCCGCTCGGCCCGGCGTAGGGTCCGCAGGCACTCGTGGCGGGCGACCGATGCGAGCCAGGCACCGACGGCGTCTGGTTGGCGGATGCGCCCGATGTTCTCCACCAGGCGGAGCCAGACCACCTGGCTGACGTCGGCGGCGTCGGCCGGGCTCAACCGGTAGCTCCAGGCAATGGACCACACCAGACCGGCGTAGCGCTGGATCAGCGCTTCCGTGGCCAGCGCGTTGCCGCCGGCCGCCCCCGTCACCAGCGCGGTCACGGTGTCGCGCCCCTCGGTCTCACCGCGGCTCCGGCTCGAACGGCAGCTACCTGACAACATGAATCCTCCCCCTGCGGCGCTCTGCCCCAACCACCCGCCACTAGGTATACACCGTATATCGACCGGACGCCATACATATCTGGGCCACTGGGGAAGAATTTTTCGCCTTGGGGTCTCCCTCTAGAGTCCTGCGGATGACCCGTCCCTTTGCGACGGCCGCGGCGGCGGTCGGCACCCTTGATCCCCGGGCCCTCGCCGAGGCGACCGAGCGCCAGGACCGGCTCACCAAGCCCCGCGGTGCGCTGGGGACGCTGGAGTCGGTGGGCATCCAGCTGGCGGGCATCGCCGGCGAATGCCCGCCCCCGCTTCCCACTCCGGCCGCGGTGGCGGTCTTCGCCGCCGATCACGGCGTGGTCGCCGAGGGCGTCACCCCCTGGCCCCAGGAGGTGACGGCCCAGATGGTGGCCAACTTCGTCGCCGGGGGGGCGGCGATCAACGTGCTGGCCCGCCACGTCGGCGCCCAGGTGACCGTCGTGGATGTCGGCGTGGCCGGCGACGTCACCGGGCTCGGCCCCGACGGGGCCGCCGGCCTGTCCCTCCGGTCGGTGCGCCGGGGTACCGGCAACCTCGCCGTCGAGGCCGCCATGACCGAGGAGGAGGCTCGCCAGGCGCTGGATATCGGCGCCGAAACCGCCGCCGAGCTCGTGTCCGGCGGGGCCCGATGCCTTATCACCGGCGAGATGGGGATCGGCAACACCACCGCCGCCGCCGCCACCATCGCCGCCCTGACCGGTGCCGACCCGGCGGCGGTCACGGGGCGGGGAACGGGGGTGGACGACCTGACCCTGGCCCGCAAGATCGCCGTCGTCGAGCAGGCCCTGGCCCTCCACGCCGGGGCGCGGGCGGCGGGGCCGATCCCCACCCTGGCCGCCCTGGGCGGCCTCGAGATCGCCGCCCTGGCCGGGTTCATCGTGGGCGGCGCCGCGGCCCGGGTTCCGATCATCGTCGACGGCGTCATCGCCGACGCCGCCCTGCTGGTCGCCGTCGCCTTGGTCCCCGAGGCGCGGGCCTTTTGCCTCGCCGGGCACCGTTCGGCGGAGCCGGGCGCCACGGCGGCCCTGGCGTCGCTCGGTCTGACGCCCCTGCTCGACCTGTCCCTGCGCCTGGGCGAGGGCAGCGGCGCCTGCCTGGCGCTACCGCTGGTGGAGGCGGCGGCCCGCATCCTGCGGGAGATGGCGACCTTCGACGCCGCCGGCGTGACCGACAAGACCTGAGCCCGGCGCCGTCGGGCTCCCGCGGCGCAGGGGGAGCCGGACCACGAAGCGGCACCCGGGACCCTCGTTGTGCACGCTGATGGCACCGTGATGGGCCTCGACGAAACCGCGGGCGACGGCCAGTCCGAGGCCGCCGCCGTTGTCGCCCGGGGTGCGGGCGGCGTCGCCCCGGTAGGCCATCTCGAAGACCAGGTCCAAGTCGTGCTCCGGGATCCCCCCGCAGCCGTCGAGCACCGACACCACGGCCCACGTGTCGGTGTCGTCGACGCCGGCGTCGACGACGATCGTGCCGCCGGCGGGCGTGTGGCGGATGGCGTTGTCGAGCAGATTGCGCACCACGCGCGCCATCTCGGGGGTCGACAGCTCCACCGTGGGCGGTGGGTCGCGCCGCATCTGGGAGCGGACCTCGATCGATTTGGCCTGGGCGGCGACCCCCGCCCCCGAGATGGCGTCGGCGACCAGCTCGTCCAGGGGGACCGCTTCGTAGCTGAGCGCCAGTGAGCCGCCCTGGATCCGGGACAGCTCGAACAGGTCGTCGACGAGGCCGGCCAGCCGGTCGGCTTCGCGGCGCATGGTGCGGTGGTAGCGGGCCACGGTTTCGGGGTCGTCGACCACGCCGTCCTCCAGCGCCTCGACCATGGCCCGGATCCCGGCGAGCGGGGTGCGGAGATCGTGGGACACCCAGGCGACCAGCTGGCGGCGGCTGCGCTCCAGCGCCGATGCCTCGTCCTGGGCCTCGCCCAGGCGCTGCGACGTCCGCTGCAGCTCGGCGGCCAGCGCCGCCAGCTCGCCGGGCACCGCCGCCGGCCGCCGCGGGGGGGCGGTGACCGCCGGCACTGGAGCCAGGGCGGCGACCGGGCCGTCCTCACCCAGTCTCCGGGCCATGGCGCCGACCGAGCGGGCCGCGCCGGCCACCCGGCCGCCGAGGATGATGGCGATGATGACGCCGACGCCGCCGGCGCTGCACAGCACCACCGCCAGCACCGCCATGTCGTGGGCCATCAGGAACATGCGCTCACTGGCCCACACCACCCCGATGGCCACGGCGGCGACGGGCGCCAGGGCGGCGATGGCGGCCTGCACCCCGACGGTGGCATGGCGCAACGCCACCAGGACGAAGGCGGCGACGGCGCCGGCGATGGCCGCGCCGGCGGTGGAGTACAGCAGCAGGCGGACGGCGTCGCCCGCAGGGATCCCGAAGGCCGCGGCCGCGGCCGCCCCGGCGATGAGGCCGAAGCTCCCCACGCCGGCGGCCAGCAACCACTGCCGGCCGGCGCCCACCCCGGACCGGCTCACGGCTCGAACCGGTAGCCCACGCCCCAGACGGTGCACACGAAGCGGGGCGCCGACGGGTCGGCCTCGATCTTCTCCCGCAGCCGGCGGATGTGCACGGTGACGGTGGAGTGGTCCCCGTAGCTGAAGCCCCAGACGTCGCGGAGCAGTTCTTCCCGCCGCAGAGCTCGCCGCGGGTTGCGCATGAGGTGGACCAGCAGGTCGAATTCCTTGGCGGTCAGCGCCACTATCGCCCCCCCGACCCGGGCCTCATGGGCGATGGTGTCCACCTCCAGCGTGCCCCGCGTCTCGCCGTCGTCACCGGCGCGGAGCACGCCCGGCTCCCGCTCGCCGGCGAGGGGGGCGTTGGCCCGGCGCAGCACCGCCTTGACCCGGGCGGTCAGCTCCCGCGGTGAGAACGGCTTGGCGATGTAGTCGTCGGCGCCCAGCTCGAGTCCGGCGATGCGATCGGCTTCCTCCCCCCGCGCCGTCAGCATGATGACCGCCACCGGCGCCACCGCCCGGAGCCGCCGGCAGATCTCCAACCCGCCGAGCGAGGGCAGCATCACGTCGAGCACGACCAGGTCGGGCAGTTCGTTCAGGGCGACGTCAAGGCCCTCCCGGCCGTCGGCCACCGTCCTCACCCGAAAGCCCTCCCGCTGCAGGTACCGGGCGACCACCTCGGCGACGTTGGGATCGTCCTCGATGATGAGCACCCGAGCCGCCACGGGAGGAGCTTCCAACATGGCGTCCATCTTGGCCAGCCCGGGGCACCGGCGGAAGCCAAGGGCCCCGGAGTTCACCGAATGGACAGGATTTCCCGTCAGAGGCCGAGCTCGCGGTGACAGGCCACGACCGCCTGGTAGGCCAGCTCGAACTCCTTCTTGGCGCCCTCGACCGCCTCGGGTGTCGCCGCCGCCGGCGCCCAGCGACCCTTCATGGGCTCGGTGGCCAGCAGCGACTCGATCGCCTGGGACGCGTTGCGCAGCCGGTGATGGACGATCCGAAGGCGCTGCCGCTCCTCGGCGTCGAAGTCTCCCGTCCGGTGGGTGGGCGGCTCGTCGGTCATGGCCCGCCCGAGGCTAATCAGTCGACCGACACCTCGACGGGGCCCGGTCCGCTCACGCAGGTAACGGTGCCGAGCGGGCGCACCGAAAGGTCGCCGGCGCCCCGGATGGTCACCCGGGAGCCGACCCGTAGCCGTGAGGCGCCCAGCCGCTCGACGGTACCGGTCGTCGTGACCGTGACGGACCCCGCCGCGGCGGGGTGCACCGCCAGGGTGGTGTCGCCGAGCGAGCAGTCGACCGGGTTACCGGGGCCGGCGTGCACCCGGAGCCACGCGACACCCTCGGCCGCCGCCCAGTGGACGCTGCCGGGAACGTACTGGTCCCATACCAACCCCTCTCGGCCACCCGACTCGGCACCCATCATGAAATCGGGTCCGAGGAAGGCGGTGGCCTGGCGCCCACCGGCCAGGGAAAAGGTACGGCGCCGGGGAAGTCGGTGATTGTCAGCGGGGAAGGGCTCAGGAGAGTGACGGTTGGCCCATTCCGCCAGGGGGGCGAAGAACAGGTCATGGCTGTGCTCGACGTCGCCGCTGATCGGCGGCAGGGCGGCCGGGTCGGAGCAAGCGACCAAGCGCACCAGGCCGTACAGCGTGATGCGCGACGACAGATCCATGCCATAGGCCCGGGTAAAGGGCCCGCACAGGTTGTGCAGACCGGGATGGTAGAGGAAGCTCATGGCGTCGAGCAGGGCCGCCGTCATCCGCGCCCCCGGGGCGCGCAACGGCTCGCCGGCGTTCGCCCACAAGGTGGCGGCGAACAGGTTGACCCCGTCGTAGGTCGGCGAGTTGAACTCGTACAGGCACCCCGACGCGTCGAACAAGCGGGTGACCTGGTCCGCCAGCGCCCACCCCTCGGCTTGGGCGTCAGCCAGGCCGAGCCGCCGGGCCGCCCAGTCCGCCAGCCAGGCGTGCATAAGGGCAGGATTGGAATATGACGGCGGTATCCGTCCCGGCGGCTCGCCCTCCACGGCGCGCCCCACCGCCATTTCACACGCCTCGACGAGCGACACCGGCAATACGTCGGAATAGCCATCGACGATGAGCGCCAGCGTGACCCCGATAAACTGCCGCCAATTGGGATCGTAACTCAGCCACATCACCGCGTCGTCGCCAGGCTCGGGGTCGTGGTCGAAAATCGGAAATGTTCCATGCCAGGCACGGCCGGGGCGGTCGTACTGGCGGGATAGCACGCTGCGAATCGCCTGCACCGCGATATCCACTTCGCCGTGGCCCAGGGCGTCAAGGGCGAACCACGCCGTCTCCCGGATCAGGTATTTCCCGGCGAAGGGCCCGAGTTCGGCGTAGCCGCCGGCGGGATTGGCCACGAGTTGGCGCGACGGGTCCCAGTGTTCCCGGCTCCACGCCCACAGGCCGTTGGCGCCCCGCACGACGGTCGTCATGGACGCACCGCGGGGACGGGAACTGCTCCCCTTTTCCCGACGGCATTTCGGAACGGCTCGACGATGTGGCGGGCGATCAGGTCGAGTTGGCTGAGATCCGGCGTAAGAGTATGCAGCATGAGATATTCGACACCCGCATCGATGCGGTCCTGCACTTTACGCTGGATCACGTCGACGGAACCGGGCAGGTACACGGCATCGATATATTCCCATGGGCGCTCGTCGGACAAAATGGCGGAGAAGCGCCGTTGTTGGGCCGCCCGGATGTCGTCGTCGCGGCCACCGGGCTCTATCCACACGAAATTCTCGTGGGCCACGGTGAGCGGCGCCGCGCCCCGGGCCTCCCGGATCAAGGCCAGGTCGGCGGCGATGAGCTGCGGCGGGCAGGTCGGGCGGGCGATCCAGCCGTCGGCGGCGGTGATGCGCTGCAGCACCCGGGGATGCATGGCCGGCGCCTCGGGCGAGGCGGCGTGGGCCAGCTGGCTGCCGCCGGCGGCCCACACCGGTGGGACGGTGGCCGGGTGGGGCTCCACGGTGACCCCGTCGAGGCGGTAGTGGCGGCCGTGGAAGGCGACGCCGGGGCCGCGCAGCAGGGCGAGGGTGGCGTCGAGGACCTCATCGGTTCGCGCTCCCCGGGACGCCTTGGTCACCCCGCAGGCGGCGAACTCTGGTTCGAACCATCCCGTCCCGACCCCGAAGATGTAACGCCCGCCGGACAGGTCCTGCAGAGTCGCCACCTCCTTGGCCAGCACCGCCGGTTGGCGCAGCGGCAGGATCAGGATGGAAGTGCCCAGCCGCACCGTCTCGGTCACCGCCGCCACGTGGGAGAGGGTCACCAGGGCGTCCAGCCAACCGACCCGGTAGAACTGGCGGGCGGTCACGATGTGGTCGGTGATCCAGAGGGACTCGAAGCCCAGCTCCTCGGCCCGGCGGGCGAAGGCCCGCACCGCCGGGCCCCGGCCGGCGGACCCCTCGTCGGTGGCGAGCAGGAAGCTGGGCAGGAAGACGCCGAACTTCACGCCGCCACCGCCAGCTGGGCATCGTGCAGGGCGCGGCGCAGCCGGCCCCGCTCGGCGTCGTCGACGCCCCGGAGGGGCGGCCGGAC
>DATARN010000050.1:0-3259 GCA_036264135.1 Acidimicrobiales bacterium
CAAGGATCACGAAGTGTCGTGGGGGAAGCATCGCCAAGGCGGCTTCCACGACCCGTTCGGTCACAACTGGTCTGTCGGCGACAAATCCCCGCTGAACCCATCGCCGAGCTGAGGTGGACGTCGGGACCGGTCGGAGCGCCCAGAACGAGCGTCCCCGAATGTTGGGTGCCCAACGCCCCAGACCGCCGGGTGGGCGGGATGTCATGGGCGCCGCCTGCCGTCGGCGTCGCTTGCTGTCGTCAACACATCTGCCGGGGTTGTGCCCAGCTCAGGCGGTGACGTCTCTCTTTGCGAACAGCCGCGCGCCCAGGGCGGCGACGATGGCCATGTAGAGGGCCACGGTTAGCAGTGCGGCGCTTAGCTGGCCGAGCTGTTGCCGCCTTGGGCGATCGGGATGAGCAGCTGGCCCGGCAGCCAGCGATCGGCGCCGCTGACCACGGCCGAGAAGATGTTTTCCAGCGGGAGCAGGTACACCAAGCCGACGATCACCGCCGCCACCGACGAGCGCAGCACGATGCCCACGACAAAGCCGAGCGTGGTGTAGCCGACGACGGAGAGGACAATGTTGGCGACCGCCCGGCCGATATCGGCCAAGCCCGTGCTGGAGAACCAGGCGCTGGTGGTGATACCCCGCACATGGGCCATCCCGACCGCGGCGATCCCGCCACCGATGGCGGCGGCGACGACGGCGACGCCCAGGAAGGTGAGGACTGCGAGGTACTTGCCGGCCAGCAGAACCATGCGTCGTGGCTGGCGCACCAGGAGCTGTCGCAGCGTACCGAGGCCGTATTCGCTGGCAATCTGAGCCGCGGCCACACCGAAGGCGACCACGCCGAGCAGCAGGGCGGCCCGGTTGAGGCCGTGAATCAGTCCATTGGGCTGAGCCAGCTCCGGCAAGGTGACGAAGCCCCCTCTCTCCCCGTGAGTTCCGGCCCGGGCGAAGGTCAGGGCGGTGAACAGGGCGGCCAGAGCCGCCAGCGCACCGGAGGTGGTGAGTGACAGGGTCCGACGGCGGAGCTTGACCCACTCGCTGCGGAACGCGGCGAAGATCACGATGCCCGCCGCTCGTCGACCGAACTCAAGGCGTCGGCGCCCTTCGATCCGGTGAGCTTGAAGAAGGCTTCTTCCAGGCTCCGGCGGCGCTCGCTGAGGTGGGCGAGGGTGACCCCGGCGGTGAAAGCCACCCGGTTGAGCTCGGCGGCCCAGGTCGCTTGGGCGTCGACGACCACGGTGCCGTCCTCCACCCTGGCTACCCGCCCGGCGGAGCGCACCGCCCCGGCCAGTGTCTCCAGGTCGCTGTTGTGCTCAGGTCGGGCCAGCAGCTCGGCTCTCTGGTCTGCGAACAGGCTCTCCGGGGTCCCCTGGAAGACGAGCTGGCCCGCCTGAATCATGACGAAGAAGTCGCACACCTGCTCGATCTCGGCCAGCAAGTGGCTGGACACGATGATGGTGATCCCGTCATCGGCCAGCGAGCGCATGAGCCGGCGGATCTCAACGATGCCAGCCGGGTCAAGACCGTTGGCTGGCTCGTCCAGGATCAACAAGGTCGGCTCGACCAGCAGGCTGGCGGCGATACCCAGGCGCTGCTTCATCCCGAGCGAGTACGTGCGGTACAAGTCCGCGGCGCGTCCGGCCAATCCGACCCGTTCGATCACCGGGTCAACGCCGCCCACGTTAATTCGGCCCAAACGGGCGAGAGCGACCAGATTGGCCCGGGCCGACAGGTTCGGTTAGAAGGCGGGCGCCTCTGTTCTGCGTCTGACTTTGCCGCGGTAGGTCCACCAGGAAACGAACCAAGCCTGGCACGCTCCTCGACTGATCCGAGAGGAGTCTTTGATGGCTTCAGCTGTTACCCCTTCTGGTCGTCGCCGTCCGAAGGTCTTGACCCCCGAGACCAAGTGGGAGATCTTCTTGCGGGTCACCTCGGGCGAGTTGTCCCAGGCCGACGCGGCCCGCAAGTGGGCGGTGGATGTGTCGACGGTGATCACTATCCGCCGGACGGTGAAAGACGCGGCCCTGGCGGCGTTGGCGGCCAAGCCGGGCCGTCCGGGCTCGGCCCGCAACGCCGCCTTGGACGAGGCCAACGACGAGATTGCGGCGTTGACCGCGGCGATCAAGGCGCAGGCCATCGAGTTGGCGGTTGTCCGGGGAAAAGCCGGCTGGGGCTGACCGACCGGCTCCCGGCGCGGGTCCCCGCCGAGGTGAAAGAGCTGGTCCTCAAGACTGTCGCCGATGCCCAAGCGGAGGGACTTTCCGCGGTGTGGGTGGCCGGCCTTTGGGGGGTGTCCGCGGAACGGGTCGGTCGGTGGCGGGCCCGCCAGGGCCGGCTCGGCACGCTGATCGACGTCGCCCCGGGCGGGCATCCCTGTCATGGCATCACCCCGGCCGAGGAGCAGGCCATCGTGCGGCTCGCCGAGGTGTGGGGCACCGTCGACCGGTCACACCGCAAGCTCGCCCACCGCGGTTCGTACACCAACACGGTGTGGGTGTCACCGTCGACGGTCCGGCGTGTTCTGGCTGCTCACGGGCTGGTTCTGCCCGAGGGGCGACCGCGGGAGAAGGCGGAGAAGAAGCCGTGGCCGGACTGGCTGCAATGGCAACCGAACCGTATCTGGGGCTGGGATGTCACCCATTTCCCTCGGGCGAAACGGTGCGTGTTCGCCATCTTGGACATGGTCAGCCGCAAGTGGATGGACACGCTGGTGTCGGTGGAGGAGACCTCGACCCAGGTGAAGGTGGTCTTCGGGCACGCCTTGATGGCGGAGGGCCTGATCGACCTCGTCACTGCCGAACGGCTCGAACTCGCAGCTGACGACCCGGACCGGCCGATCCTGCTCGCAGTCAGCGACAACGGTCCCCAGATGACCTCGCACGACACCCGGGCGTTCATGGCCGCCATGGCGGTCGCCCAACACCACGGGCGACCGCACACGCCCACCGACCAGGCGTGGATCGAGACGCTGTTCGGGCACGTCAAAGGCGAATGGCCCCATCTCGAGACCATCACCGACCCAGCCGTCCTCGACGTTGAACTGGCCCGGGTCCGACACGAGTACAACACCGTCCGCCTGCACGCCGGGATCGGCTACGTCACTCCCGACGACGAACACAGCGGACGAGGAGAACAGATCCGTGAGGCCCGCCGGCAAGGCCTCGCCCGAGCCGTCCAAAAACGACTCGAATATCATCGCCGGAACAAAACCCAATCCGAGGAAAACCGGCCATGACTTGGTTAATTACCGGGCGCCGACCCGCGGAA
>DATARN010000060.1:0-52577 GCA_036264135.1 Acidimicrobiales bacterium
CGGACCCCTCGTCGGTGGCGAGCAGGAAGCTGGGCAGGAAGACGCCGAACTTCACGCCGCCACCGCCAGCTGGGCATCGTGCAGGGCGCGGCGCAGCCGGCCCCGCTCGGCGTCGTCGACGCCCCGGAGGGGCGGCCGGACGTGGGCGGCGTCGAGCAGTCCCAGCATCACCAGGCATTCCTTTAACCGGGCCCGATAGTCCCCGAGCGGCGGGGCGAAGATGACATCGGCCAGGCGTTGCAGGGGCGTCCCCAGGCGGCGGGCCTCGTCGCCCCGACCGGCGTTCCAGGCGTCGATCATGGCGACCTGGGGGGCGGTAAGCAGGGCCCCGAAGCCCAGTAGGGCGCCCTGAGCGCCGAGTTCGAACGAGTCCAGGATGAAGTTGTCGTTGCCGGTGAGGAGGCAGATGCCGGCGACGCCGGCGATGGCCGCCGTGGCCTCGAAGATGTCCCGGTCGAAGGACGCCTCCTTCAGGGCGACGACAGCGTCGAGGTCCAGTAGGCGGGCCAGCACGTCGGGGCGGTAGATGACGCCGCCGAGCGCCGGCTGCAGCTGGAAGGCGATCAGCGGCAGACCGGCGTCGCCGACGGCCCGGTGGTAGGCGACGACGGCGTCGCCGCCCGCGCCGTCGGGGAAGACGAGGAGGGCGTCGGCGCCGGCGGCGGCCAGGGCCCGGGCGTGGGCCACCGCGGTCGCCACGGCATCGGATGGGCGCCCGTCGCCAGCGGCGGGCAGGCCGGCCACGATGGGCAGGCCGGTCTCTGCCTTGGCCAGCGCGACAACCCGGTACTGCTCGGCGGGAGTGAGGTGCAGCACCTCGCCGGTGTCGGCGGTCACGGCCAACGCCGCCGGCCCGGCGGCCGCCACCTCCCGGAGGTACCGGCCCAGCTGCGCCCAGTCGACGTCGCCGCCCGCCGTCATGGGCACGACGGTGGCGGGGATCAGTCCCGGGGGCAGCGTATGCTGCCGGTCATGGAAAGCGCTTTCCACCGGACGGCACGGTAGCAGGGGGTCGGGGGTGGCCAAGGCGCGGGTGGGCGTCGCCGTCGTCGGGCTGGCCGGCGTGGGGATGGTCCACCTCATGGCCGCCACCATGCTGGCCGAGGACTACCGGCTGGTCGCCGTGGCCGACACCGACGGGGAGCGGGCCAAGACGGTCGGCGCCGGCTTCGGGGTGCCCGCCTTCACCAGCGTCGACGAGGTGCTGGCCGCCGGTGGGGTGGACGCGGTGGTGCTGGCGGTGCCGCCGTTCCTCCACGGCCCGCTCACCCGCCAGGCCCTGGCCGCCGGCGTCCATGTGTACTGCGAGAAGCCGTTGACACCGACCGCCGCCGAGGGCCGAGGCCTGGCCGCGGCGGCGGCCGCCGCCGGACGGGTGGTGCAGGTGGGGCTGCAGTACCGCTTCCTACCGGCCTACCAGCAGGCCCGGGCGCTGATCGAGGCGGGCGCCATCGGGGCGGTGCGGCGGGTGAGCGTGGTGGCGACCACCTGGTTCCGGCCCGCCCACTATTTCACCGACCGGCCGTGGCGGGCCCGCTGGGCGACCGTCGGCGGCGGGGTGCTCATGCACCAGACCTGCCACCAGCTCGACGGGCTCATCTCCCTCGTCGGGCCGCCGCTGCGGGTGGACGCCGACGCCTGGCGGGCGCTGCACGACTGCGAGGTGGAGGACTCGGTGGCGTTGCTGCTGGAGTTTCCCGGCGGGGCGCGGGGCAGCCTGGTGGCCTCCAGCGCCGAGCCGGTCGGGTCCAACCGCACCGAGGTCCATGGTGATCGCGGCTCGTTGGTGATCGAGGGCTTCGGGCTGCGGCGGGCCGCCTTCGCCGGCTCGGCCGGGGCGGTGGCAGCGACCCAGACCGACGATCTGGCCACGGTGCCGGTGACGTGGACCGACCTGGTCGTCGACGGCGGCCGGGCCATGGAGTTCGCCGCCATCGTCGACTGCCACCGCGACTTCCTGGCCGCCATCGCCGGCGAGGTGGCCGCGCCCCGCAACGGCCCGCTCGAGGCCACCCAGGCGGTGGAAACGATCAACGCCGCCTACCTGTCCGCCCTGTGGCGGGCGCCGCTGCCGGTCCCGGTGGACGACGCCGACTACGCCGCCGCCTACCAGGACCTGTGCGCCGGCCGGGCCACCTTCCCCCGAATCGCCCCATGACCAGCGCCGGCCCGGGCGCCTTCGCCTGGTTCCCCCCCTCCCTCACCGTCACCGACGACGAGGTCACCGTGGCCGCCCAAGGCTGCTTCGTCATCTTCCGCTACGCCATCCGGCCCCGACCCCACATCGCCACCCTGTGCGGCCCGGCCGGCCGCAACCTGCTTGAGGACAGCCCGGTCGACCACCTCCACCATCGCGGGGTGTGGTGGGGCCACGGTGACGTCAACGGCGTCGACTACTACCTGGAACTGGCGGGCGGCGACGGCCCCGCCGAGCGGGGCGCCATCGAGCACGTGCGCTGGCGGTCGATCAGCGAGGAGGGGCGCCGTTTCGGACTGGTCGAGGAGCTGGCCTGGCGGGACCACCGCGGCGAGGTGGTCATCGACGAGCTGCGTTCCGTCGTGGTGGACCTGGCGGCCGGCGACCGCTACGTCGTCGACCTCGACAGCCGCTACACCGCCCTGGTCGACTTGGCCTTCGGCGACACCAAGGAGGCCGCCCTGCCCGGGATCCGGCCGGCCGAGGCGCTGACCACCGCCGGCGGGGCGGCGATGACCAACGCCCGGGGCCAGACGGGCGAGGCGGCGACGTTCGGCCAGCCGGCGGAGTGGCTCGATATCTCCAGTTCCCGCTCGGTCATCTACCTGGGGGCGGAGGTGACCGAGGGCGTCGCCTGCGTCGATCATCCGGAGAATCCCGGCTACCCCAACCGGTGGTTCACCCGGGGCTACGGTCCGGTGTCGCCGTTTCCCGGCCACCATTTCCAACCGGACCGGGCGTTGGCCCGAGGGGCGGAGATGCGGCTTCGTCACCGCCTGCTCATCCACGCCGGCGACGCCGAGGCGGCCGGCGTGGCGGCGGCCGCGATCGAGTACGGCGCCCCGCCGGAAACGGCGCCGTGAGCCAGGCGCCGGCGGTGTCCCTGGCCGACGTCGCGGCCCGCGCCGGCGTGTCGCCGGCCACCGCGTCCCGGGTGCTCAGCAACAGCCCACACCCCGTCGCCGACTCCACCCGGCAACGGGTGCTCTCCGCCGCCGCCACCTTGGACTTCGTGCCCAACCTGGTGGCCCGCAACCTGGCGGTGCGGCGCACCGGCACCTTCGGCGTCATCGTCCACGACATGACCGACGAGTACTTCGCCCAGATCGCCCGGGGCATCGAGGACGTCGCCTACGCCGCCGGCCGGGCGACGCTCATTTGCAACTCCGACCGCCGGCCGGACAAGGAGCTGGCCTACGTCCGCAAACTCCGGTCGATGCACGTCGACGCCATGGTGTTCACCGGGAGCGGGCTCGGGGACGACGCCTACCAGGCGGCCCTCCAGCCGCAACTGGACCAGTTCACCGCCGCCGGCGGGGTGGTGGTCCGGTTGGCGCCCTCGCCGGGTCGCCCCGCCGACGTCCGCTGGCCGACCGGCGAGGGCTACGCCGCCGCCGTGTCCCACCTGACGGCCCTCGGGCACCGCCGTTTCGGCTTCGTCTGCGGCCCCGACCTCCTCCCGAGCAGCCACGAGCGACGGGCCGCCGCCACCGCGGCCTTGGCGGCCCACGGCCTGGCCCTGTCGACCGTGTTGGTTGGCGACTACACCCGCCACGGTGGCGTGCGGGCGGCCGCCGCCCTCCTCGCCGGAGGGGGGCGGAACCGGCCGACCGCGGTCCTGGCCGCCAACGACCAGCTGGCCATCGGCCTCCAGGCGGGGCTGCGGGCGCACGGGGTGGCGGTGCCGGGTGACATGTCGGTCGTGGGCTTCGACGACGTGCCCGCCTGCACCTTCGTCGAGCCGGCGCTCACGACCATCCGGGTGCCGCTCTACGACGTGGGGGCCACCGGGGCCCGCATCGCCATCGAGCGGCTCGACGGCAACCGCCCGGCCGCCGTCACTCTGGGCCTCGAGCTGGTCGTGCGGGCCTCGACCGCGCCGCCGTCGCGGTGAGGCTCCTCCTGGTGTCGGGGAGCCTCCGCCAGGGTTCCACCAACACCGCCCTCCTCCGCACCGCCCAGGCCCGGGCCGGCCCCGGCCAGGAGCTGGTGCGGTACCGCGGCATGGGAGAGCTGCCGCACTTCAATCCCGACGACGACACCGACCCCCTTCCCGCCCCGGTGGCCGACCTGCGGGCCCAGATCGCCGCCTCGGCGGCAATGGTGTTCTCGACGCCCGAGTACGCCGGCGCCCTTCCGGGGTCGTTCAAGAACCTGCTCGACTGGACGGTCGGCGGCGGCGAGATCTACCAGAAGCCGGTTGCCTACCTCAACGCCTCGGCCAGCCCGACCGGTGCCGCCGATGCGCACCAGTCGCTGCGGATCGTGCTGGGCTACGTCGGGGCGGTGCTGGTCGAGGAGGCGTGCGCCCACATCCCCGTGCCGCGGGCGGCCATCGGCGACGACGGGCTGATCGCCGACCCCGACATCGGGGCCCAGCTGACCCGGGCCATCGCCGCGCTCGCCCGGTTCCTCGATCGGCGGTAAGGGGCGGGAAAAGGGGGCCGCTCGGCCGCCGAGCCGTTCTCCCGGGCCGGCCGCGCACCGTCAGCGGCTGAGCGTTTGCACCTTGCCGTCCTCAACGAGGATGGAGCGGTCGAAATCCACCGCCTCCAGCAGCCAGCGATCGTGGCTCACACAGATCAGGGTGCCCTCGAAGGCGTTGAGCGCCTCCTCCAACTGCTCGATGGCGGGGAGGTCGAGATGGTTGGTGGGCTCGTCGAGCACCAGGCAGTTGACCCCGCCGGCCATGAGGGCGGCCAGGATCAGTCGGGTCCGCTCGCCGGGCGACAACGCCGGCAACGGGCGGACGATGTGCGACTCCCCGAGGCCGAACTTGGCCAGCAGGGATCGGGCCTCGGCCTGAGCCAGGCCGGTGCCGGCCATAAAGCCGGCCAGGACCGTGGCCGCCGGCGCACCCGAGCCGACCCGTCCCTGGTCCAGGGTGCCGAACACCACCGACGGCCCGGCCCAGCGCTCCCCCGCGACCAGCGGCAGGTCACCGAGGATGGCCCGAAGAAGCGTCGACTTCCCCGATCCGTTGGGGCCGAGGACAGCCAGCCGGTCGGCCCACCCGACCTCCAGGTCCACCGGGCCGAGAGCGAACGAGCCCCGCGCCACCACCGCACCGGAGAGGCGGACCACCACGTCGCCGCTGCGGCGCTCGGGCGCCAGGGAGAGCCGGAGCTGCCACCCCTCCCATGGCTTGTCGACCGCCGCCAGGCGTTCCAGCCGGCGCTCGCTGGCCCGCACCTTGGCCGCCTGCTTCTCGGTGCGGTCCTGGGAGAAGCCGCGCTGCGCCTTGTCGTGGTCCCGAGGCTTGCGCTTCTTGGTCGCCACGCCGTGCTCGGACCACGTCCGCTGCGTGCGGATGCGCTCGCTCAGCCGGGAGCGCTCCTCGGTGAACCGCCGGTACGCCTCCTCCTGCTGGCGCCGGCCCAGGCTGCGGGCCGCGACGTAGGCGCTCCAGCCTCCGGCGTAGTCCACTGCCTGGTGGCTTTCCTCGGCGATCTCCAGGATCCGGGTGACCGCCCGGTCGAGAAACGCCCGATCATGGGAGACCACCACCACCCCGCCGGCCAGGCTGGCCAGGAACCGTTCCAGCCGTTCGAGGCCGTCGAAATCCAAGTCGTTGGTGGGCTCGTCGAGCAGAAAGACGTCGAAGCGGGCCAGCAGGATGGCCGCCAACGCGGCCCGCGCCGCCTGACCGCCGGAAAGCTCGGCGACGGCCACGTCGAGGCGGTCCGCGCCCAAGCCCACGTCGGCGCACACCGTTTCCGCCCGGGCGGCGAAATCGTCACCGCCCCGTGCCAGGAACGCGTCCAGGGCCTCGCCATAGGCCTCCACGACCGAGGCGTCGGTGGCCAGCGCCTCGGTGCAGCGGTCGAGCTCGGCGGATGCCGCCGCCACCCCGGTGCGCCGGGCCAGGTAGTCCCGCAGGGTCTCGCCCGGTTCGGCGTCTCTCTCCTGGGGCAGATAGCCGATCGCCAGTGAACGCGGCGAGCGCTCCACCACCCCGGCGTCGGGATCGTCGAGACCGGCCAGGACACGGAGGAGGGTGGTCTTTCCTATCCCGTTGGGGCCGACGATGCCGAGGCGAGTCCCCGGCCCGACGCTGACGTTGACCTGGTCCAGAACGACCTGGCTGCCCCGGCTGACGGACACGTTTTTGGCGACCAACACGACCGTGCCACGGTACCGGGGGCGACGATCCCGGCGTCACTCCAGCGGCTCGGACGCCCCGGCGAGAAGCCGGCGGGGCGGGCGGCCCAGGATCAGGCCCAGGGCGACCAGCGCCAGTGCAATGCCGCCCAGCTGGACCGCGGTGACCGGCTCGCCCAACACCACGGCGGCGCCGGCGACACCGACGACGGGGATGCCGAGGGTCAGGGTCGAGGCGAGGGAGATGGAGCAGTACCGGTGGGCCCAGTTCATCAAGAGGTGGCCGCCGCCGGGGATGCACACCATGACCATGACCCACCCGACGGTTGCGCCGTCCGGTACCCGCAGCGACGAGGGGTGGAGGAGGGCGAAGGGGGCAATGATGGCGGTGGCGACGATCGACAGCCCGACCTGATAATCGAGGGCGGACAGTTGGCGCCGAGCTTGCTTGGCGGCGACGAAGTAGTACGACCAGGCCACGAGCGACGCGGCCGCGGCCAGGTCGCCGAAGAGGGTCCGGCCGGCGCCCGACGCCGAGCCGACCACGGCGATCACCACCCCGACGACCGCCACCGCCGTCCAGCCGATCATCCGGCCGCTCAGGTGCTCGGCGAACAGCCGGCCGGCGACGAGGAACACCAGGGCCGGCTGGAGGGCGGTGATGACGCTGGCGTCGGCCACCGACGTGTGTTTCAGGGAGACGAAGAAGAACGCCATGTCGAGCCCGAAGGCGATGCCCCCGGGGATGGCCAGGCGCACGGTCCGCCACGACAGCCGGCCTCCCGTGGCCCGCAGGACGACCCAGTACACCAGCGAACCGAGCGCCAGGCGGTAGAGAGCGAGGGTCAGGCCGGGCAGCCGGATGTACTTGACCAAGACGTTGCCGAGCCCCCAGAAGACCACCGCCACCACGGCGGCGGCGGTGCCCGGACGGGTGTTGCTGGTCGGTTGCGCTACCTCACGCGCCACGTGAGCTCAAGGTGCCGGGAAACGCCGGCGTGACTCCTCGATCACCGCTTCGGCCGATGCTCGCCCCTCCCAGCCGTGGGTGACAGTGTCCTTCCCCGGTTCCAACTGCTTGTAGATGGCGAAGAAATGGGCGATCTCGTTCAGCTCGTAATCGGGGATGTCCGACAGTTCCACGATTCCCGACACCCGGGGATCGGTCGCGGGCACGGTCAAGACCTTGGCGTCCGCCCCGTGCTCGTCGCTCATGATGAACACCCCGACCGGCCGGGCCCGGATGTGGCAGCCGGGAAAGGTGGGCTCCTCCAGGCGGACCAGGGCGTCGAGCGGGTCACCGTCCTCGGCCAGGGTGTGGGGGATATAGCCGTAGTCCTCGGGATAGCGGGTCGAGGTGAAGAGCAGCCGGTCGAGCCAGATGGCACCGGTCTCATGATCGGCCTCGTACTTGTTGCGGGTCCCCTTCGGGATCTCGATGATGACCTCGATTTCCACCGCCGGTCACGGTACTGGGTGCCGCCTGTCGGCGCGCCGGGCGGCCGCCGGTGGGAATCTTCCGCGCCCGGCAGAAGTTGACAGTGGTTGACTCAAGTTCTGTGGAGGTGTTACGGGTGGCTGTTCGATCCGAGTGGGCGGAGAAGGACCTCTACGCGGTCCTGGGCGTGGCCGAAGACGCCGACGCCAAGACGATCGGCCGCGCCTACCGGAAACTGGCCCGGGAGCTTCACCCCGACACCCATCCCGACGATGCCGCGGCCGCCGACCGGTTCAAGGAGGTCACCGCGGCGTACGACGTGATCGGCGACGAGACCAAGCGGGCCGAATACGACGAGTTCCGGCGGGCCCTCGCCGGGGCCGGCGAGGACCGGTGGGCACGATTCGACCCTTCGGAATGGGCGACGTTCGAGGACGGTGATCTCAGCGACCTGCTGAGCGGCGTCTTCGGCCGTTCGCGGCGGGAGGCCGACGGAGTGCGTCGAGGCGCCGACCTCGAAGCCGAGCTGCGCCTGGCCTTCGAGGACGCGGTGCGCGGCCTGACGACCGAAGTGACGCTGAACGACGCCCGCGGCACCCGGCGCTTCAAGGTCCGGGTCCCGGCGGGGGTCGACGACGGTCAGCGGATCCGGCTCCCCGGCAAGGGCGCCCCGGGATCCAACGGTGGCCCCGCCGGCGACCTGTACGCGGTGGTACGGGTCGACCCCCATCCCCTCTTTGGCCGGCGTGGCGCCGACCTGACCGTCGACGCCAGCATCAGTTGGCCGCAGGCCGTGCTGGGCACCGAGGTCGACGTGCCCACCCTCGAGGGGCCGCCGGTTCGGGTCCGTGTCCCCGCCGGCACGCCCGCCGGCCGCACCCTGCGGGTGCGAAGCCGGGGGGTGAAGGCGGCGACGGGCACCGGTGACCTGCTGGCCACCGTGCACATCACCGTTCCCGAGCAGCTGACCGCCGAGCAGCGCTCGGCGGTGGAAGCGGTGGCCCGAATCCTGCCGGCCTCCTAGCCCGGCGTTGGTGGGGATTTCCCCGCGGTGACGGCCTTCAGCTCGTCGAGCGACTCCCCGATCAGTCGGGCCAGGTCGCGGGGCGGCGTTTCCGTCGTCCAGCGCTCGACCGCCACCCGGAAGACGGCGATCCCTGCCTCGGCGGTCAGGGTGGCGGCGGGATCGGGAACACCGCGCTGGCGCAAGGCGTCAGCCAGCGCCGCGGCCAGTGCGGCCAACTTGATCAGCTCGCGCTCGCGCAACTCCGGGCTGGCGGCGATCACCCGCTGGCGCGGGCGCGAGAAGTCGCGGCGCTCCTCGAGGACGGCGCCCGCCGCCTGGAGGGCCAGGGCGACCGCCTCAAGCGGTGCGGCCCCCTTCGGGGCGCCGGTGACCGCGGCAACCAGCAGTTCCTGCAAGGCCGAGGCGCCCCAGAAGAGAACTTCACGTTTGTCGGCGAAGTACCGGAAAAAGGTTCGCTCCGTCAGGCCGGCGCGCGCCGCGATCTCGGCGACGGTCGTGTTCTCGAAACCGTTCTCGGCGTAGAGCGCCAGGGCTGCCTGCTCCAGCCGGCCGCGGCTGTCGGGCTGCCAGCGCACCATCGCGCTTATCCTAGCCGGTGATGTCAGTTGCTGACATCCATGGTACCGTTGATGTCAGCAACTGACATCAACGGGAGGTTCTCATCATGCGGATTTTCGTCACCGGCGCGTCCGGGTGGATCGGCTCGGCCGTCGTCGCCGAGCTCCTCGCCGCCGGCCACGACGTCGTCGGACTGGCGCGCTCCCAGGCGTCGGCCGACTCGCTGGCCACCACCGGGGCGGACGTGCAGCGCGGGACGCTCGACGACCTCGATGTGCTGGCCAAGGCGGCGGCCGATTCCGACGGAGTCATCCATCTCGCCTTCAAACACGACATCGCGTTCACCGGCGATTACGAGGGGGCGGCGCACGCCGATCGCCGGGCGGTGGAAACCTTCGGCGACGCCCTCGCCGGCTCCGACCGGCCCTTCCTTATCGCCTCGGGAACCCTCGGCCTGGCCGCCGGGCGGGTGGCGACCGAAGACGATGGCCGTACGCCCGAGTCGACCGGTGTCCCTTCCGGCCCCGAGATGCGGCTGGCCACGGCCCAGGCGACACTGGCCCTCGCCGCTCGCGGTGTCCGATCATCGGTCGTGCGCCTTCCTCCCACCTGCCACGGCGACGGCGATCACGGCTTTGTCGCCGCCCTCGTCAACATCGCCCGCCGCAAAGGGGTGTCGGGCTACATCGGGGCGGGAACCAATCGCTGGCCGGCGACCCACCGCCTCGACGTTGCGCACCTCTTCTGCGTGGCCCTGGAGAAGGCGCCGGCCGGCTCGGCGCTGCACGGCGTCGCCGAGGACGGTGTCGCCCTCGGCGACATCGCCGAGGTGAT
Source organism: Acidimicrobiales bacterium (assembly GCA_036264135.1). Classification (GTDB taxonomy): domain Bacteria; phylum Actinomycetota; class Acidimicrobiia; order Acidimicrobiales; family Palsa-688; genus DATARN01. Next base: position 10,156 of record DATARN010000060.1, read on the forward strand.
CGGGCGGCACCTCGGCATCCCGGTGGTCTCCATCCCACCGGACGAGGCGGCCGACCACTTCGGGTTCCTGGCGTCCATCGTGGCCGCTGACAGCCCGGCGTCGAGCGCCATCACCCGCGACCTGCTCGGATGGCAGCCGACCCACGCCGGTCTGATTGCCGACCTCGAGGAAGGCCACTACTTCACCGCGCCCTGACCGTAGTCAGGCGGTACGCTCCGACGCCGTGGCGGCGTGGAGGGAGATCGCAGCGGCGGAACCGGACTTCGCCGGCCGGGTGCAGCACCTGTTCGACGCCGGTCGCCACAAGACGCTCGCCACCCTGCGGGCCGACGGCTCTCCCCGCATCTCGGGGATCGAGTGCGAGTTCGCCGACGGCGACCTGCGGTTCGGTTCGATGGCCGACGCCCGCAAGGGGTCCGACCTCACGCGCGATCCCCGCTTCGCCATACATGGCCCCAACTTCCATCCCGTCGAGGGCAAGGAGGGCGAATGGCCGGGGGAAGCGAAGATCGCCGGGCGAGCCGTGCCGGCCGGCCCGGTGACCACCTCGGAATCGAGCGACCAGCCCGCCGGGGTGATGTTCGTGGCCGACATAACCGAAGTCGTCATCACCCACCTCAACGCCGACGCCAACAAGCTGGTCGTCGAATCCTGGACGCCCGGGCGAGGACTACAAACGGTCGAGCGCGACTAGAGACTTCATCCTCACAGCTCGATCGTCTCCAGGACCTTCGCCTGGGGCGAGCCGACCAGGGCGGGGGCGCTGGCGGGGATGGACCAGACCTGCGCCTCCAAAAACTCCAGGAAGCGGCGAGCCTGCTCGGCGGTGGGGAACTCGAGATCGATCATGATGTAGTTGGGGTCGCCGGTCGGCTGGCGTACCGTCTCGGTGGACACGCCCGCCTGTCGGCGGCGGTCGCCAAGAGCGGCGAAGGCTGCCGTCCAGGTTTCCAGGTCGGTAATGGCGTGTTCGATGTGCAAGGTGGCCATGGCGAAACGGTAAAGACCGGTCCCGTCGCCGCCCATCCCAGATTGTTGGGTATTCCCTACGGTTGGCCGGGATGACGCCCGGCTCGGCCTCCCTGCGGCGTGCCGCCGACCGAGTGGCGACCCTGTGTCATCGCATCGACGAGGAGCGGCAGCTGCGAATCGCGCTGCTGGAAGAGATCCGCCACGGCGTGGCCTTCAACTTCTACGCCTGGGTGCTGACCGACCCCGAGAGCGAGGTGGGCAGCTCGCCCCTGGCGGTAGTGCCCGCGCTCGACGACCTTCCTCGCCTCATCCGGGCCAAGTACCTGACGACGGTCAACCGCTGGACGGCGCTGAAACGTGTCGCCACCTTGGTCGGGGCGACCAGCGGAGACCGTCAGGCCAGCCTCATGTGGCGGGAGCTGCTGTCGTCCTACGGTGTCACCGACGTCGCCTCGCTGGTGTTCCGCGATGACCACGGGTGCTGGGGCTTCCTCGATCTGTGGCGCACCGCCGGAGCGCCGCCGTTCTCAGCCGACGACGTCGCCCAACTGGAGGCGCTGGTCGACCCCATCACCCGAGGCCTTCGCCGTGCCCTGGGCAAGACCTTCGACCACATACCCGCGCCCGAGGATCGCGGCGGCCCCGTGGTCATGATCCTGTCGCCCCGACTGGACGTGACGGCACAAACCGGGGCCGTCGAGAACTACCTCCGCACCCTCCTGCCTCCGGGTGACAGCAGGCGGCCGGTCCCCGCCGGCGCCTACCAGGTCGCGGCCCAACTGCTCGCCGTCGAGGAAGGCGTCGACGCCCACCCACCGTCGTCCCGGGTGCACCTTGGCGACGGCGTCTGGATGACCTTCCGGGCGGCGCGGGTCGACACGCCGGGATCGAAGGCCGAACAAGACATCGCGGTGACCATCGAGTTGTGCTCACCGGCGGCGCGGCGCGGGTTGTATGGCCGTTGTCACGGCCTGTCTCCGCGAGAGGTGGAGCTGGTCGAGCGGCTGGCGCAAGGCGCCGACACCCGAACGCTCGCCCGCGACCTTTACCTCTCCGAGCACACCGTCCAAGACCACCTCAAGTCCATCTTCGCCAAGACCAATACCCGCAACCGCCGTACCCTGCTCAGCCGAGCCGCCGGCCAATGACGTGCTCCGGACGGCGTCGTCGGTCAGGAACGCGGCCCGGCGCTGCGGGTGGGCCGCTCGGCGGGAAGCGACCAATCAAGGCTCAGTTCCTGCAGGCGGGCCCGCAGGACGGGGGCCGACACACCCCAGCCCGCCGCCCGGTCCTGCAATTGCAGCCGGGTCTGCGGTCGCCGCGGCCCCCGGGCGACTTGGGCCCGGACCAGGACGGTGGGCAGGAGCAGGGCGACGGCGAAGCCGTCGGCGTTGGTCTCCCGCACCGGATTGGCCTCGGCCGTCGCCGGAGCACGGCAGAACACCGGGTGGTCGATCAGGGCACTGCCGTGGTCGGCGTCGTACAAATAGTGGCCGAGAAGATGAGCCAACCGGAATGGCGGCAGGTTCCCGTTGTCCAGAAGCTCGTCACTGTGCCGCTGGTTCAGGGCGATGACCCGGGCCTTCGGGTTGATCTCGGCGAGGATCCGTTCGCGACGAAGTTCGGCGATGTCCTGCCAGATCGCCCGCATGCCATAGCTGGCAACGACGATGGATTCCACCGGAATCGGCAGTTCCCGCCGCCACCCGGTGGTCCGGGCATGCAGCTCCAAGACACCGGCCGCAGTCACCTCATGCGAGGCGGCCGTACGCGGATATGCGGGCTGCGGGCTCATGTGCACGGGTTCCCGCGCCAGTATCGCGCCGCCGCAGGGACGAGCGCCCCGGTCCGTCAGCCGGTTGCGTGAGGGCCAGGGGTAGGTTCGCAGCCGTGGCTACCACCATGACGTTTCCGCTCGCTTCCACCCCGGTGCACCGGGTGGGATTCGGCGCCATGCAACTCCCCGGAAAGGGCGTGTTCGGCCCGCCGCCCGATCGAGCGGCCGCGCTGGCCGTCCTCCGCCGGGCGGTGGAACTCGGCGTCGATCACATCGACACCGCCCAGTACTACGGCCCCGACGTGGCCAACGAACTCATCCACTCCGCCCTCCACCCGTATCCCGAGGGCCTGGTGATCGTCAGCAAGATAGGTGCCCGGCGCGACGAGCAGGGCGGCTGGCATCCCGCCACCTCGCCGGCGGAGTTGCGCGCCGCCGTCGAGGACAACCTCCGGGCCCTGGAACTGGAGCAGGTCCCGGTGGTGAATCTGCGGATCATGCAGATGGGCGACCCCGACGACCGCTTCGATGAGCAGGTGGGCACCATGGCCCAGCTCCGTGACGAGGGACTCATCGGCGGCATCGGGGTCAGCACGGTGTCCCTGGCCCAATTCCAGCGGGCCCGTGAACTGACCGACATCGCCTGCGTGCAGAACCAGTACAACCTGGCCGATCGGGCATCGGAGGATGTGCTGGCGGCGTGCGAGAAGCACGACGCCGCCTTCGTGCCCTACTTTCCGATCGGTTCGGCGTTCGAGAATGTCAACCCCGTCCTGACCGCTCCCGCGGTGACGACCACGGCGCAACGTCTCGAGGTCACCCCCGCCCAGGTCGCTCTCGCGTGGCTGCTGGCCCGGTCGCCCAACATCCTGCTCATTCCCGGGACCTCCTCGCTGGGCCACCTCGAGGAGAACCTGGCCGCCGCAGACGTCGTGCTCGACGAGCAGGCCCGCCGCGACCTCGGCGGCCTTCCCGACTAGCCACCAGCATGGCCGCGGCACCGATGGCACCGGTGACCGCCAGCGCCGGCCCGATGCCGAGCGCCTCGGCGAAGCGGGACTGCAGAAGGGCGAAGGGGATGACGGGAAAGAGGGCCGTCACCGCCTGGGCGGCGCCGGCCAACTCGGCGTCGGCGGTCAGCGAGTCCGCCTTGGCCAGCGGCCATATCAAGATCCGGGCGAAGGCCAGCGGAATGCCGAGCATCACCCGACCGGCGACCCCGGGCGCCAGCACCCAGGCGGCGGGCAGGACCACAAGGGCCGACGCCGCCATCCGGAACGCCGTGGCCGCCGGCCGGCGGCCCAGCCAGCGGTCGAGCAGCCCCAGGGCGACCAGGTCGACGCCCTGCTCGACGGTCGCCCAGAGGGCCACCACCGGCAGGCTCAGACCGACCTGATCGTGCAGCCAGATGTATTTCAGCACGAAAGCCGATTCGAACAGGTCGAAGCACAACAGCACCGTGAGGGCCCGGCGCACGCCGGGGTGGGCGACCGCCGCCCGCAGGCCGGAGGCGACCTCGGCGACCAGCCGACGGTCGGGGTGGCGCACCCGGGGCGGCGGGGGGAACTCGGTCACCGACGCCAACGCCGCGTAGAGGGCGGCACCGCCGGCCAACGCCAGCAGCACCGGTCGCCACGAGACATGCAGGGCCAACGCGCCGGCGATCAGTCCCGGTCCGAAAAAGGCGCCCGCAGTGTCGAGGAACGTGGCCCGGGCGTAGGCCCGTTCCGGCGCCGCCGGGAAGGACTCCACGACGACGATGTCGGCGGTGTGGCACAGGGGTCCCGACCCCACGCCGTAGGCGGCGAAGGCGACCAGCAGCCACCCGTATGACCCCGCGCCCGCCATGGCGGCGAGCGACACCGCCAACGCCAGCGCGCCCCCGGAGATCAGGCGCCGGCGGGACCACAGGTCGATCATGGCCGCCGTCACCGGCTCGACGAGCAGCGCCACCCATTCCACGACCTGGGCCAGCAGACCCACCTGGACCAGGCTCAGGCCGAACACGACCCGGAAGGTGGGTGCCAGCACGGTCCACGCTCCCGACAGCACCTCGTCGGTGAAGCGAGCGGTAAAGGCCAGCGCGATGGCGCGCTCCCCCACCGCCGGGTCCGGATCGAGCCGATCCAGGCGAAGCCGGCGAAAAAATCGTGACGAGAACAACGGTTTCCCCTTCCCTGATCCACGGACAGGACGCGTCGACGCGGACGGGGAAGGTGGTGCTCGTGCTCAGTTTCAGAGGAAGCCGGTCATCGCCCTCACGGTACGCCCGGCCGCGGTGCCGCGCACCTGCGTTTGGCGCCGGTTTCGCCCGCCGGCGACGTAGGTTCTCCCGGTGACGGACGCGACTGGGGTGGAGGCCGCCGGGTTCGGGCCCGCTCCCCTGGCGTCGCCCGCCGAGGCCGCCGACCGCACCGGGGTGGCCGCCGGCGTCGGGGCGTACCTTCTGTGGGGCCTGTTTCCGCTGGTATTCCACCGCCTCCAGGGCGTGGGCGCCATCGAGATCCTGATGCACCGCATCCTCTGGTCGTTGGTGGTGGTGCTCGTCCTGCTCGCCTGGCGGGGCCCCCGGGGCTGGGTGCGCCCGCTGCTGGCCGACCGCCGGCAGGTCGGCCGCCTCGTCATCGCCAGCGGCCTGATCGCGGCCAACTGGCTGCTCTACATCTGGGCCGTCAACCACAACCACGTGGTGGAAGCGGCGCTCGGTTACTACGTCAACCCGCTGCTGACCGTCGCCCTCGGCGTGGTGGTGCTGGGCGAGCGGCTGCGTCGCCTCCAGGTCATCGCCTTGTGCTTCGGGGCGGCGTCGGTCGTGGTGCTGACCGTGGCGTTCGGCCGCCTCCCCTGGATCGCCCTCGTCTTGGCCGTCACCTTCGCCGGCTACGGCTTCCAGAAGAAGGGCGTCACCATCGGTGCTGCCCCCTCGCTGGCGGTCGAGACGGCCGTCCTGGCACCGATCGCCCTGGTCGTCATGATCGCCTTGGAAGCCAGCGGGCACGCCGCCTTCCTCCACGGCCCGGCGGGACGCAGCGTGCTCCTGGCGGCCCTCGGTGTCGTCACCGCCGTTCCGCTTCTCCTCTTCGCGGTGGCCGCCCGGCGCATTCCCCTCACCATGCTGGGGCTGCTTCAGTACCTGACACCGACCGGCCAGCTGCTGTGCGGCGTGCTCGTGCTCGGCGAACCGCTACCGCCGGCGCGCATCGCCGGGTTCCTGTTGGTCTGGGTCGGGCTGCTGGTGCTGGCCGCCGACGCCATCGGCGCCTCCCGGCGACGGGGTCTGGTTACCAGCGAGTCCGCAGGCTCCACCAGGCGGCGGCGCCCGCGATGATGACGATCGCCAGCTGCGCGATCAGGTCGCCCACCTTCACGGCACCCGGCGTGTGGGGAACCGTTAGCAGCACGAAGCCCCGGAGCAGGGCGGCCAGCGCGACCACCACCGCCACGGCGCCGGCCAGCAGGGAAACCATCCGGGGCCGGCCGCCCCCGAGACCGGCGACCGGCGCGGCGTCCGGCCGCGATCGCTGCCACACCACCAGCGCCACAGCGAGGACAAGGGCGGCGGCGGCGGCCAGGTCGCCGGCGGACAAGAACTGCAGCAGCCGGTCGCGGCCGCTCGTTCCCCGCGGCGCCCCCAAGGCGATGAACAGGTTGCCCAAGAACAGCACGATCAGGCCGACGCTGATCATCAGGGAGGCAAGGAGGGCGGGCGCCATGCTGGCCCAACCGGGCCCCGTTCGCCGCACCCGGGCGCGGCGGTAGCCACCTTCCGCCCCGGGTCCCCAGGCCGTAGTGGGCGGGTAGGCGCCTCCTTCGGGCGGCCGGTACCCGTGGTCGACGTATCCCGGCGCCGGCCGGGCCCATCCGCCCGGCGGACCCTCGCCCACGGGGGGAGGCTGGAGGCGGCCCTCCGGAGCCCACTGGGGTTGGTCGGGTGGCGACAGGCTGCTCATGCCTTCCCACATAACCGGGGAGCGCAGCGGCCAAACTCCGACCAAGATTGGGACATGAACGAGCCACGGGACGTCATCTTCCGGGCCGCCGTTCGCGCCTGCGACTACCGCGACGTGGTGGCCAAGCTGCCTGTTTTTCCCGCCGGCGTCGACGTCGCCGCCCTCAAAACGGCCCTCGGTGACCTGCCCGATGGGCCGACAGCCGCCGAGGAGGTGGTCGACCGGCTGGCCGACATCGTGGAGCCGGCCCTGGTCGCCACCACGGGACCGCGCTATTTCGGGTTCGTCGTGGGCGGCTCGCTGGCCGCGGCGACGGGCGCCGACATCCTTACGACCGGGTGGGACCAGCCGGCGTTCAATGCCGTCACGGCGCCCGGTGCGGCGGTGGTCGAAGAAGTGGCCGGCGAGTGGCTTAAGAACATCCTCGGGTTGCCTGCGGGCGCTTCATTCGGCTTCGTCACCGGAGGCCAGGCGGCCAATACGGTGGCGCTGGCCGCGGCCCGTCACCGCGTCCTGGCGGAGGCGGGATGGGACGTGGAACGCGACGGCCTGTACGGCGCCCCCCCGCTGCGGGTGGTGGCGACCGGGGAGCGTCACGCCACCGTCGACCGGGCGCTGCGGCTCCTCGGTTTGGGGACCGCCGCCCTCCAGCCGGTGGCGGTGGACGACCAGGGGGCGATCGACGTCGCCGATCTGGAACGGGTACTGGCCGCCGGCGCCGGCCCCACCGTCGTGTGCCTCCAGGCGGGCAACGTAAACAGCGGTGCCTTCGACGACTTCCGCCGGGCCATTCCCGTCGCCCGGGGTAGTGGCGCGTGGGTCCACGTCGACGGCGCCTTCGGACTGTGGGCCGCCGCCAGCGGCTCGACCCGTCATCTGGTCGACGGCATGGAGGCCGCCGACTCGTGGGCCACGGACGGCCACAAATGGCTGAACGTGCCCTACGACAGCGGCTACGCCTTCTGCGCCCATCCCGACGCCCACACCGCCGCCATGTCGTTCACGGCCGCCTATCTCACCGGTCACGGTCAGGGGACACAGCGGGCGCCGAGCGATTTCGTGCCCGAGTCGTCCCGGCGGGCCCGGGGCTTCGCCACGTGGGCGGCGTTGAAGCAGCTCGGCCGCTCCGGCGTGGCCCAGGTGGTCGAGTCCGGCTGCCGGCTGGCCCGCCGCTTCGCCGACCAGCTGGGCGCCCTCGACGGTGTGACCATCGCCAACCAGGTCGTCCTCAATCAGGTGCTTGTCCATTTCCGCGACGACGCCACCACCGATCGCGTGGTGACGGCGGTCCAACAATCCGGCGAATGTTGGATGGGCGACACCACCTGGCACGGTCGGCGCCTCATGCGCATCTCCGTCTCCAACGCCACCACCACCGAGGCCGACGTCGACCGGTCGGTCGCCGCCATACAGGCGGCATTTCGCGGCGCGGTCGAAGGAGCGGCGCCGTGAGCGGGATCGTTCCCCAGGTGAATATCGCAGCCTGGTTGTCCGGCGGCGCTCCCCGCGACGAGATCGCCCGGGCCGTCGACGAGGCGTGCCGTGGCGTGGGCTTCCTCGAGGTGGCCGGGCACGGCATCCCGGCGGCCACCATCGAGGCGGCGCTCGACGCCTCGGACCGGTTCTTCGCCCTGCCGCCGGCCGAGAAGCTGCGGTCCCGCCCCGACCGGCCCGAGGTCAACCGCGGCTATGCCCCGCTCGGATCGGAGGCGCTCGCCTACAGCCTGGGCCGCGAGCGGCCGCCGGACCTGTTCGAGGCGTTCAACATCGGCGATGACACCCTGCCGCCGGCGACGCCCGAGGCGGTGGCGGCCTTTTTCGCCGCCAACATCTGGCCGGCCCAGCCCGGCGGCTTCGAGGAGGCCCTGTGGGGCTATTTCCAGCAGGCGGTGGCCCTTTCCCGCACCCTCCTCGAGATCTTCGCCCACGCCCTGGGTCTTCCCGCCGGCTGGTTCGGGCCCCACGACGACCACGCCACGCTCACCATGCGCACCATCCGCTACCAGCGCCACCCCGCCAGTCCGGCCGGGCCGCCGCCGGCCGACCAGCTGGGGATGAGCGAGCACACCGACTACGGCATCGTGACCGTCCTCTACGCCGACTCCATTCCCGGCCTGCAGATCGTCGACCCGGCCGGCGCCTGGCACGACGTGGTGCCGTCGCCGGGCAACCTGCTGATCAACCTGGGCGACCTGCTGGCTCAGTGGACCAACGACCGGTGGCGGTCGACCATCCACCGGGTCGTGCCGCCCCCGCCCGGCACCGTCCGGCGGTCGATGGCCATGTTCAACGACGGCAACTACGACACCCTGGTCGAGGTCCTCCCGACGTGCACCGACGCGGACAACCCGCCTCGCTACCCCCCGGTCACCGCCGGCGAGCACCTCCTGGCCAAGCTGGTCGGGCCCCGCCGGCAGACGCCCGCCTCGGCGGTCGACACCACCGCCGGCCGGCTCCCTTCCTAGACGGCTTCGGCGGCGGCGTCGGCCTGCCGTTTCGCTTCCGCCGCCGCGTCGGCGGCCGCCGCCGCCTGCCGCTGCGCCTGGGTGGCCTTTTCCCGGGCCTGGCTGGCGCGTTGCTCGGCGTGGCGCGCCTCCGATTCCAGGCGGTCGGCGACGGCCGCCAGGGCGTCGGCCTCTCTCCGTCGGGCCTGGGCCTCCTCCGCCCGCCGTGCTGCCTCCTCCGCCAGACGATCCGCCTCTTGCCGCCGCGCCGCCGTGTCGTCCCCGGCGGATTCTGCGGGCGGCGCCGCCGGTTGGGCCTCCGCCGGCGGAGACGGGGCGGGGGGCGACTTGGCCTTTTCGGGTGCCGGTGAGAGGGGCACGGCCAGGGCGTCGATCCCGAACCCAGGAGCGTCGCGGTCGCCGGCCAGCACGCCGGCGGTGAGATCCGCCGCCACCGAGGGGTCGACGGTCGCGGCGCGCAGGGTGGCGGCCATTCGCTGGCGGATGGCGTCGGTGACGTTGTAGCCGTCGGCGGCCAGGCGGTCAACGGCGGCGGCGACCACCGCCTCCATGGCCGCGCGGTCGTCGCCGTGCGCCTGCCGTAAGCCGGAGGCGTCGCCGTCGAGAGCCCGCTCCATGGCGGACTTCAGGGCGGCGCCGGCACCCAGCATCTCCTCGATGAGGTGGGGGTCGATGCGGGCCACCTGGTTGAGCGCCCAGGTGGTGAGCGGCGGCCGGCGCAACTTCCCCACCCGGGCGGCCGCCGCCTTGTCGCCCTCCGACCGGAGCCGCCGGGCCAGCTCGTCGCGCGCCGCGATGAAGCTCTCCGGCGCGACGTCGTAGAGGTCGGCTTCACCCTCGGTGAGGGACGGCCCGGCATCTGACATGCCGGAGACGCTATGCCCGCCGCGCCCACCCGCCGCCCCGGGCGGCGTCCCGGTTGGTGCCCGGGGGCGGCCAAACTGGCCGGGTGATCCTCGTCGACCTCGAAGGCGTGTCGGCCAGCCGGCCGGGCAAGCCGCTGTTCGACAATCTGTCGCTGACCGTGTCGACCGGCGACCGGCTGGGCGTGGTGGGCCTGAACGGCTCCGGCAAGTCCACGCTGCTGCGGGTGCTGGCGGGCGCCGCCGAACCGGAGACGGGGCAGCGCCGGGTCGGCAAGGGCGTCCGGGTGGCGTTCCTCGACCAGGTCCCCGATCTGGGGACGGGCACGGTGGCCGAGGTGGTAGGGGCGGGCTGGGAAGCCGACGCCGTGCTCGACCGGCTGGGCATGACGCCGCTGCGTGACGCCGACGTGGGCACCCTTTCGGGCGGCCAGGTGAAGCGGGTGGCTCTGGCCCGCGCCCTGCTGGCCGGCGCCGACCTGCTGATCCTCGACGAGCCGACCAACCACCTGGACATCGAGACGATCAACTGGCTGGAGGACCAGTTGGCCGCCTTCCGGGGCGGCCTGGTGCTGGTGACCCACGACCGCCACGTGCTCGACCGGGTCACCACGCGCATCGTCGAGGTCGACCGCGGGGCGACATACACCTACACCGACGGCTACGCCGGCTACCTGCTGGGCCGGGCCGAACGGGAGGAGCAGGCGGCGGTGAGCGAGGCGGTGCGCCGGAACCTGGCCAAGGCGGAGCTGGCCTGGCTCCGCCGCGGTGCCCCGGCCCGGAGCCGCAAGCCGAAGGCCCGCATCGCCGCCGCTACCGCCATCGTGGAGGGCCGCCCCCAGGCAGCGGCCCGGGACGGCGAACTGGCGCTCGGCTTCGGCGCCGCCCGCCTCGGCGACAAGGGAATCGAGCTGACCGGCGTCGGCTTCCACCATCCCGGCGCTCCTGTCCTGTTCGAAGGGCTCGACCTCACCGTCGACCGGGGCACCAGGCTCGGCATCGTCGGGCCCAATGGGGTGGGAAAATCGACGCTGCTCGACCTGCTGGCGGGGCGTAAGGAACCGACCGCCGGCAGCATCGAGAGGGGCGTCACCGTCCGGGTCGGATATCACGACCAGGTGGGTGTCGAACTCGACCTGGACCAACGGGTGCGCGACGCCGTGGCCGGCCCGACTCGGGTGGCGAGTTGGCAGGAGGACCGCCTGCTGGAGCAGTTCTGGTTCGGCGCCGACGCCCGCCACGCCCCCATCCGGCTCCTCTCCGGTGGTGAGCGCCGGCGGCTGCAGCTCCTCCTCGTCCTGGCCGAGCGGCCCAACGTCCTGCTGCTCGACGAGCCAACCAACGACCTCGACCTCGACACTCTCCGCTCGCTCGAGGACTTCCTGGAGGATTGGTCGGGCGCCCTGGTCGTGGTGAGCCACGACCGTGCCTTCCTCGAACGGACGGTGGAGGAGGTGCTGGCCTTCGACGGCCACGGCGGCGTCGCCATGGTCCCCGGCGGGTATTCGGCCTGGGAAGCCAGCCGCACCGGGAGACGGCCGGAGGCCCTCCAAGGCCGGTCGGCCGATTCCGCCGCCTCGCGCCGCCCCGGGGCCCACTCCCCGACCCGGTCCGCCACTCCATCGGGTCCGTCGCCGTCGACCATTCGGGAACGGCTGAAACGGATCGAGAAGGAGTTGGCTGCCCTGCAGCGCCGGCGCGTCCAGCTGGAGAAGGAGCTGGTTGCCGCCGGCGGCGACCACGTCGCCCTGGCCCGCCTGGGGACCGAGCTGGCCGAGGTACAGCAGGACATCGACCGGGTCGAGGATCGCTGGCTGGAATTGTCCGTCGGCACATAGCGCTGCGGAGAACCGCGGCGCCACGTGCCGGCCGGCTTTAGACGGGAACCGGCTCCTCGCCGGCGAGGATGGCCGCCAGCTCGAGTTCCAGCGACTCTTCGGACTCGATATGGATCTCTGGCAGGAGGCGTCCGAGCCACCGGGGCATCCACCAGTTGGCGTCGCCCAGCAGCTCCATGGTGGCGGGCACCAGCACCATCCGGATGATCGTGGCGTCGACCACCACCGCGGCGGCCAATCCGAGCCCGATCTGCTTGATGAAGACGTTGGGGTCGAAAATGAATACCCCGAAGACGAACACCATGATGGCGGCGGCAGCGGTGATGACCCGGGCGGTGGAGGCCAGGCCATCGGCGACGGCGGCGGCGTTGTCACCCGTCCGGAGGTATTCCTCCCGAATACGGCTCAGCAGGAACACCTCGTAATCCATCGACAGGCCGAACAGGATGGCGAACATGATCATCGGGATGAACGCCGGGATCGGCGTGACGGGGATCTTGAGGAGCCGGCCCAACCAGCTGCCGTTGGCCGCGTACGACATCACGCCGTAGGCGGCGGCGATGGAGAGCAGGTTCATCACCCCCGCCTTGACGGCCACCAAGGGTGAGCGGAACACCATGGTGAGCAGGAGGAACGACAGCAGCACGACGGCGCCGATGAAGAGCGGAAGGCGATGGGTGATGTAGGAGCTCTGGTCGATGGAAATGGCGGTGGCGCCACCGACCAGGACGTGAGCCCCGCTGCCCGCGATGGCCGGCGGGATCACCGCGTTTCGCAAATGGTTCACCAACTGGGTCGTCGCCTTGTCCTGGGGGGAATGGGTCGGGAAGACGTTGACGATGGCGGTGTCGCCCGTGGCGTTGCGGATCGGAGGTGAGATGGCGGCGATTCCGTTGCCCGGCTGCGGGGCCAGAGCCCCGCTGATCCGGGTCAGGGTGGCGGTGGGATCGGTGGCGCCTTTCAGATCGACGACCATGAGCAGTGGCCCGTTGAAGCCCGCCCCGAAACCGGTGGTCAGCAGGTCGTAGGCCTGGCGTGACGTTTCGGTCTTGGGGTTGTTTCCGTCGTCGGGGAAGCCGAAGCGCAGCGATAGGACGGGCACCGTGATGACGGCCAAGATGGCGACCGCCCCTCCGAAGGCCAGCCACGGCCGGCGCTGCACGACCCGGCTCCACCGGTACCAGAACGCCCGCTGGCCCTGGTGCGACGCCCGGCCGGTGAACGGGACGCGGAGGCGGTCGATGGTCCGGCCGACAAAGCCGAGGATGGCGGGCAGCAGGGTGAGCGACGCCGCCAGCACCACCAGCACGGCCAGCACCGACGAGGCGGCGACCCCCTGGAGATAGCTGAGACCCATGGTGAGCATGCCCAGCAGCGAGATCACGACGGTGCCGCCGGCGAAGAGGACGGCGCGGCCGGCGGTGCCCATCGCGGTCAGCACGGCGTCGCGGGGCGGCAAGCCCTTGGCCAGCGATTGCCGGTACCGGGTGATGATGAACAGGGCGTAATCGATCCCCACGCCCAAGCCGATCATGGTGGCCACTGTCGGCGCCCAATCAGGGGTCTCGAAGACCCGGGAGGCAATGCCGCCCAGCGTCGCCCCGATACCCAGCCCGAAGAGGGCGGTCAACAGCGGCAACCCGGCGGCCAGGGCCGAGCCGAACGCCAGGATCAGGATGAAGGCGGCGAAGACCAAGCCGATGGCCTCCGAGCCCAGCTGCTGCCCGGCGACCAGCGTGGTGACTTCGATGTCGAGTCCGGCATTCTTGCCGGGGTGCGCGGCAGCCAGAAAATGCTTGGCAAAGTTGGCATCCTTCGTCGTCAGTTTGTCGAAGGTCTGGTCGAATTGAACCTCGGCGTAGGCGACGCGGCCGTCCCGGGAAATCTGTTGGGAACCCTCGGCGGAAAACGGGCTGCTGACGCCGGTGACGTGCGGCTGCGACGCCACTTTGGCGATCTCGGCGTCGATTAGGGGACGAACGGCAGGAGAACGGATGTCGCCGGCAAAGACGACCTTCACGGAGTCACCCTTCTGAGAGGGAAACCGCGAATTCAGCAGCGAATAGGCCCGCGTCGACTCGGCGCCGGGGGTCTGGTAGCTGGCGCGGTGATCGGCAGGCAGCGCACTCCCCGCCACGAAGATAAGGATCAACGCCAGGACCCATCCTCCGAGGATGAAACGCCGGCGCCGATAGCAAAAATCGGCAAGTCGAATCATGGGAACCTCCCGGTTCATTCGGCGCGCGGATCAACCGGCACACCATCGGCGACGGGTAGTCGGAGGCCACTCTTCCATAGCTATTGATCGTTGTCAACCTTTTTCTTGAGAGAAGTAAAAGGTTGTGCTCCATCCACGGTAAGGAGTACAGTTACCTAGAGATGGACGAGAACGACATGGAACCGCCCGCCCGGGAAGCCTGGCGGTTGATGGCCGAGATGATGTTCAACGATGCCAACCAGGACCGCTTCCACGAGGCCTGTGCCGCCGCCGAGGTATCGCCGCCCCAGTTCAAGGGCCTGATGTCCCTCGATCCCGGCAATCCCGTGCCCATGAGCGTTCTGGCTCGCGCCTGGCGCTGCGACGCCTCTTGGGTCACAGGGATCGTGGATGCCCTCGAACAGCGGGGCTATGTCGTCCGCCGCACCCACCCCACCGACCGACGGATCAAGGTGGTGCAGCTCACCGAGGCGGGCGAGCTGGCCAAGGGCAAGGCGATGGAGGTCATGTTCGATCCCCCGCCGGCCATCACCGAACTCACCCTGAAGGAGCAGAAGGCCCTCCGCGATCTCATCCGCAAGGTGCGCCGGGTCGCCGATCAAGATTTCACCCCGCCACACCCTTAGTCGTTGCCTGAACGCCGGGGCCTTCAGTGTGTTCGGCCCGGGTGGCGATACCGTCGAGGCATGAAAATCAGTGCACGCAACCAACTGACCGGCCCGTGGCTTCCGTCGAGCACGGAGCGGTGATGTCGACCGTGGTCATCCGTCTGGACGGCGGCCAAGAGGTAGTCGCCGCCATTACCAAGGACTCCGCCGAGGGCCTGGAACTGGCCGAGGGTCAAGCGGTCACGGCAGTCATCAAGTCCACTGAAGTCATGGTCGCCATCGCCTGATCAACGCTCCACCTGCCGAGGTCGGCCGGAACGTTCCCGCGGAAACGTCCGTGCCGCCCACGTGGCTTCACCCGTGCCCGTGGCGTGGGGAACGTGTGTTCGATAGCCGACACAGGCGTCGCCCTAGAATGCAGCACGTCGAACGACAGGGAGGTGGCTGTCATGTCGGTGCTGGAAGCCGACTTCGCCGGGTGGGCGTCGGAACATCTCGAGGCCGAGATCGAGCTCCTCGCCGCTCACCTCTCGGCGGCGGAGTGCCGATGGTTGGGGCTCCTGGCCGAGTTTGACCGACGAGAGTGCTGGGCCGGCCGGGGGTGCGCCTCGCCGGCGCACTGGCTGGCGTGGCGATGCGGAATGGCGCCCGGCGCGGCCCGGGAACGGGTCCGGGTCGCCCGCCGCCTGGTTGAGTTGCCGGCCGTGCGGGAGGGGTTCTCGACGGGCCGGTTGAGCTACTCCAAGGTGCGAGCCATCACCCGGGTGGCCACCGAGTCCAATGAACAACATCTGGTGGACCTGGCCGGGCAGATGACGGCGTCGCAGTTGGAACGCACCGTGCGCGCCTACCGGCGGGTCAGCGCAGATGAAGCGGTCGAGATGCAGCGCGAACGCTACGTGTCCATCGGCTGGGACGACGACGGCTGCCTGCTCGTCAAGGCGCGACTGTCCCCCGAGGACGGGGCGGTATTGATGGCGGCCCTCAACCGCGCCGCATCGGATCTGATCCAGGGTTCCAGAGAGGAAGGCGTTCCCGCGGGAACGCCGGCCGAGGCTGGCCAGCCCGGGGACTTAGAAGGTCATGATCCTGCGGACGCCGGCGTTCCCGCGGAAACGCCCAGTGAGACGCCCCGCCCCTGGGATCGCTGGGGCGCCCACCTGGCCGACGCCCTCGTGGCCATGGCGGAAACCGTCGTGGCGGACGGCCTACGGCTGGGGAGCGGCGTCGGCCGTCACAAAATGATCGTCCACGTCGATGCCGCCACCCTCGCCGCCGGCGACGATGGCTGGGCCCACCTCGATGACGGCACCGCCCTGTCCGCCGACGCCGCCCGCCGCCTCGGCTGCAACTCCTCAATCATCTTCGTCCTCGAAGGCCCCGATGGGACAGTCATCAACACCAGTCCCCAATCCCCTACCGTTCCCGCGGCACTGGCCCGAGCGGTCCGGATCCGTGATGGTGGCTGCGTATTTCCCGGATGTACCAGCAAGGTGTGGGTGGACGTCCACCACATCCACTTCCGTGCCCACGGCGGCGGCCACAGCGCCGCCAACCTTGCAACCCTCTGCCGAGCCCACCACCGCCTCATCCACGAGGGCGGCTTCACGGTCACCGCCACTGCTCCAGGACGCTTCGTCTTCCGCCGCCCCGACGGCACTGAAGTCCCTCCCCTGCCCTCTCCTCCAGAAGTTCCACCCGGCGACGACACCATTCGCACGGCCAACGTTAAGAATGGCATCGTCCCCGGAACGGAGTGGATGGTTCCCGACTGGGACGGAATCGCCCCCAACTATCCCGACATCATCGACGGCCTCCTTCACGCCGACCACAAACCGGATCCGGAACTGGACGATTCAGGGCCGTGATCGCGGTGGCGGGGTCCGGCCCAGCACCTCGATTAGATCAAGCGCGCAGCCCGACTGCGCCAGCAGGTTTTGGTCCTTTGTCAAGTTGGCGTGGGTCGGGGCCAGGCGCAGATAGCCGATCAGAGCGAATGCGGCTCCGAGCGGATACAGCCACCCCCGGTTGGTGAGGATGAATCCCACGAAGCCGAGGAATGCCGTCGTGTGCGCGAATGCCAGTCGCACGAAGAATCGGATTCGGTAGGCACCAGCAAGCCGGGCAGAGGTAGTGCAGTCAAGCGGTCGCTCGATCAGACGCTCCCCGATGACCAACGCACCGCCGACCAAACAGAGGATCACGGCGATGTCGACGGCAGGCAGCGCGTGCTCGCGGGAGCCCGTGCTCGTGCTGATGACCGCCACTACCAAGGCCACCAGGACCAACGAACCTGCGAAGCTCACAAATTTCCGTCGCAACATGGTAAGTACATCGCTGCCGGCGGCAAAGGCTCGCTCTCGCCCTCTAAGCATGAAGGTCACGAATGTAGGAAGTGGTAACCACCCAATCCCGGAGAACGCTGGACGCCAGCCCGGGTCCTCGAACGGCAACTCGTCAGTCATGGCAGACAAGTCCGCAGCCGGACCATACGAGCTCCTCCAACCAGCAATGGACCTATTGACCTCGAACCACAACACAACAGTTTGACACGGGGGGACCAATGCGGCGAGTCCGCCTGAAAATGTAGAACATCGATCTTCGTATGACCCCTTCAAACCAGCAGAGGCGGGAGACGGCGTTATATCAATCGCTGCATTGTGGCGATTCTAGGCCTTCGGCGCTTCGTATTTCAGATATCGGCCTATACCGACTTATAGGCCAGATTTGTCGGCACTGGGTTGGAGACGACGGTCGTAGGGGGCCGCGTCACCGGTCGACCGTGAGCACGAGGCGCCCCCATTGAGTTGGTGGCAGACTGAGCCGGTGCCGAGCAGTTTTGACCCGAATCTCCTACCGACGCTGCGCGAGATGAGGGCCACCTGGTCTGGTCCTGAAATCACACTTCGGTCTTTCATCAATATCAAAGGAAGCATGGAGTTGGGGTACGCCTTTGCCGCCACCTTCTGGCCCGACCTGATTGAGATGCACGAAGGGATCTTCATTGCCGAGCAATACAATGATGGGACATACCGTAGGTGGTTCGATGCCTTCGACGGCGACCTCACGAAAGTGGAGGCGATGCTCAACCACCTTCACGTGGCTGATCTGTTCATGAACGGGCCCAGCGACGACGATGTCCCGGTTGAGGTCTACCGACGCTTCGCCGACGTGCTCGCGGGCTGCTGGAGGGCGGCAGCGCAGGAGCAGTTTCCTCGTCGTCGCATCCAGGTGTACTCGTGGGACGATGTCGGCGACTTCCAGGTGACGATGTCAGTCGACCGGCGTGATAGCGCCACCTGACCGACGGGCAAACCGACCCGGAGGACCGGCCCCATGCTGTTTGGCAGTGGCGACATCAGACGAGATCGCCAGGATCGTCGGACCTATGGAACGGGCGTGGTGATGCCGGGCTGGTGAAACGACATGGTGATTCGACCCTGTCCGTTCGGCACGGTGGCCGCCTCCGCTGCCCCACCCAAACCAACGAGGCCGAACCCCGACAGGGTGAAGTATGGGCTGCCCTGGTAGGGCACGCTTCGTCCGGCGCCGACAATGCCATCAACCGTCCAGCCGGCCTTCAGTAGCAGGGCCGTTTCGACGCCGAAGAGCACCTTGGCGCTTCCTGGTCCGATCCAACTCGCGGACAGTTTGCGCAGGGGTGTTCCCACGGCGCCCGACCATTGGTATTCGACGGCGGTAAAGCCGGGAGGCACCTTCGCCTGAACGGGAAAGTCCGGGGGCTTGGTCGTCCCATGCCCGGCCGGGTCAGTCGTCGTCGTGGTACTGGGAACCGTCACCGGAAGCACCGACTTCCGGGGCGTCTGGGACCCGCACGCGGCGGCAATCAGAATCGTGAGGCCGGTGGCGAAGACGACGCCGTGACGCCCCGCTGATCCCAGTTTTCCCACGCTGGTCTATCGACCGGATTTCCCGATTACCTGAGAACCCGGCACCGGGCGGCACCGGAGGCAGGGCATTAGGTCCGCTCGTCGGCCTCAGTCAGGTATTCCCAGTCGACGGTGCCGTGAAGGCGGAAGACCTTGACGGGGACGCCCAGGGAGGTCGATAGCTCCCGGGCGTGAGCTTCGGCTCGGTCGTCGCCGCTGAACTCGTGGGTTTCGATATTCGTGCCATCGGGCTGCGAGAATCGGTAGTGCCAGGTCCGGCCAGAGGACGCGTCGGTCATGCAGGGACAATACCGCCGGACCCCGGATCTTGAGGTCAGGCGGCTTCGATCCGGTCGCCGCAGTGGGTAAGGTCGTAGCCGCCGAAGAGTTGCACTCGACCGGTGAATGCCGGCGTGGTGAGGACTTCACCGAGCGCCGCGAAGGCCGGGTGGGCGACCCAACGCTGGTCGACCCAAAGCTCGACGACGTGTTCCTCCAGGGGTAGGAAATCAAGATCGAAGGCCCGGGCGCAGGACTCGATGGTGACGCCGGCGCCGCCACGGTCGTGGGCTTTGCGGGCGGCGTCCAGATGGCTGGTGGCGCGGGGGCCCTCGGGCAATGACTTCCTGCCCGTCGCCTGGGCGGCCCGTTCGAAAGCCTGCTGGCTGACGGCGGCGGGGTCCTGCTGCACCAGCGGGGCGCGGCTCCGCAGCACCTTCGCCACCGACGTGGCGTGGAGATCACGGTCCACCGCCAGCCCCACCTGCCACCGGGCGAGGTGCCAGCGGACGACGTCCGCCGGCGGCTCGGGCAGGTTGTCCGGTGGGCCATGGACTACGGCGGCATGCACGCCGCCCGCCGCCATGGCCCGCAGCGCTCGTCCGGTGGGGGCGGAAACGGCGAGCAGGCTCAACGGGCCCATGCCGGCGAGAAGGGCTTCGGCGACACCAAGGGCCGGATCGCAACCGGCCAGGACGAAGCCGGCGGGGATGGCGCCGGGCAGCATCCGCAGCTTGCCGTGTTCGACGACCGCGTCGGGCTTGGCCCACACGGCGCCAGTGATGCCGTGGTCCGGAAGCTCCTCCGCCACCAGTCGGGTGTCAACCTGGCCGACCCGCAACAGCGCGCCCTCTCGCAGGAGACCGCCGAGGGCGGAGGCCGGTTCGATGGGGTTCGGTGCAAACAAATCCTCGACGGTCGTCCCGAGCGCCCGGGCGATGCCGAGGGCGGCGTCGACCGCGGGCGAATGGCGGCTGGCCTCCACCGCGGCGACCAGCTGGCGACTGACGCCGGCCCGGGTGGCCAACTCGGCCTGGGTCAGCCCACGTGCCAAACGGCGTTCGCGAATGCCGGACCCCGCGTCGGTCATTCCTGCATTCTAATCGAGGTCTCGGATCCGAGCCTGGGTCATACCCGGTAGACCTCGATCTCGGTCGCTTTGAGCGCTGACCAGATCTCGCCTCCGTCGGCCAGCTTCAGCTGGGCCACGGCATCGGCGGTGACTTCGGCGACGAGGGGGACAGGACCGTCGATGCGAACCCGGGCCCGGTCGCCGGCGGGAAACAGTTCCGCCACCTGCCCCGACCACAGATTGCGGGCACTGCCGTCGGGGCGGTTCCGATGCAGGGTGACGGCGTTGGGGCGGAAGGCGGCGAAGACCGCGCCCTCCGAGGGATCGGCGGCGTGGACGGTCTCGCCGTTGGGCAGGGCGATGACGGTGCCGTGGGCAGTGCCGGTCAGCAGGTTGAGCCCGACCATGTCGGCCACCCATCGCGAACGGGGCCGGCAGGTCACGTCCACCAGCGGCCCTTCCTGACTGACCTTGCCGCCCTCGATCACGACGACCCGCTCGGCCAGGGCGGCGGCCTCGATGGGGTCGTGGGTGACGACCAGCCGGGAGCCGGGATAGCGGTGCAGCTCCGTACGAAGCACCGACCGCAGCTCGGCGCGTGCCGAGGCGTCGACGGCGGCGAGGGGCTCGTCGAGGAGGAGGACGGCCGGTTCGGTGACCAGCGCTCGGGCGAGGGCGACCCGTTGCGCCTGACCACCGGAAAGGGCGCCGGGGCGGCGGCCGGCCACATCGGGTAGGCCAACCCGCTCCAGCCAGGTGGCCGCCCGGCGCCGGGCCTCGGAGCGGGAGACGCCGGTGGCGCGCAGCCCGAAGGCCACGTTTTCCAGGGCGGTCATGTGGGCGAACAGGCGGTGGTCCTGGAAGACGACGCCGAAGCGACGGTCCTCGGGCCGGACCCGGATCCCGTGGGCGGGATCGTCAACCACGGTGCCATCCACCGCTACTTTTCCCCGATCCAACGCCACCAGGCCGGCGAGCGCCCGTATCAGGGTGGACTTGCCGGCGCCGTTCGGTCCGACCACCGCCACCACGGCATCGCCGACGTCGATGGTGACGTCGAGGGCGAGGCTTCCGAGGGAGACTTCGACGTGGGCGGCGAGGGTCACGTCCCCCCGAGCCACCGGTCGCGGAGTCCCACCAACACGATCAGTGAGACTGCCAGCAAGACCAGCGACAAGGCGAGCGCGACGCCACTGTTGCCCCCTTCGATGTCCTGGAAGATGGCCAGCGGCATCGTCTGGGTGGTGCCCGGGAAGTTGCCCGCGAAGGTGATGGTGGCGCCGAACTCACCGAGGGCCCGGGCCCAGGTCAGGGCGGCCCCGGCGGCCAGGGCCGGCGCCACCGCCGGCAGGGTCACCCGGCGGAACCGGTAGCCGGGCGGGGCGCCGAGGGTGGCCGCCGCCTCCTCGGCCCGGCGGTCGAGGGACCGGAAGGCGGCTTCGGCGGTGATGACCAGGAACGGCATGGCTACGAACGCCTCGGCAACGATCGCCCCGCCGGCGGTGAAGGGCAACCGCCACCCGGTGAGGGCATAGAGCCAGCGGCCGGCGAAGCCGCGGCGGCCGAAGGCGTAGAGGAGGGCGATGCCGCCGACGACGGGCGGCAGGACCATGGGGAGAGTGACCAGCGCCCGGGCCAGCGACCGTCCCGGAAACCGGCGGCGAGCGAGGACCCACGCCAGGGGCACGCCGAGGACGAGCGATACGGCGAGGGCACCGAGCGAACATTCCAGCGACAGGCGTAACGCCAGCAAGGCGTCGTGGTCGGCCAGGTCGCCTCCGACGGACGACCAGGGCATGCGGAGCAGCAGCCCAATGAGGGGGAGGACGACGAGGGCCATGGCCCCGGCGGCCAGCACCGCCGGGGTCACGCCGCGTCCCCGACGGCGGGTTTTCAAGGGGCGAGGAAACCTTGCGCCAGTAGCGCCTTCTGGACCTCGCCGGACACCGCGGACTGGACAAACGCCTGGGCGGCCGTCGGGTTCTTGGTGGCCTTGACCACCGCGATCGGGTAGGTAATCGACGGCTGAAGATTGTCGGCGATCGGCACCCCGGTCACCTGGGCGCCGGCGGCGTGGACGTCGGTCACGTACACGACCGTAGCGTCGACCTCACCCGTCGTGACCTGCGTGATGGCCGTCTTGACATCCGGGGCCAATGACTTGGGGGTGATGGTGATGCCCAGCTGGGTTTCGACCTGGCGGGTGTAGTCGCCGGCGGGCACGCCGGGCGACTCGAGGACCACCGAGACGCCGGGTTTGGCCAGGTCGGCCAGACCAGTGATGTGTTTGGGATTCCCTGGCGCGACGGCGATCTCCAACTTGTTCTTGGCGAACGTAACCGGGGTGTCGACCAGGCCGGCGTTGACCAGGGTGGTCATGTTTTTCTGGTCGGCGGAGGCGAACACGTCCGCCGGAGCCCCCTGCTGGATTTGGGCAACCAAGGCGTTGGAACCGGCGAAGTTGTAGGTGATGCTCAGGCCCGGGTTGGCCGACGTCAGGGTGGCCGTGGCGGCGTTGAACGCCGAGGTGAGCGACGCCGCGGCGAACACGTTGAGCGTTCCGGTGAGCGCCGGCTTGGAGGTCGTCACCGCCAGCGTGGTGGTCGCCGCCGCGGTGGTCGTCGCGGTGGTGGTCGTCTTCGAGCAGGCGGCGAAGGCGACCGGCAGGGCGGCGGCAGCGGCAAGACGGATGAGGCGAGCGGTCATACCAGCTCCTCCGGCTGGTCGGTCAGGGGACGGGAGTTCGACGACGACGGTGGTCGACCGACGGTGAAATCCGACACGGCCCGGATAGTAATCGCGTCTTCGGGTCGACGCCAGGAAAGGAGCAGGATTCCTGAATCTGAGCCTGGCGGCCGGCGGCTCAGTCCAGATGGTCCAGCCGTTCCAGCGCCCGGGCCAGCTCGATTTCTACCGCCGCCGCCTCATCGGCAAGTTCGGTGGGATCACCTTGGCGAGCCTGGCACTCCATCCGATCGAGGAGGGAGCCGAGGCTCCGGAGACCCAGGGTCGAGCACGATCCCTTCAGCAGGTGGGCCACCGCCGCGGTGGCGGCCAGGTCACCGCTCGCCACTGCTCGCCGCAACTCCGGGACACGAGGCACAGCCTCCCGGCGGAACACCTCCATCAGCTGGTCGTACAGGCCCTGACCGCCGTCCAGCTGGCGCAACTGCCCCAGCACCTCGGTGTCGACTGGGTCCTCGTCCGGAGGCGGGACTGGGGAGGGGCCGTCGGCGGCCTGACCGACGCACTGGTCGAGGACCGACGCCAGGAGCCGGCGGTCGATCGGCTTGGCCAGGTAGTCGTCCATCCCGACGGCCAGGCACCGCTCACGATCGGCGGCCATGGCGGAGGCGGTCATGGCCACGATGGCCGTGTGGGTGTCCACCTCCCGCCGGCGGATCTCCAGGGTCGCCTCGTAGCCGTCCATGACTGGCATCTGGCAGTCCATCAACACCGCCCCATACTGCCGTTGGTCCATGAACTCAAGGGCCTGACGACCGTCGGTCGCCACGTCGCAGCCGTACCCCATCTGCGTGAGGAGGGCGACGGCGACCTTCTGATTGATCACGTTGTCCTCGACGACGAGGATGCGCCGAGACCGGGCGCCCGTCGATCGTTCCGTCGCGTGGCGCACCTGTCCTCCCTCGACATACCGCTCCCTCTTTCATCTCGTCCCACGCGACCGGCAGCTTGAGGCATTTTCCCTACCGCTCACCCGCGATAGCGGACGATGAGTACGCAGCAGTCATCCATCGGCTCGGTGCAGAACTCTTCCGCCAGGGCATCGGCCATCTCGTCGGGAGTGCGGCCAGATGTTCTCGCCACCGCGGCACGAAGAGCGGCCATACCGACGTCGAGACTTTGGTCGCGCCGCTCGATTACCCCGTCGGATACCAAGACGAGCGTGGAACCCGGCGCCAACACCAGTGGCACATCGACATAGCTGGGATCGTCGACCACGCCCAGGGCCATGGTGGCCGAATCGAGGAACTCGGTGCCCCCAGCCGCGGTCGTGAGCAGCGGCGGGGGGTGTCCGGCGCTGGACCAGAAGCCCCGACCGGTCGTGGGGTCGATCCGGCCGTAGATGGCGGTCGCGATTTTCGAGGGCGAATCATCGACCAGGCGGGACAAGTAGCCGAGGATCTGCGCCGGCGACATGTCGGCCATCGCCAAGGCCCGGGCGCCGTTGCGAAGCTGCGCCATCGTTGACGCCGCCGCCAGACCGTGACCGGCGGCGTCGCCCACACCGAACAGGATGGTGCCGTCGGACAACGGTTCGGCCTCGTACCAGTCGCCCGCCACCCCGCCCGACGCCGGGATGTAGCGGGCCGCGAACATCAGGCTGTCGCTGCCCGGGAGGCTGTCGGGCAGAAGGGCGGCGGTCAGAGTTTGGGCCACGTCGAGCTGGATGCGATAGCGCCGGGCATTGTCGAGGGCGATGCCCGCCCGGCCGGCCAGGCCGAGCAGGGCAAAGTCGTTGCGGTGCTCGGCGCCGTCGCCGGCGTAGCCCACCGTCATGGCCCCGATCGTCTTACCGCCGGCCACGATGGGCACCGCGACCGCCGATCGCACGCCAGCCTGATCGAGGAGAGCTCGGGTGGCGACCCCATAACGGCCGCTGTGGCTGCCGAGCACGCGGGCGACATCGGGAATCACCTGGATGGTCCCGTCGCGGTAGGCGGCGGCGATCGCCGACTCGACGTCGAACCCGATCTCCTCGTCCCCGCCGGCCAGCACGTCCGACGCCTCGGGGTGGCCGGCGACGGCCAAGGCAGCCCGCCGGAACCGTTCGTTTTCGGCGACATAGACGGCGCACCATTCGGCCAGCCGGGGAACGGCGAGGCGGACCAGGTGCTGCAGGATCTCGTCGGCCTCGAGGGAGCTGACCATCAGCGCCGTGCCCTCGGCCAGGAACTCGAGCGTCCGGCGAGCCTGGCGCTCGGCGTCGAGCAGGACGGCGCGGTCAAGGGCGAGGGCGCATTCCTCGCTGACGATCAGCAGCGCGGTGAGCTCAAGGTCCGTGAACTCCCGCTGGTCGGCGAAGCCGATCGAGAGGCAGCCGAACACCCGGCCGCGGGCTCGCAGCGGCAGGATGGCCATGGCGTCGACGTTGGTCGCCAGCGCCGCCAGCGCCGGCCAGCGCCGATCGCGTTCCTGGCGGGACCGGTAGGTCACGGTCCTTCCCTCCCGGACGACGATCGCCGCCGGCAGATCGCTGCCCGTCGGCACCGACGCCACCGCCTCCGGGGAACCGGGCACATAGCCGGCGCCGCCGCCGAAGCGGATGTACTCGCCGTTGGGGTCGAGGAGCCACACCCCGATGCTGTTGCCTCCCACTGCCCCGATGGCGTGGGTGAAGATGGCGCCCAGCACCTCCTCCGTCCCGACCGCGTCCGCCAGCGCGGCGGCGGCGGCGTGCCGGCGGTGCTCCTCCGCCGCCTGAGTTTCAGCCTGGCGTTGGGCATCCTCGTGCGCTCGCCGGGCGGCGAGAGCCGCCTCGACGCGGACCCGGTCAACCGAGGCGTACAGGCCCAGGGCGGTCCCCACCGCCACCGCTCCGAGGCGGTAAAACATCACCTGGGACGGCTCCTGGTTGTAGCCGAACAGGTCGGTTCCGGCCACCACCAAGGGCAACAGCGACCACGCCGCGGTCGCCCGCCACTCCCACTCGAACGACACCAGGACGGGCGTGATGGCCAGCAACCCTGTCAGGCTCTGGTGGCGTCCCACCGCCAGGTTGCCGATGATGACGACAGCGGTGTAGGCAAGGGCGATGACCACCCAGCGGTGGCGCCGCAGCCCATTCAGCGGGCGGTCCCGCCGTCCATTCCCCCTACCCGCCGCCATCTCGACTCGATCGATGCCCTCCGGCCCGAGACCTGCCCCGCCGGGGTGACGCTAGCGCGCGCTGGTCGGAATCTCGCGTCCGTCTTCAATGAAACTGGCATCGACCGGATAGAGTTGAGGCAAGAGAATACGCACGCGGATGAAAGGTACCTACAAGATGGCGACACAATCTGACGAAGCCCTCGATGTCCTCCGCACTGTGTGGCAGAAAGAGGGACAAAGCATCGCCGAGATCGACGAGGCGTGCGATGGGGCCTCGAAGAAGCAGTGCCGCAATGCCGTTCACATGGGCTTCGACGGTCTGGTCGACGAGGCGGGCGGCGAAGACCTCCAGAGTGCGTGGAAGAACAAGCTGGCGGCCGAAGGCAAAGTCAACACCAAGGGCGGCAGCCTGGCCGACCTGATCTTCGGCAACGAAGAGATTTCCACCCCCAAGCCATAGCGGCAAAGGAGATACGCGGATGGATTGTCCGCCGACGGTCGGCAAGCTCACCGAACTGTTGCGGCAGGGTGGATATCTTGCCGACCGCGGGCTCGCCACCGCGCTCTTCGTTTCCCTCCAGTTGGAGCGACCGCTCCTCCTCGAAGGTGAGGTGGGTGTCGGCAAGACGGAGTTGGCGAAGGTGCTGGCGACCCTCTTCCGCCGCAAGCTGATCCGCCTGCAGTGTTACGAGGGGATCGACACCAACCAGGCACTCTACGAGTGGGACTACGCCCGCCAGATGCTGCACATCCGGGCGCTGTCGGAGCACGAGATCGCCGAGAAGGACGCGGTTGAGAAGCTGTTCGGGCCGAAATTCCTCTTGGAGCGGCCCCTGCTTGAGGCGGTGCGGGCGGGCGACCAGGCCGTCCTGCTGATCGACGAAGTGGACCGGGCCGACGACGAGTTCGAGGCCTTCCTGCTCGAGGTGCTGTACGACTTTCAGGTCAGCATCCCCGAGGTGGGCACGATCAAGGCGGAGAGCGCGCCGATCGTCATCCTCACCTCGAACCGCACCCGCGAGCTCCATGACGCCCTCAAGCGGCGGTGCCTGTACCACTGGATCGGCTTCCCGAGCCCGGAGCGAGAAATCGACATCGTCCTCACCCGCGAGCCCGGCGTCTCTGCCCACCTGACCCGGAAGGTGGTGGGGGCCGTCAACCGGTTGCGGGAAATGGACCTGGCCAAGCCGCCCGGGGTGGCCGAGACCATCGACTGGGTGCGGACCCTGGATGTGTTGGGCGAGGACGATCTCGACGCCGACATCGCCGAAGACACCCTGGGCGCCATCATCAAGGACCACGACGACCTCGATCTCGTCCGGGAAAACTTGGACGAGATCACCTCCGGTGCCTGAGCCAGACCCGTACATCGGCGTCCTCGTCAACTTCGTCCACGAACTCCGGGCCGCCGGGCTGTCCATCGGTTCGGGGGACGTGCTGACGTATTGCGACGCCATGGCGACGCTCGACCCTACAGATCTCCTCGACCTGTACTACGGGGGCCTGGCCACCCTCGTCAACAAGAACGACAACATCAGGACCTACACCGAAGTCTTCAAGCGGTACTTCCTGGGACTCCATAGCCCCGCCGCCCAGATCCTGAAGATCAAGGCTCATGTCGCCGCCGAGACCGAGGCGGCGCTGACCGTCCCCGCCACCGAGGATCCAGAGGCGGAAAAGCCCGAGGAAGAGGCCACGCTCGGCCTGATGGCGTCGGACGCCGACACCCTCAAGCACAAGTCGTTCACCGCCTGCACGCCCGAGGAGCTGGCGGCCCTGCGGCGGATCATGAAGCGGATGAAGTTGACCCCGCCCAAGCGCCGCACTCGCCGCACCGTCGGCGCCCGGTCCGGACGGCGGCCCGACATGCGCCGCACCGTCAGGGAGTCGATGCGCATGCACGGCGAGCCATCGGAGTTCTTCTGGCGACAGCGGAAGACCCGGCTCCGGCCCCTCATCCTCATTTTGGACATCTCGGGGTCCATGGCCGACTACTCGCGGAACCTGCTCCAGTTCGCCTATTCCGCCAAGCAGGCGGCGGCCAAAGTGGAGGTGTTCTGCTTCGGAACGCGTCTCACCCGGATCACCCGGGCCATGGACCAGCGCAAACCCGACCAGGCCCTAGAGCTGGCGGCCAAAGCGGTCGTGGACTGGGAGGGGGGAACCCGGATCGGCGACTCCCTCGACCGCTTCGTCCGGGTCTGGGGGCGGCGCGGGCTGTGCCGTGGCGGCGTGGTGGTGATCTGCTCCGACGGCCTCGACCGCGGTGACCCGAGCCTTCTGGCCAGCGCCATGGAGCGACTGGCCCGGCTGTGCTTCAAGGTGGTCTGGATGAACCCGCACAAGGGCGATAACGTTGACTTCAAGCCCACCACGCTCGGCATGATGGTGGCCGCCCCGCATATCGATGTCGTGCTGTCCGGCCACGACTTGGCCAGCCTGGAAGAGTTGGCGGGCATGCTGCCAAACCTCAGTTAGCCGGATCGGGAGGAGACGCCGGTATGCAATGGAGTGTCGGCCTCGAGGCCCAGGCCGACCGGGAGATGTCCCGGGAGGAGATTGTGGAGTTGGCCGACGCCGTCGCCCCGAGCAACGGGTTCGCCACTGGGATCGGGACCACTCGCTACGGCGCCCAGCTGATGGTGCTGGCCGGGAGCCGGGAGGAAGCGATCACGAAGGCGACGGCGGAATTCGTGCGGTGCGCGACCGCGGCGGGGCTGCCGATCGGCCCGATTGTACGTGTCGAAGCGGCCAGCGAAGAAGACGACGACGACGAGGACTACATCTCATGATCAGACTGGGCTCGCTTGGCGGGTATTCCTTCGACGGACCACGCCTCCTGGCCGGGTGGACGCCTCCTGCTGCGCCGGCGGTGTACGCCATCGTGTACAAGCCCGAGCCCGAGAAGAAGCCGGAAAAGTACGCGGTCATTTACGTCGACCACTCCGACGACCTTTCCCAGGAACGTTTTCCGTTCAAGCACCCGCGGGCGCCGTCGTGGATCAAGCGAGCCGGCGACAAATACAAGGTGTACATCTGCACCTTCGATGTTCCTGGGGGCCTGCGATCCCATCGTGAACAGATCGCCCAGGAGCTGTGCGCCATTTACAACCCATCGTGCAACCCGCAGCAGTACGACCGGGCCTGGAAGGACGAGTGGATCGGCGACTTCGACGAGGCCCAAAACACCACCCGGCGGCTTTCCACCAGCCGGGACGTCGACCCCGTCTAAGTCTCCGGCGGCTATTGCTAGCCGCGGTACCCGATGGCTTCGTGCATACGGGAACGACGCCGCCCCGACGCGGGACGGGCCGGCGGACGCACCGGGCGATCCTCGGGCGCCGGCGTCGGCGTGACGCCTGTGACGATGCCCTCCGCCATGCCGTAGAGCAGCGGCAGGGCGCCGGCCACGACGCCACCGGTGCGCAGGATGTGGTCGATACCCGGGGGGATCTCGTCAGCGTGGTCCACGATCTGGCCCACGATGTCGGCTGCCGTTTCCAGGTTGCCGGCGATCCGGGTAAGCAGGAAACCGGCCCAACCCAGGTAGACCGAGAGGCCGATGAGCAGGGCGGTGACATCGATGACCGACAGCGCGATCAGGGTGGAGTTCGTTCTCACATTCGTACCTTTCCGAGAACCCGGCCGAGGAACAGGTGGTGTTCGAGACCCTCATTCAGGACTGCCTCCACCCGATCGGCAGTCGCAGGGATCAAGCGGGTGTTGGAGACATTCGCCTCAGCGGCCCGAAGGGTCCGGTTGATGGCGACGACCCGCTTGTCGATGATCGTGATGGCCCAGATCAGCAGGCTGAGCAGGGTCGCGGCGGCGACAATGATAATGATCCCGCCGACGATCGCGATCGTCCAGTAATGGTAATTGGTCTGCGTTACCGCAAGCACCGGCGTCACCCTCCTAGCTTCTTGCGTCCACGGTAGAGGCCGTCGACGATAACTTCCGCACTTTCGATGGTGTCGTTCAGACCGGTCAACGGGGCGGTATTGCGCACCGCGACCTTCAGGCCTGAGTCGATCATGGTGGCGATCTTGCCGATCTGGAAGGCCAGCACGATGACCGGCGTCAGAAGGGCCACAACGACCAGGGTCACGACGATGGTGATGACGTACCCGAGGAAAAAGCTGTGGGGCGTCGCCCCGATGACGGCAAAGGTGTGCATGGCGGCCCTACTTTGCCTCTCGGGATGCGCCGTCGTCGGTGACCGCAGTGGCCTCGAGATAGCTCAGGATCGACTGGGTCGGGACGGGGATCTGGTGGACGGTGCGGACGTGCTCGGCGACCTTGGACATCAGTTCGTGCCGGGTCGAGGCCGAGAACCTGCTTTTGCACACCGGGCTACCGCATTGGAACTGGGGCATATGGTTACTCCTTCTCGCTGGGTTAGACCGACTCGGCGAAGTTGCGAACCGGCCTGAGGCTGGCATTCACTGCCGCGATGGCGGGACCAACCGGTTCGGTTTGCCGGTCGATGGTCAGCACGCCGACGACGACGGTCCCGAGGACCATGCGGACGTGGACCAAGTGGACGATGATGCGGATCAGGGCGATGGCGGTAAACCCGACGATCAGCGCGCCGATCGCCAAGGTTACCCATGCTTGGGGTGCCATTGAAGAGTCCTTTCTCTTTATCCGAGGAGGCGGGAAATGGAACCCGCATAGCGGACAGCACCGACGGCGACCTCATCGACGGTCTGGTTCACCTTGTTCAGGTTCTCGGGGAGGTAGTCGAGGTCCGCGGTCAGGGCCACGCCCCGACGGAGAATCTCGTCACAGGCTCCTCGGATCCGCTCGATGGCGGTGAGGACATAGTTGAGCAGGACGAGGACGAGGGGGAAGATAACGACTAAAAGTACTGCGTCGCCGATCCACCAAAGCATGGTCTGGTCTCCTAACGGGCGGTGGGCTGATAAGGGGCGAAGAAGCGACGGAAGGCCCGCTTCAGGGCCAGCATCATGGCGGAAAAACCGATCGAGAGGCCCGATGCCGAGCGGGCGCCCGACGTGCGGACGGCCTCACCGCGCTCGGCGGCGCCGATCCGGCTTTGCAGGTTGGATGCGAACTGGTTCATCAAGACCGAGGTGACGTCGGAGATCATCCCCCGTCCGTACTGGGCTGCCGCCCCGGACAAGAGCAGATCTTGCTCGACTAGCACCCGGGTCCCGCCGCCGGTCCCACTCAGGCTGGCGGTCAGGTTCATCTCGGCCTGGCCCTTGCCGCCTTCTTCCGAACCGGAGGCCTGGACCCGCATGCGCTTGGCCGAGTCGTTGCGCTCGACGATGTTGGCGATGCCGCCGAACCTCAGCTTCACCGGGCCCATTCGCACCGCCACCCGGCCCTTGTAGCGGTTGTCGCCGAGGTTGTCGGTGATTTCCGCACCGGGGAGGCAGGCCGCCACGGTTGGGATGTCGTCGAAATACTTCCACACCGTTTCGACCGGTGCCGCGACCACGAAATCGTTCTTTATCAGCATGGTGCATCTTCTTTCACGTAGACGGCAGGATCCTTCTCAAAACTCCGGCGACAACCGGGGCAGCAAAAGTAATAGGTGGCGCCGTCATGCTGGTACTGGTACCCGGCGTCGCTCGGCGTCACGGTCATGCCGCAGACCGGGTCAATGGCGTCGGCCACCTCGGCGGTTTCCCGCGCCGCCGGCGCATCCACCACCGCCAGCTCCCCCGACGCCCGGAACCGGACAAGGTCGGCCAGGATGGCGACCGCCATCTCCCGATGGGAGGTGGGACCGAGGTCCAGGCCGGCGGGGACACTCACCCGATCGAGTTGGTCCCTCGCCACGCCCCGCTCAGCCAGGTACCCGAGGACGGCCTGGCCTCGCTTGGACGAGGCCACCAAACCGATGTAGGCGGGACGGGCGGCCACGGCCTCCTCTATTCCCTCCTCGTCCCCGTGGCCCTGGGTGGCCACGATGACCATGGACCGGGCATTGGCACAGGCCAGCGAAAAGCGGGGCGAAAACTCGGGGCTGTCCACCCGATCGGTGCGCCACCCGACAGCCTCGGCGAGCGCGAGCAGCGTGTTGACCATGGGGGAACGGCCAACCACGACCAGGTGAGGGGCCGGCAGCACCGGCTCGATATAAACCTCCAGGGCGCCCTCGCTCTGACAGGAGATCGGCACCACCGCTATCCCGTCGGGGACGGCGGCACCAAACTGCTCGGAGGTACCGAGCAGCAGAAGGCGCGGTTCGCCCTCGGAGATCACCTCCTTGGCTTCGCGGATCACCGCCGGCTCGGCGCAGGCCCCACCGATCCAACCGTGGAGCTCGCCCGAGGCGGTGATGATGGCGCGACATCCCTGCTTCCCCGACGATGGGCCTTGCCGCCACACGACGGTGGCGAGAGCGAATGCCTCGCCTTGCCGCTTCAGTTCACCGGCCTGTTCCAGGACGGCCCAACCCTCCCCCCGATGGTCCATCGCCGTGTTCGCTTACTCGGCGTCGGTCTTGACGGGCGGCGCACCGGACACGTCCCGGCCGTAGGTGATGGCTTCCCACACCCGGTCGGGAAGGACAGGCATGTCGATGTTGCGGACGCCATAGTCCTTGACCGCATCCATGACGGCGTTCACGAAGGCGGCGGGTCCGCCCACGGCGGCGCACTCGCCGACGCCCTTGGCGCCGATGGGATGGTGCGGACACGGCGTGACGACCTCATGAAGCTCCCAACCGGGCGTTTCCCAGGCCGTCGGCAGCAGGTAGTCCATGTAGTTCGCCCCGACACAGTTGCCCTCCGCGTCGAAGGTGATGAACTGCATGTTGGCCATGGCATACGCCTCGGTCAGCCCACCCATGATCTGGCCTTCCACGATCATGGGGTTGATCCGCACCCCGCAATCGTCGACCGCCACGAAGTGCAGCACGTCCCACACTCCGGTGTCGGGGTCGACTTCCACCGTGGCGATGTAGCAGGCGAACGGCCAGGTGAGGTTGGGCGGGTCGTAGTAGGCGTTATTTTCCAGTCCCGGCTCCATGCCGTCGGGCATGTTGCTGTACGCCGCCATGGCGCATTCCTGGATCGTCACGCCCCGGTCAGGAGAGCTTCGAACATAGAACCGACCGAGTTCCCACTCGACGTCTTCCTCCGAAACCTCGAGGAGGTGTGCGGCAAGCTTCCTGGCCTTGGCCCGCACCTTGCGGGACACCATGGCTACCGCGGCACCCGCGACGGGCGTGCTCCGGGAGGCGTAGGTGCCCATGCCGAAGGGTGCGGTGTCCGTGTCGCCCTCCTCGACGAGGACGTCGTAGGACGGGATCCCGAGCTCGTGGGCCACGATCTGCGCCCACGTCGTCTCATGGCCCTGGCCCTGGGTTCGAGCACCGGTGCGGAGGATGGCCTTGCCGGTCATGTGGACCCGCAACTCGGCGGAGTCGAACATCTTGATGCCGAGGATGTCGTACTCGCGACTGTTGCCCGCACCGAGCGGCTCGCTCATGGTGGAGATGCCGATGCCGAGGATCCGACCCCGGGCCTTGGCCTCCTCCTTTTGCCGCTGGAAGTTCTCGTAGCCGATGGCCTGTAGCCCGACATCGAGGCACTTGGCGTACTGGCCCGAGTCGAGGAGGAAGCCGAACGGCGTCCGGTAGGGGAACATGTCGTCCTTGACGAAGTTCATCCGGCGGAACTCGGCCTGGTCGATGCCGGCGTCGTACGCGGCCTGCTGGACCATCCGCTCTTGGAAGAACATGGCTTCGGTGACCCGGAAGGAGCACCGGTAGGCGACACCCCCGGGAGCCTTGTTGGTGTACGTCCCCTGGGCCGTCAAATGGGCATAAGGAATGTCGTAGCAGGCGAAGGTGGAGTGCATCAGGCCGATCTTGAACTTGCTCGGCTGGGCGTCGGAGAAGAAGGCACCGTGGTCCGAATCGGTGTGCATCCGCATGCCCAGGATTCGACCGTCCTTGCGCATCGCCAGCTCGCCGGTCAGATAGATGTCCCGCCCGAACCCGGTCGAGATCAGGTTGCCGGTCTTGTCCTCGATCCACTTCACCGGCGCCCGGCAGAGGATGGAGGCGAGGATCGAGCAGACGTACCCGGGATACACCGGCACCTTGTTGCCAAACCCACCGCCGATATCGGGCGCCACGATGCGGATCATGTGCTCGGGGAGCTCGGCGACGAGGGCCACGGCCGCCCGGATGATGTGGGGTGCCTGGGTCGTCATGTAGACGGTCAGCTTCTGGGTCGCCGGGTCGAAGTCAGCCACGGAGCCGCAGCACTCGATGGGCGAGGGATGGGACCGGGGGTAATGGAGCTGCAGACGGGAAACGACATCGGCCTGCTCGAAGGCCCGATCGGTGCCTGCCTTGTCGCCCACTTCCCAGTTCATGCAGATGTTGTTTTCCTGGCCCAGCTTGTCATCACGGATGATGGGGGCGTCGGGAGCGAGGGCCTGCCATGGGTTGACGATCGCGGGCAGCGGGTCGTATTCCACCTGGATGGCTTCGACACCGTCGCGGGCGATATACGGGTCGTCGGCGATGACGCACGCCACTTCCTGGCCCTGGAAGCGGACCTTGTCCGTGGCCAGCACCGCCTGGGTGTCGTACGACAGCGTCGGCATCCAGGCCAGGTTGCGCGTTTCCATCATGTCGCCGGTCATGACCATACGCACGCCCGGGATCTGCCACGCCTTGCTCGTATCGATGGAAATGATCCGGGCGTGGGCCAACGGGCTGCGGAGAATTTCCATGTGCAACATCCCCGGCAACACGATGTCGTCGATGTACTTGCCCTTGCCCCGGATGAACCGGTCGTCCTCTACGCGCAGTCGGCTGGCGCCGATACCACCGATCTTGATTTCGTCCAGTGCGGTCACGTTCCTACCTCTTCCGTCCGAGTTTTCCGTCCTAGTTGGCAGACCACTACATGGACCGGAGCTTTTCCGCGGCCCACATAACGGATTTCACAATGTTCTGATATCCAGTACAACGGCACAGGTTGCCCGAAAGGGCCCAGCGGATGTCTTCTTCCGAGGGATTGGGGTTTTCGTCGAGCAAAGCTTTGGAGGCGAGCATCATTCCCGGGGTGCAAAACCCGCACTGCAACCCGTGCTCGTCACGGAAGCCTTCCTGGATGGGGTGCAGCTCGCTCGCCATCGCCAGTCCCTCGACGGTCGTGACCTCGTGACCGTCGGCCTGCACGGCCAGCATGGTGCACGACTTGATCGGCTTGCCGTCGTAGAGAACGGTGCAGCAGCCGCAGTTGGTGGTGTCGCAACCGGTATGGGTGCCCGTCAGGCCCAGCGCCTGGCGCAACATGTGGGCCAGGAGCAGGCGGGGCTCCACGATCATCGTGCGGCGCTCGCCATTGACGGTGACGGTGATCTGGCGGGTCGGAACATCGGCAGCCGCGGGATCTCTTCTGGTTTCGTAGAGGCTGGTCATGTCAGGCGATTCCAGTCAGGATGCGCTCGACGAACATGCCGACGACGTGCCGCTTATACGTTGCACTACCACGGTGATCGCTCCTCGGGTTGGAGGCTTGGGCCGCCAGATACGCGACCTCCTCGATTAAGGATGGAGACAGTTGCTTGCCGACCAGGGCGGCGGCGGCCTGACTGGCGTTGATGGTGGCCGAGCCGACCCCCGTGAGGCCGATCCCCGCTCGGGTTACCTGGTAGCCCGAACTTTCGACCGCCACGGCGACGCCGACGGTGGCGAAGTCGCCGACCCGCCGCTCGAGCTTCAGGTAGTTCCCTTTCAGGCTTGCCTTGGGCGCCGGCACGACGGCCTCGACGGCGATCTCCCCGACCCGCAAGGTGTTCTGGAAGGGGCCGCTGACGAAATCCGCCACCGGGATATTGCGGGTGCCGTTGACCGATTTGGCCACGACATATCCGTCGAGCGCCATCATCACCGATGCCCAGTCACCCTGGGGGTCGGCATGACACAGAGAGCCGACCAGTGTCCCCCGGTTGCGGACCATGGGGTCGGCGATCATCGGGGCGCACGCCGCCATGGTGGGTTGCGACTGCTGCAGCAGTGACGAGCGCTCCAGCTCGGCGTGGCGGCACAAGGCCCCGATGCGGAGCGTCCCGTCGCCGTCGGTGCGGTGATAGGACAGGCCGGGAAGATTGTTGATATCGACGATCATTTCCGGCGACGCGAAGCGCAATTTCATGAGCGGCAGGAGGCTCTGGCCTCCGGCCATCACCTTCGCCTCATCTCCATAGTTGTTAAGCAGATCAAGCGCTTCGTCGAGCGAATACGGCGCCTCGTAACGGAACCGAGGTGGAAACATGCGACCCCCTCACAGGACCTTGGTTGGAATGGATTGGACGGTGATGCCTAGCGCTGCTGGTCGCGCAGGCTCACACGCTGGGCCCGAGCCGGGCCGCCACGGCGACCCTGCGGGTCGGCGACGGCGACCGGCAACGATTCTTCTTCGGGGTCCGGGCGGGGCTCCTGGTGTGGAGGCCACGGGCCCTGCACCGGCTGGCCGGCGATCTTCAGGTAGTCGGTGATCTGAGGCCAACCCCAGATGGTCGGGCTCTTTCCCGTCCCCACCTTCGGTGCTCCCTCGATCAGTTCGAAAAGTCGCGGGTTTCCCCGGCTATGTCCGTCTTGCTCCATGACGCGCTCCCACTCTCGGTGACGTGTTGCGATCGATTGGTGGTCGAACATGCGGCAGAATCGATGACGCGGCCGGCTAACGCTGCGAGGCCGAGCACCTTCTCGATTGCTGCCGTGATTTCACGGCGACCCCCTACATCCCAGACCGACACCTTTCGGTCCAAACCTTGCAAGCGAGAGCTTCGCAGTTGCCTGGAGGAACCGTCAACGCTGAGTTCAGCAAACGCTTAATTTGCCTGCTCAGCGGGGGTCCGGTGGGACCAAGCCGCAGTTCCCTCGGAGGGTTCAGCCCAGTATACGACGTTTCTGGCCCCTCCTTGTCCCCGTCGGACGGGTCCCCATCCTTTTGGATAGGGTGCCGCGGACCGCCCAGGCGAGCGGAGGGAGGGAAGCGCAGCCGTGACCGACGACCATCGGGCGCCGGGGCTCCTTCCGGCCCTGATCACCATCGGGGTCGTCCGGACCGGCCGCCTCGATCGGGCCCACACCCCGGTGCAGTCGTCCCTCAACCCAACCGAAACGGGCACGATCGAGGTCGACGCCGCTTTCGCGGCGGCGCTCGACGGCCTGGAGGAGTTCGACTATGCGTGGATCCTCAGTTGGCTCGGCGATCTGCGCTCGTCCGAGCCGGCGCAGAGCGCGCCTCCGCTGCGCTCGGTCCCGTTCCTGCTCCAAAGCCAACGGCGCGAGATCGGCGTCCTCGCCAGCCGCGGCCCCCGCCGGATCAATCCCATCGGGCTGAGCCTGGTGCGCATCCTCGACGTCGCCGCCGGCCGAATCCAGTTCGCCGGCGTCGACCTGGTCGACGG
Source organism: Acidimicrobiales bacterium (assembly GCA_036264135.1). Taxonomy (GTDB): domain Bacteria; phylum Actinomycetota; class Acidimicrobiia; order Acidimicrobiales; family Palsa-688; genus DATARN01. The sequence continues at coordinate 47,336 of DATARN010000060.1, forward strand.
CACACCGGTCGTCGACATCAAGCCCTACGTCATCCATTTCGACCGGCCCCCGCCCGGCGGGGACATCGCCTGCGGCTGGTTCGACACCGTCTCACTGATCGAGGGCGCCACGCCTGCCAGCCTCGACCCTCGCTCTCGCTGATCGAGGGGCGAAAAGGGCTACCCCCGACGGGAGGAGGACAGCAGGACCGAGACCCGCTGGCGGGTCACGCCGAACAGCCTGGCGATGCTCTCGGTCGTCAGACCCTCGGCGTGGAGGGCTCGCGCCTCGGCTCGCCGTAGGCGGCCGCTCGCCTCGCCGAGGTTTCTCAGCACCTCGGCCACTTGCCGGACCAGCGGCGCCTCGTCGGCGCCGGCGAGCAACTCCCGCCAGGACGTCCCCTGACCGCACTGCTCCCGGAGCGATCTGGCACATTCGGCGGCCCGCTGGCCCTCGGCGCACGCGTGTTCCAGTGATTCCACGACCTCGTCGAGGGCAGCCAGGAGGTCCCGGGAATCGGGAGCGGTTGCCGGCATGCCTGCAGGATTCCCCTGTCCTCGACGGCCGAAACGCGGGTTACCGCAACAGCGATTGCAGATCGGTGTCAGGCCATCCCGCGTGCGGACCCCGCGGAGGCATACCCGCCGACACCCTCGCACCCCTGTGGAGAACTACGCGGCCGCGTGAGGCGCATTTCCGAGCCGAGCGCGACGTTGGGCCTGTGACACACATGACCACATGGGGACGGGATCTGGCGTTGCCGGTCTCGCCCGAACGTGACCACCTCAGGGGACCGGCTGACGCCCCCGTCACCCTTCTCGAGTACGGGGATTACCAGTGCCCGTTCTGCGGAGCCGCGGTACCGGCAATCGAGGCCGTGCGAGAGGAAATGGGATCGGAGCTGCGGTTCGCCTTCCGCCACTTCCCGTTGGTCGGGGTGCACCCCTACGCCTCGATCGCGGCCGAGGCGGCGGAGGCATCGGGCGCCCAGGGCAGCTTCTGGGATATGCACGACCTCCTCTTCGCCGACCAGCAACACCTGGCGCCCCCCGACCTCGTCGCACGCGCCGCCGCGCTTGGGCTGGATGTTGGGGCGTTCCAGGTGGACCTGGTCGAACACCGGCACGCCCCCAGGGTGCAGGAAGACTTCCTGAGCGGGGTCCACAGCGGGGTGGCGGGTACGCCGACGTTCTTCATCAACGGTATTCGCTACACCGGTCCCCCCGACCCAGACCACCTGCTGGCGGCCACGGAGGTCGTCGCCAGCCGGCGTTGACAATCTTCGCCCCATCCCCCCTTGGGTAGAAGAGGGGCAATGGGGTTGTTCAAGTCGAATCAGGCAACCGAGGGAGCGGTCCGCAATCCCCTGGGGTACTCGCTCGGTTCGGGCGCTGCGCATCGACCGGAGGGTTAGACGCCGCCGGAGGTGGGAAGGTGGCAAATGAGAGCCTCTCAGGGAGATCTGCCATGCCCAAGGACACCAAGGAGGACCTGCCCGGCACGATCCAGCGGTCGTCGCCTAAGGCCCAGCGCACCTATGCCAAGACGCTCGAGTCGGCCCACGAGGAGTACGACTCGGAGGAGCAGGCCCACCGCACCGCGTTCGCCTCGTTGAAGCACAGCTTCGAAAAGGTCGGCGACCATTGGGAGCCCAAGAAGAAGAAGGGACCGTCGGACGAGCGGGCCAAGCACGGACGGACCGGCGGCGGCGAGACGGCGGGCGGCGTGGACGTTGAAGGCCACAGCAAAAAGGAGCTGTACGAGCGGGCCAAGAAGCTTGGTGTCAGCGGCCGAGCGAAGATGTCCAAGCTGCAGCTCGGCCAGGCCATCGCCCGCAAGCAGGACTGAACCGGTAACCGGACGGAATCGGGTTGAACATCAGACAACGACCGGGCGGCGGCTGGCCCGCACTCCGGCAGTTCGCGACCAAGGACCGTTTCGGACGGGGCGCAGCCGTGAAGAGCCCCGCCACCGACGAGCTGCAGCCCCGGGTGGCGACCGCCGATCGGATCGTGAAGTCGATCTGCCCCTATTGCGCCGTCGGGTGCGGCCAGAACGTCTATGTCCAAAACGGGAGGGTCACCCAGATCGAGGGCGATCCCGACTCCCCTATCAGCCGGGGCCGACTGTGCCCCAAGGGCTCGGCGTCCCTGCAGCTGACGACAGGCCAAGCCCGGGAGTACCGGGTGCGATACCGGCGGCCCCATGGCACCGACTGGGAGGATCTCTCCCTCGACCGGGCCATGGACATGATCGCCGACCGGGTCATCAAGGCGCGGCGGGACGGGTGGCAGTGGGAGGACGAGGGCAAGCGTGTGCGGCGCACCCTGGGATTCGCCCATCTCGGCGGCGCCACCTTGGACAACGAGGAGAACTACCTCATCAAGAAGCTGTTCACCGCCCTCGGCGCCATCCAGATCGAGAACCAGGCCCGCATCTGACACAGCTCCACCGTCCCCGGTCTGGGGACATCATTCGGTAGGGGCGGCGCCACCACCTTCCAGCAGGACCTGCAGAACGCCGACTGCATCGTCATCGAGGGCTCCAACATGGCGGAATGCCATCCGGTGGGCTTCCAGTGGGTGATGGAGGCCAAGGCCCGCGGCGCCGTGCTCATCAATGTCGATCCCCGGTTCAACCGGACGAGCGCCGTTTCCGATGTCCACGTGCCCCTCCGGGCGGGCAGCGACATCGCCTTCCTGGGCGGGATCATCAACTACGTCCTCACCAACGACCGGTACTTCCGGGATTACGTGGTGGCCTACACCAATGGCCCGGTGCTGCTCACCGACGACTTTGTCGACACCGAAGACCTCGAGGGACTGTTCTCAGGTTTCGACGCCGACAAGCGCGCCTACGACTCGTCGTCGTGGCAGTACGAAGGGGTCGACGAGCCCGCCGCCGCCGGCCGGCGCGACGAGCAGACGGACGGCGACCAAGGGGCGGAGGGCGGCCACACCAGCCCCTCGGTCAAGGACTCGGCCAAGGGCCACTCCTACGGTTCGGGCGGCCCCGGCATCCAGGGAATCACGCGGGGCGAGGTGCAGAGGGACGACACCATGGAGCACCCGCGCTGCGTGTTCCAGGTCGTGAAACGTCACTTCTCCCGCTACACGCCAGAAATGGTCGAACAGACCTGCGGCGTACCCCAGGACCTCTTTCTGCGGGTGTGCGACCTGATCTCCTCCAACTCGGGGCCCGACCGGACAACAGCGTTCTGCTACGCGGTGGGCTGGACCCAGCACACCGTGGGCGTGCAGTACATCCGCACCGCCGCCATCCTGCAGACACTTCTCGGAAATATCGGCCGTCCCGGCGGCGGGATATTGGCGCTGCGGGGCCATGCCTCCATCCAGGGTTCCACCGACATCCCCACCCTGTTCAACATCCTGCCAGGCTACATCCCCATGCCCCACGCCCACCAGCATGACGGCTTAAACGACTTTGTAGAGGCGGAGTCAGCGGAAAAAGGCTTCTGGGCAAATATGCGGTCGTACATTGTGAGCCTTCTCAAGGCCTATTACGGAGACGCCGCCACCGCCGACAACGACTTCTGCTTCGACTACCTGCCGCGGCTCACCGGTACCCATAGCACCTACGAAACCGTCCTGGCGCAAATGGCCGGCACGTGCAAGGGCTACTTTCTCATGGGGGAAAATCCGGCCGTCGGTTCGGCCAACGCCCGCCTCCAGCGCCTCGGGATGGCCAACCTCGAGTGGTTGGTCGTGCGTGACTTTTCGATGATCGAAAGTGCGACATGGTGGAAGGACGGCCCGGAAATCGAGACCGGGGAACTGCGAACCGACGACATCGCCACCGAAGTGTTCTTTCTGCCCGCTGCCGCCCACACCGAGAAAGACGGCAGCTTCACCAACACCCAGCGCCTCCTGCAATGGCACCACACGGCGGTGGAACCGGCGGGCGACGCCCGAAGCGACCTGTGGTTCATGTACCACCTGGGCCGCCGCATCCGCGAGAAACTGGCCGGCTCGGACGATCCGATGGACCGACCCGTACTCGACCTGGCGTGGGAGTATCCCACCTCGGGCCGTATCGACGAACCCGACGCCGAGGCGGTGCAGGCGGAGATCAACGGCTGGAACGCCAAAGGCGAACCGTTGTCAAGCTACACCGAGTTGAAAGGCGACGGCTCGACGACCTGCGGCTGCTGGATTTATTGCGGTTGCCACGCCGACGGTATAAATCAGGCGGCCCGGCGCAAGCCGGGATCCGAGCAGAATTGGGTAGCACCGGAGTGGGGCTGGGCGTGGCCGGCCAATCGTCGCATGTTGTACAACCGGGCGTCGGCGGACCCGGATGGAAAGCCGTGGAGCAAACGCAAGGCGTATATCTGGTGGGACGAGAAGGCGGGAAAATGGACGGGCCATGACGTTCCCGACTTTGTCCCCGACAAGGCGCCCAGCTACCGGCCGCCGCCCGACGCGCGGGGCCCCGACGCCCTGAGCGGCGACGATCCCTTCATCATGCAAGCCGACGGCAAGGCGTGGCTGTTCGCCCCGGCGGGCCTCAGCGACGGCCCGTTGCCGACCCACTATGAGCCGCAGGAAAGCTCGTCTCCGAACCTGCTCTACCGCCAGCAGCGCAACCCGGCGCGCCAGATGATGCCCCCTGCCGGTGGGAACAACCTGTTCCATCCCGACGCCGGCTCGCCGACCAGCGACGTCTTTCCCTACCTGGCGACCACCTACCGGCTCACCGAGCACCACACCGCCGGCGGCATGTCCCGATGGCTCCCGTACCTGTCGGAGCTCCAGCCGGAAATGTTTTGCGAGATCTCGCCGGAATTGGCCGCCGAGCGGGGCCTCGAGCACCTCGGATGGGCCACAATCGTCACCGCCCGAGCCGCCATCGAGGCGCGGGTGATGGTCACCGAGCGAATTCCGTCGCTCACGGTAAATGGCAAGCCGCTGCATCAAATTGGGCTGCCCTACCACTGGGGCCCGAACGGCTATTCCGTCGGTGACGCCGCCAATGAACTGGCCCACCTGTCGCTCGATCCCAACGTGAATATTCAGGAGGTCAAGGCCATGACGTGCGACATTCGTCCCGGACGCCGCCCGCGCGGCCCGGCTCGCCTCCAGCTGGTGAAGGAGTACCGCCGGCGCGCCGGGATCACCGCGGAGACAGGACGGGAGATCTGAAGATGAGGGAAAAGGGGGCCGGGTCGATGCTCGGCGGCGCCGATCCTGCCACGTCGGCGGGCTACGAGAATCATCCGTCGCGGATGGGATTCTTCACTGA
>DATARN010000065.1:0-3983 GCA_036264135.1 Acidimicrobiales bacterium
CTTCTCGGGGCGGACGGTCGACCCGCCGTCGGGCGGGTTCATCGCCCGCAACGCGGGAAACGCGGAACAGATCGAGGTGGGATGGTGGCCGGGTGACGCCCGGTACGGGAAGGCGGCGTTCTACGCCTTCGCCATGCCCGCCCCGGACAGCTTCGCCCACGGCCCTGTTTCCCCGCCGCCGGCCCGATGGGACGACGGCCTGGGCGAGTACCTCTTCGACTGGGACGACGCGATCGCCACCGCCGACCCGCACGCCGCCGCGGTGGAATTCGGCCGTTCCGTCATTGCCCATGGCACCGCCGTCTGCGACTGGGACCCCTTCCTGGCGTCCAGCGCCCTGGGGGAACCGGCCCCCGTCACCTAACCGACGCTGAAGATGCGGATGGTTGGCTTGCCCGTGCCGCACTTAACCAGTAGGATACTCAGTATCAAACCCGATAAGCGACATCCCGAGGCGGTTTCGCGGTGAGCGTCCGTCATGCCGTGCTGGCCCTGCTGAGCGAGGCCCCCAAGTACGGCCTGCAGCTGCGCCTGGAGTTCGAGGCCCGAACCGGCGAGGTGTGGCCGTTGAATGTGGGACAGGTGTACACCACCCTGCACCGGCTGGAACGCGACGGGATGATCGAATCCGAGGATTCCGCCGAGGACGACGGCCCCCAGAAGCTGTTCCGGATCACCGTCGCCGGCCACGACGAGCTGGCCCGCTGGCTGCGGACGCCTCCGGACCTGTCCTCGCCCCCACGAGACGAACTGGTCATCAAGGTGCTGGTGGCACTGCGGGCTCCGGGCGTCGACGTGCACGAGGTGATCCAGGTCCACCGCCGCTACCTGGTCGAGCTGATGCAGCAGTGGACCCGCCTCAAGCAGGACGAGGCCGACGTGGACCTCGGGTTCGCGTTGGTAGTCGACGCCGAGCTGTTCCGGCTGGATTCGGTGATCCGGTGGCTCGACGCCGCCGACGGCCGCATCAAGCGATCGGGCACCGCCGGCGTCGCCGAGGCCAGTCCTGCGTGGCCGTTGCCCAAGATGCGCCGGAGAGTGGGAGGAAGACGATGATGGCGTTGGAGTTGCGTCAGGTCGCGAAGCGGTACGGCACCGGCCCCACCGAGGTGCAGGCGCTGCGCGACGTCAACCTGGCCGTCGATGCCGGTGAACTGGTGGCCGTCATGGGTCCGAGCGGCTCGGGCAAGAGCACGCTCTTGACCATCGCCGGCAGCTTGGAGGACCCGTCCAGCGGCGAGGTTGTCGTCGCCGGCCACACCTTGTCCGGCATGTCCCGCAACGAACGGGCCCGGCTGCGCCGCCAGTCGATCGGGTACGTCTTCCAGGACTTCAATCTCTTGGCCGGGCTCACCGCGGCCGAGAACGTGTCGCTGCCTCTTGAGCTCGACGGTGTGCCCGCCCGAGCGGCCCGGGCGTCGGGTGTCGCCGCCCTGGAGCAGCTGGGACTGGCCGACCGGGCCTCGCGCTTTCCCGACGAGTTGTCCGGCGGTGAACGCCAGCGGGTCGCCATCGCCCGGGCCGTCGTCGGCGACCGCCAGCTGCTCCTGGCCGACGAGCCGTCGGGCGCGCTCGACTCGATAAATGGCGAGGCGGTGATGCGCCTCATCAGGTCGGCCTGCGACCGGGGCGTGGCCGGCGTGGTGGTCACCCATGACGCCCAGCTGGCGTCGTGGGCCGACCGGGTGATCTTCCTACGAGACGGCCGGATGGTCGACCAGACGGCGCCCTACGTCGGTCCCGAATCCCTCTTGACGCCCGGCCGCACCCCATGACCACCGCCCTCCTGACGCCCGGCCGGACCCCATGACCACCGCTGTCCAGGATCGGCCGGCGTCCCTCGACCGGGTGGGCGGGGGCGCGCCCGCCCGGCGGGCGGTGATCCGGTGGGCGTGGCGGCTGTTCCGCCGGGAATGGCGCCGCCAGATGCTCGTGCTGGCGCTCCTCACCCTGGCCGTGGCGGCCACCACCATCGGCCTGGCCATCGCGTCCAACACCGGCCAGCTGGGACCCGACCCCACCTTCGGGACGGCCAACACGATCATCTCCATTACCCCGGGCGCCGACCTGAGCGCGGACATCGCCGCCGTCCGGGACCGTTTCCCGACCGCCGACGTCGTGGCCCACCAGAGCATCGCCGTTCCCGGTTCGGTGGCCACCGTCGACCTCCGGGCCGAAAACCCGGCCGGGACCTTCCTCCACCCGACCGTGCGCCTGGACTCCGGGCACTACCCCACCGCCGCCGGCCAGGTGGCCATCACCCCCGACGTGGCCCACATCTTCAACCTGCACCTCGGCGACCGCTGGGCGGAAGGGGGCCGGAACCTCGAGGTCGTGGGCCTGGTCGAGAACCCCCTGAACCTTCTCGACCACTTCGCGCTCGTTCCCCCCGGCCAAGCCGACCCGGCGGACAGCGTTTCCGTCCTGGTCAACGCCAGCCAGCAGGACCTCCAGTCCGTCCGCCTCCCGAGCGGCACGGGCCTCAACATCGACAGCCGGGGGACGACTTCGACGACCCAGGCCGAGACGCTGGTGCTCATGATCGGGACCGTCGGGCTGCTGTTCGTGGGGCTGCTGGCGGGCGCCGGGTTCGCGGTCATGGCGCAGCGCCGCCTGCGCGCCTTGGGCATGCTGGCATCGGTCGGGGCGACTGACCGCCAGGTGCGCCTCGTCATGCTGGCCAACGGGGCGGCGGTGGGTGCCACGGCGGCACTCGCCGGGCTGGCCGCCGGCCTGGGCGGCTGGTTGGCATTCGCCCCCGGCATGGCGTCGATCCTCAACCGTCGCATCGACCGCTTCAACTTGCCGTGGTGGGCTATTGCCGTGGCCGCGGTCCTGGCCGTCGTGACCGCGGTGATCGCCGCCTGGTGGCCGGCCCGTACCGTCGCCCGCATCCCCATCGTGGCCGCCCTGTCCGGGCGTCCACCTCGCCCCCAGCCGGCGCACCGCTTCGCCGCCGTGGGCGTCGTGCTGTTCGCCGCCGGCCTGCTCTTTTTCACCCAAGCCGACCGCCACAACGCGGCGTACAACATCTTGGGGACGATCGCCACGGTCGTCGGCTTGCTGTTCCTGGCCCCGCTGGCGGTGGCCGCCATCGCCCGCCTGGCCGGTGCGTTCCCCGTGGCGGTGCGACTGGCGCTGCGCGACCTGGCCCGCTACCAGGCCCGCTCCGGTGCCGCACTGGGCGCCGCCACCCTCGCCGTCGGCATCGCCGCGACCATTGCCATCAGCGCGGGCGCAGCCCAAAAACCCGTACCCTTCGGCAACCTGGCGACCAACCAGGTGAACATCTATGTCGGTCCGCAGCTCGACCACGCGGGCAACCCGGTCCCCGCCCTGACCCCCAGCCAACTGTCTGTCCTGCAAGCCGACGTCAACCGGCTGGCCGGCACGCTGCACGCCCCGACACCGTTGGAGATCGACGCCGCGGTCAACCCGCAATCGACGCCCCAGACCTTCCCCGGCTCGGGGGGGCAGCCGGGCGGCCAGGTGGCGGCGTCACTGGCCCGGGTCACCTTCACCAGTCACGGCGAGGGGATAGAGCCCGTCGCCAGCTTGTACGTCGCCTCCGCTTCCCTGCTCGCCTCCGCCGGCGTCTCACCCAACCAGATCGACCCCAGCGCCGACGTGATCAGCTCCCGAACCGACTTGCAGGGCCTGCAGATCTTTCTCCCCGAGTTCGGTGCCCCCGGCAGTTCCGGTGGCAAACGAGGCGACCTGCCCCACCCGACCATTCAGCGCACCGACCGGTTCCCGCGCTACACCTCCGACCCCAACACCCTCCTCACCGCCCATGCCATGGCGACCCTGGGTCTCCAAGCCCGCCCCGCGGGGTGGTTCATCCAGACCCCCCAGCCGCTGACGGCCGCCCAGATCACCACTGCCCGCACCGTGGCCGCCTCGGCGGGGATGGTCATCGAGACCAAGTCGGCGCCGAAGTCGTCGGCGGCGCTGCGCAACTGGGCCACCGCCATCGGCATCCT
>DATARN010000073.1:0-8087 GCA_036264135.1 Acidimicrobiales bacterium
CACCCGGTCGACGGCCGCGAGAACGGCGCCGTCTTGGCGGCTCCAGCGGGCGTCGGCGGCCATGGCGGGGGCGACGACCACCGCCGAGCTGGCGACTCCCACCAGGGCGACGGCCGCGGCCAGGGGACGCCACCGCCGGTACAGCGAGACCAACTCGGCGCCGCCGAAAGCGGCGATGGCGACAACCATCGGCAGGAAATAGAACGGTCCCAGGTAATGGACGCCGTGCCAGAGCCGGCTAGCGTTCCAGGCCCCCCAGAAGAAGACGTACCCAATGGGGAAGGTCAGGGCGGTGGCCGCCAGTGCCAACGAGGCGCCGCTGCGACGCCGGCGCCACACGCCGATGACGGCCAACAGGACCAAGGTTGGACCGCCGGCCACCCACAGGACGGTGAGCAGCAGGTGGTCGCTGGAGCCCCGGAGTCCAAGGCGCCACCCGAAGGCGTGCAACTGTTCCTGGGAATACATGCGGCGCAAACCGAATCCGGGCCGGTCGGCCGGCTCGAACAGGTTGAACGGCAACCGCAGCGCGCTTCCCGTCGCCGCCCAGTCGTAGACCAACATGGCCGCGAGCGGGGGCAGCGCGCCGACGAGGTACCACCAGACCGGCCGCGCCAGCCGGCGACCGAGACGGACGGCCGCAAACACCAGCAGGGGCAGCGCGAACAGAAGAGTGTCGTAGGGGCGGGCCACCCCGGCCACACCGGCGGCAACGCCGCCCGCCACGCACCACGTGGCGCGGGGCTGCCGCACCGTGCGCAGCACGCTCCAGGCGAATACCTCCAAGAGGACCAGCGTGGGCAGATAGCCGACAAGCAGGCCGCTCTGCACAATCATCAACGGCGCCAGTGCCACGAGCGCGGTGGCCACCAGGGCGCTGGTCGTATCCTCGAGGAGCTCACGCATGAGGAGCCAGGTGGCCGCCACCCCGGCTGCGGCGATCACCGGGAGGGCGGCTGACGCGGTTCCGGTCACCATCCCCGCCACCGCCAGCAGGGCCGCCTCCACGGGGACGTACTTCAGAACCCAGTGATGGCCCACCAGGGCCGCCAACCACGGCCGGAACGCCGCGGTCGGCGCCAGCGCCGGCGTGAACAGGTGCCCGTGTTGCAAGGTTTGTGCCTGCAGACGGTAGATGCCCTCGTCATTGTTGATCGAGCCGTGCGGGAAGACGATCCCCTTGACCACGACCGCCAAGATCGCAGCGAAGGCCGCCAGTCCGGCCACCATCCGGGCGGCGGGTCGGCGTGGCTCACTGGTCTCGGTCGCTCGGATCACCTGGTGGCCAGCATTGCCGGATTCCCGCTTGCCAGGACAGGCGGGTCGTGCCCCAATGGCGCGCCCCGCTATCGCCGGCCTCCCCGGAGGTGTCGGTGAACTATCGCGGTGACTATTAGGCCTTCGCCGCGAAGTCAACCTCTTCGGACGCAACCGTGCCCGCAGTGCGGCCGGGCGCGGTCTGGTAGCCCCAATAGAGGTTGGTGTGGGCGATGACCTGGGCGGGCGGGGGAGCACCCCACTTTGAGAGGTCTTCGGTGGTGTGGGCGTCGCTCACCAACGTGGCGTCGTACCCACGGGTGAAGGCGCCGTGCAGAGTGGAGCGGACGCAGGCGTCGGTCTGGGCCCCGACCACCACGAGGTGACCGACCCCGAGGCCGGACAAGATGGTCTCGAGGGGGGTGTCCTCGAAGGAGTCGCCGTACGATTTGTCGACGAGAGGCTCCTCGTCACCCGGAGACAGCTCCGGGACGATTTGCCAGGGCTCACTGCCCTTGGCCAGGTTGTCGTCGTTGTGCTGGACCCAGACGACAGGGACCCCCTCCTGCCTGGCCTTGTCGACCAGGCGGCCCACCGTTGCCACGACCGAGTCGCGCTGGTGGGCGCCTTCCACGACGCCGTTCTGCGCGTCGATCACGAGGAGGGCAGTGTTCGGCCGGTCGGCAAGGGTGGTCATAGCTCCTACTTACCCACGGTGGGCGCCAATGTCCAGGCGCCAGCCGACCGGGCGCTCGGGACAGAGCTAGCCGTCAAACGACAACCCGATGGGGTTGGGGAAGGGCATCTCGCCTGCCCCGGCGATCGGCCGGGCCACCCGCAATAAGAAGGTGACGAGCTCATCGACCGCTTCGTCGCCCAGCGCGAGGTAGGGCGCCACGGCCAGTTCGTCGGTCCGTCGTTCGATGTGGTCGTGGAGTTGGCGGCCGGCGTCGGTCGCGGCACCGTCGGCGTCGACCAGACCCCGTCGCCGCAGCCCCTCGGTGGCCTCCGCCCAGTCCTCGTCCGACCATCCCCGGTTCCCCTGCAGGACCGGGCGGGGGACGCCTCCGGTCGCGGCGTGCAGGACATGGGCTTGGCAGCCGTCGACCTGACATTCGGTCAGCACCGCGACATGGCCGTCGCCGCGGTGCTCTCGCAGGGTGGCCGTCGCCTGCCAGATGGCCTCCAACTGGTCGCGGCAGACCACGTCGCGGTTGGCCGCGGCCAGAGGGCGGCCGGCGCAGTCGGCGTGGTCGACCGCCGTTGCCAGCAAGCCGTACACACGATCAGCCAGCGGCTCCGCCTCGGGTGCCAACCGGCGGACGGCTTGACTCGCCGCCAGGGAGCGGGCCTCCAAGATGGCGGCGGGCGAGGCCAAGGTCCAGGCGTCGGGAATGGCTCGCCGGACCATGGCGGGATGGAAGTTGTAGAAAGTGGCGTCGATGACGCCGGGGGTGACCGCCCCCATGGGGGCGGCTCGGCTGGCGAAGTAGCCCATCCAGAAGCCGCGCAGGCCGACGGCTTTGTTGGCGGCCCGGCATTCGGGCGAGAAGTAGGTGACGGAGTGGATAACCTCGAGCGGGCGCCACACGTCCCTGGCTCGCGCCGCGTCCACCGGTGCGGTCAGCCTTCCTCCGGCAGCAGGACGATCTTGCCCAGCAAGTGTCCCGTCTCCAGCTGGCGGAACGCCGCCTGTACCTCCGACAGCGGGTACGACCCGGCAATCGGAATCTCGATGCGCCCCCGGGCGACGTGCTTGGCCAGCTCGTCGAGAACCTTGGTATTGGCGGCCGCCGCCGACCCCTCGGCCTTCATGCGGTACTGGGCGACGGCGTCGAATCGGACGGTGGTGTTTATCCGCGACGGGTCGGCGCCGAGGCGCATGCCCATCTCGACGTAGGTGCCGCCGTAGGTGTCGATGAGGGCATCGATGGTGTCGATCGACGCGAGAATGCGCTGTTCAACGTCGGGGCCATAGGCGACGGGGCGGACTTCCTGCTCGATGAGCCAGGGGTGGTTGGCGGGGCTGGCGATGCCGATGACCCGGGCGCCGCGCAGGCGGGCCAGCTGGACGGCGATGCTGCCGACGCCCCCCGCCGCTCCCGTGACGACCACCGTGTCCCCGCCCTGGACATTGACGGCGTTGACACAGGCGTACGCCGTGGTGCCGGCGACGAAGAGCGCGCCTGCCTCCTCCCACCCCGCTCGCGGCGCTTTGGGGACGAGGTGACCGTCGGGAACGACCACCAGTTCGGCGTGGCTGGCCCGCTCGTCCGACCAGCCGAGCACTTCGTCGCCCGGCGAAAAGGCGGAGACGTCCGGTCCAACCTCTTCCACCACCCCCGCCAGGTCGCTCCCCTGGCCCGAGGGAAACGTGGCCGGGAACCTGTTGTGCAGCTGGCCCTCGCGGATCTTGGCTTCGCCCCGATTGATCCCCGCCGCCTTGACCCGCACCAGGACCTGGCCCGGTCCCGGCACGGGGCGGGGCACGTCTACGACCTGGAGGACCTCGACGCCGCCGTACTGCTGGAATCGCACTGCCTTGGGCATGGTTCTTCCTCGTGGCTGAAGGGATTGGCGCCGAGCAGGGTCGGCGCGGCCGGCTCAGTCTGTCATCACCCTTGCAGCAAGCCCATGTCCGGGGCTACCTGCTAGAGAGAGACAGGCACAGGAAGCTTCAGCGTCGCCAGAAACACACCGATGGCACGCTGAATCAATGTCCAACATCTTCACCCACGTTCCTCATCCCCGCATCGAGGCGAGGAAGCACCGCGGACCGGTCAAGGTCGCCGACGTGATGGACTCCAGCAGTCCGGTGCGCCGCTTCAACTCCCGTGTCGCGGTGCTCATCACCGTCGCGGTGGGCAGCATGTGGTGCGCCTACCTTTTCACCGCTCTCTCCCTGGTGAGCCTGCCGGCGGCGCTGAAGACGGGCGACAAGATCATCATCGTCAGCTGGATCGCCCAGACGTTCCTCCAGTTGGTGCTATTGCCGATCATCATCGTGGGCCAGAACGTCCAGGCGGCCGCCTCCGACAAGCGGGCCGAGGAGACCTACAAGGACGCCGAGGCGGTGCTGCACGAGGCGTTGCAAATCGAGCAACACCTCGAGGCCCAAGATCAGGCGATCGAGCGAATCCTGTCCAGCGTGGCCCGGTTCGGCGACGGCGGCTGATCGTCCCCGCCCCGAAAGCCGGGGCGGTCAGAGGAGCCGCTGCATCAAGGCCACGTCGAGCCACCGTCCGAACTTGCGGCCGACCTGGCGTTCCACGCCGACCAGTTCGAAACCGCAGGACTCGTGCAGCTTGATGGAGGCGACGTGGCCGTCCACGATCCGGGCCATGACGGCGTGGAACCCGTGGGCCGCGGCAAGGGTCATCAGGTCGCCGAGCAACAGCCGGCCGACGCCGCGGCCCCGCACGTCGGCCAGCACGTACACCGAGTCCTCGACGGTGGTGGAGTAGGCCGGACGGCTGCGGTAGGGGGAGACCGAGGCGAAGCCCACCACTGCGCCGGCGTCGTCGACGGCCACGATGGCGGGGTGGGCGCCCCGGTGCTCGTCGAGCCAGGCGCGCTGCTCCTCCGATGTGCGGGGCACCATGTCGAAGGTCACGGTGGAGCCGACAACCTCGGCGTTGTAGATCGTCCGGATGGCCTCGGCGTCGTCGAGGGTCGCCAGCCGGGTGCGCACCGGGGGCACGCTACCGGTCGTTTCCGGACCCTTGTCGGTCCGAGCAAGACCCCGGCTGGACTACCATGACCCGGTTACCCGGGTCCGGGTCGACCGCCCCCTTAGCTCAGTCGGCAGAGCACAGCCATGGTAAGGCTGGTGTCGTCGGTTCGATTCCGACAGGGGGCTCGCCCACCAACATCCGACTCATCCCAGGGCACCAAGGGCGGCGTAGCTCAGTAGGCAGAGCAAACGGCTCATAATCGTTAGGTCGTCGGTTCAAGTCCGACCGCCGCTACCGAACCATCACGACCACCATCCAAGGAGCAGCAAGTGGCGAAGAACGAAAAGCGGGTGAAGGTCACCTTGGCTTGCGACGTCTGCAAGCGGCGAAACTACATCACCATGAAAAACAAGCAGAACGACCGCGAACGCATCGAACTCAAGAAATACTGCCGTTGGGATCAGCAGCATACGACGCACAAAGAGACCCGCTGACCCGGAGGATCTCCGAGTAACCCGTGCCCCCCTTCGTGAGTCTTACCCAGTGATGCCGCCGGATCTCGCCGGTCTGGTCACTTCAGCCAGGTCGGGTGACAAGTCGGCATTTGACGAACTAGTCAAAGCGACCTACGCCGACATGTACACACTGGCCTTCCGACTCATGGGAAACGAAGAGGACGCACGGGACGTGGTGCAAGACGCCTATCTCCGGGCCTACCGAGGCCTCAAGCGTTTCCGCGGCGACGCCCGGTTCACCACCTGGATGTATCGCATCACGGCCAACTGCGCGTCCACCAACCTGGCCAAGCGCAGCCGCCACCGTCACGACGAGCTCGACGACGAGGCGCAACCCATTGACGTCCAGGCGGACCACAACCCCGAGCAGCAGGCCGAGTTCGGCTTCGAGCGGGACCGGGTCAGCCGGGCGCTCGAGGAGCTGCCGCCCCGCCTGCGAGCGGTCATCGTCCTCCGCGACATCTACGACCTTCCCCACGGCGACATCGCCGAGGAGCTGGGCATCACCGAAGCGGCCGCCAAGGTCCGCCTCCACCGGGCCCGGCGCAAGCTGCGCGAGCGGCTGTTCCCCACCCGGACCGACGTGTCGCCGGAAGAGGAGGGTGAGTCCCATGCCGTCTGAGCACCGTGAGCAGCGGCGGACCGCCCGCCGTCTGACCTGCGAGGAGGTGGCGGCCGCCCTGCCCGGCATCGTCGACGGCAAGGCCGAGGCCGACCGCCGGGTCCAGCACCATGTGGCCTCATGCCTGCGCTGCCAGGCGGAGCTGGTCCACTACCGGAAGCTGCTGCGGGCCCTGCGCCAGCTGCGCACCGACTACCTCGAGCCGGCGCCCGGCGTGCTCAGCGGGATCCTGGCCAACTTGGAGGAGGCGGGGGAGCGAGGCGCCATCCGTTCCCTGCTTTCCGGCCGCCGAGCGGCCTACATCGGCGGCGTTGCCGTGGCCACGGCGGCCGCCGGCGCCGCCGGGACGATCGTCCTGGTCAGTCGGGCCTCGGCCCGGCGGCGCATGCCCCTCGCCGGCTGAAACCTGAACGCGGGTGCTATCCTCGCTCGCTGGAGGCCCTCCGCCTGCAATAGGGCAGTAGCTCAATTGGTAGAGCACCGGTCTCCAAAACCGGCGGTTGGGGGTTCGAGTCCCTCCTGCCCTGCTCTCCTCGTCCGGGAAGGTCACGCAACGTGAGCATGAACCGAGAACAAAAGCGGTTGCTCCAGCGCCAAGGCCAGCTTGGCGCGGACGGCGAGCCGGCACCTCGCAAACGCGAGGGTACGCGGCCCAGTCCCGCCGCAGCTGCGGCGCAGCGAACCCGCGTCAAGCCGCGCGAGTTCCTCCACGAGGTCAACGTCGAACTCCGCAAGGTGGCCTGGCCGACCCGGGCCGAGACGATCAACTACTCGACCGTTGTCCTCATAACCCTCGTTATCGTGATCAGTCTGATCTTCGTCCTGGACTACGGCTTCTCCGCCGCGGCCCGCTTCCTCTTTAAGTGATGTGTCTATGAGTGTTGCCTCACCCTCCCCTGCCGAGTTACCCGACGACGCCCCCGTGCTGAGCGAGGACGAGGTCCTCGGCCTCGCGCCCGAGGACACCGTCGATGCCCCTCCGGTCATCGAGAGCGCCTACGACCGACCCGGACAGTGGTACGTGGTCCACACCTACGCCGGTTACGAGAACAAGGTGAAGTCCAACCTCGAGAGCCGCATCGCCTCCATGAACATGGAGGAGCGGATCTTCGAGGTGGTCATCCCGGTCGAGGATGTCATCGAGTTCAAGAACGGCAAGAAGCAGGTGGTCTCCAAGAAGGTCTTTCCTGGCTACCTGCTCGTTCGCATGGATCTCGATGATGACTCGTGGTACGTCGTGCGCAACACGCCGGGCGTGACCGGCTTCGTCGGCCTCGGCGCCCGCCCGACGCCGCTTTCGCGTCGCGAGGTCGAGGGCATCCTGCAGGTCAAGGTCGACGGCCAGGAGACCACCAAGAAGGGCCGGCCCCGCCTGGAGTACGAGGTGGGCGAATCGGTTCGGGTCAAGGAAGGGCCCTTCGCCGACTTCACCGGTACCATTGCCGAGATCAATGAGGATCAGCTCAAGCTGAAGGTCCTCGTCAACATTTTTGGCCGTGAGACACCGGTCGAGCTTGAGTTCGCGCAGGTCGCGAAGCTCTAGGAGGAGTTCGTTTTTCATGGCCAAGCGCCAGGTAGTCGCAATCGTGAAGATCCAGCTGCCCGCGGGCAAGGCCACGCCGGCGCCGCCGGTGGGCACCGCCCTCGGGCCGCACGGCGTGCAGACGATGGAGTTCTGCCGCCAGTACAACGCCGCCACCGAAGCCATGGCGGGCCAGGTGGTCCCCGTGGAGATCACGATCTTCGCCGACCGGTCCTTCACCTTCATTCTGAAGACCCCCCCGACACCGGTGCTGCTGCGCCAGGCGGCGGGCCTGGACAAGGGCTCGACCACTCCGGGCCGCAGCGTGGCGGGATCGGTGACCGACAGCCAGGTCGCGGAGATCGCCCAGACGAAGATGCCCGACCTCAACGCCAACGACCTCGAAGCGGCCAAGCGCCAGGTTCGCGGCACCGCCCGCTCGATGGGCATCAAGGTCGAGGCCTAACAACCAAACCAACTCCGACGCTGAGGAGGAC
>DATARN010000081.1:0-4120 GCA_036264135.1 Acidimicrobiales bacterium
GGTCCTGACCGCCGTGCCCGCCCAGGTCGGAGTGGAAGCGGGACTGGTGGTGCTCACCGAGGACCAGGCCCCGTTCCGCTCCCTGCGCATCATCGTGGGCCAGCCGGAGGCCAACGCCATTTTCGCCGGCTGGCACGGCAATGTCCCCGGCCGGCCCTCCACCTGGGACCTCTTCGTGTCCACCATCGCCCTGCTCGGCGGCCGCATCGATCGAGTGGTGATCACCGCGGTGCACGAGGAGCGCCACTACTTCGCCCAGATCGAGATCGAACACGACGGGGAGCGGCGAATCTTAGCCTGCCGGCCGTCCGATGGCATCGCCTTGGCGGTGCGGGCGTACAACGTCGATCTGAGGGCCGAGCCCTCCGTCCTCGACGCCGCCGGCGTGCTGGCCGACGGCACCAAACCGGCGCCGGCCGAGCCCGAACCCGAGGCGCCGGCCGGTGTCAGTTCCGAGGCGTCCGCCGAGGCCGGTACGCAGGCGGCGGCCGACCCGGCCCTGGCCGAGCGGGAGGCCGCCCTCGCCGCCCGGGAGGCGGAGTTGTCCGCCCGGGAGCGGGCCCTGCGTGAGCGCGAGGGGGGCGAAGGCGCCGGCGCCCCGCCGGGTTAGCGGTCCGGGGTCTCCGCCGGCCCGACGTGGGTGTCGAGCCAGGTGATCATGGGCCGGGCGGTCCGCCACACCTCGACGACCCGGTCCTTGGCGCCTGCTGTCGCCATCCACTCCGCCGGCTCGAAGCTCCGCCCGACGATGACCGACGTGTGGCGCAGCCACTTGACGCGGGGATGGTCGCTGGGCCATCCCTTCGGGGCCCGTTTCAGCGTTTCGCCATCCACCGGGTAGCCCGCCGCCTCCAGCTCACCGGCGATCGCCTCCAGCTCCTGGCCGGCGTCGTCATCGACGGCCTGGCGGTAGCGCACCAGTTGATCCCGACTGAGGTGCCAGAAGCCGGCTGCGGCGAAGAGCCCGCGTGCGGAGTAGGCCACATAGACCGGCGTCGATCGGGCGCCGGCGCCGATGAACGTCTTGTACGGGGTCTTGTCGGCGCTGAAACGGATATCGCGGTGTGGGCGCATGACCTTGAACGCGCCGAATTCCGGCTCGACCTCGGCCAGCAAGGCCTCCATGGGCGCCTTGACGGCGCGCTCATAGAGGGCCTTGCGCGGCTCCCAGTACGCCTTCGTATTGTCGGCCTCCAGGCCCTCGTAGAACTCGAGTGCCTCGTCAGGCCAGCCGGCAAAACCGCCCGCCGCTGCAGTCACGGCAGGATGGTAGACACACCCAACGCCGAAGGAGAGGGAAGATCGCGATGAGCACCAGGCCCCGACCCAGAGTGGTCATCGTGGGTGCCGGCTTCGGCGGCATCAACGCCACCCGGGCCCTGATGGACGGTCCCTTCGAGATCACCCTGATCGATCGGGACAACTACCACGGTTTCTGGCCCCTGCTCTACCAGGTGGCCACGGCCGGGCTGGGCCCCGAGGACATCGCCCATCCGGTCCGGGGCATGTTCGGCGAGCGGCCGAATGTCCATGTCCGGCTGGGCACGGTGCAGGGGGTCAACTTCGACGACCGGCTGGTCCACGTGGAGGACGAGGCCGATCTCCCGTACGACTACCTGATCCTGGCGGCCGGCTCGTCAACCAGCGACTTCGGTATCGAGGGCGTCGACAAGTTCGCCTTTCCCCTGAAGACGCTGCCCGACGCCGTCCGGTTGCGGAATCACGTCCTGACGTGCTTCGAGCGGGCCGACGCCTGCCCGGAGCTCATCGAACAGGGCATTTTGACGACCGTGCTGGCCGGCGGCGGTCCGACCGGCGTCGAGCTGGCGGGCGCGTTGAGCGAGCTGATCGGCCAGAACCTGGCCCGGGATTTCCCGCACCTGGACGTGACCCAGGCAAAGGTCGTGCTGGTCGAGATGCTGGACCACCTTCTCGGCGGGTTCTCCGCCAGCTCCCAGGGCCACGCCCTTGCGACGCTGCAGGCGAAGGGGGTCGACGTCCGTCTCAACACCGCCATCGCCGCCGTGGAGGCGGACCGGGTCGACTTCAAGGACGGGACCAGCATCCCGTGCTGCACTGCGGTGTGGACCGCGGGCATCCGGGCCAACCCGCTGGCCGACCAGCTCGACCTGGAGAAGGGCAAGGGGGGCTCGATCGTGGTCAACGGCGATCTCACCGTTCCCGGCCGGCCCGAGGTATTCGTGATCGGCGACCTGGCGGCGACACCGGGGCAGGGTGGCAAGCCGCACCCCCAGGTCGCTCAGGTGGCCATCCAGGGCGCCCGCCACGTCGCCCGCTGCATCCGCCGCCACATCATCGGCAAGCCCTACAAGCCGTTCCACTATCACGACCACGGCATGATGGCCACCATCGGGCGCCGGGCGGCGGTCGCCGAGATCCCCGGGGGCGTCAAGCTGCGGGGTACCCCCGGCTGGATGGCCTGGTTGGTCGTGCACCTCGTCTTCCTGGTCGGCTTCCGCAACCGGGTGGTGGTGCTGGTGAACTGGGCGTGGAACTACCTCACGTGGGAGCGGGCCACCCGGGTGATCCTGGCCGAGCATTCCGCCACCCCGACGGGGCAGCACCGCGCCTGACCGGCGCCGGCCGCGGGCTAGACCCGGAAGGTGCAGCGGCCGGCGTCGATGACGACCTCGCCCCGCTGGGTCGAGGTCTGGAAGAAGGCCTCGCCCTCCTCCAATGCCCACAGGGAGATGGTGAGGTCGTCGCCGGGGAAGACGGGCTTGGAGAACCGGCCCGCCATCGAAACGAACCGGTCGGGGTCGGAGCCACAAAGCGTGTGCAGCAGGGCCCGGGCGGTGAACCCGTAGGTGCACAGCCCGTGCAGGATGGGCTTCGGGAAGCCCGCCATGGCCGCGAACTTGGGGTCAGAGTGCAGGGGGTTGCGGTCGCCGTTGAGCCGGTAGAGCAGCGCCTGGTCGGCGCGGGTGCCGTACGTCACCTGCTGATCGGGCTGGCGGGCCGGCGGCTCGGCCTTGCCGGACGGGCCGCGATCGCCGCCCCAGCCGCCCTCGCCGCGGATGAACACCGAGGACCGGTTGGTGAACAGGGCGTCGCCGGTCCCGACATCGGTGGAGACCGACTCGGTGGCGATCACCGCCCCGGATCCCTTGTCGTAGATGCCGGTGATGGTGGTGACCGTCGAGATATGGCCCTCGACGGGCAGGGGAGCGTGCAGCTCGAACGCCTGCTCGCCGTGGACCAGCATGAAGGGGTTGAACGTCCCGATCGTGGCGAACGCCGAGGCATCGCCGAAGCCGGCCACCACGGCGAAGGACGGCAGGACTCGCTGGGTGATCTCAGCGCTGTTCTCGGTGGTGAACTCCAGCTCGAACCCGGTCGGGTCGATGGCGCCGGCGCCCACGCTCAGGGCGTAGAGGAGGCAGTCCGTCGACGTCCAGGTCTTCTCGACTGAACCACCGGTGGTGCCTACGGCATCGGGATTGATCGGCACGCCTTCTTCCTCCTCCGGGTTCCGGGTCCGCACAGGCGGGGCTCGACTGTACCCAGCCCGCCGCCTGGGGCGGGCGACGAGACGAGCGCTACGCCGCCTCGGGGGCCAGCTCGACATCGACGCCGTCGTCGGCGCCGTCGTCGTCCTTGCCGGAGTCCCGTAGGACGAGTTCGGCCACCACGCCGGCTTCCTTGAGGTCGTCGGCGGCCAGCGAGATGCCGGCGATCCGGGCGGGGGACGCCACCACGGTGACCCGGGCCACGGGCCAGCGCATCGACCGCTTGGCGGCGCTCTTGGCGGAGCGGACGTGGCCGAGCACCCAGGCCACGTCATCGACGAGGGCGCCGTCCTCGGCCGCGGCGCCTCCCAGGTCGAGCTCGGCCGCCGCCGGCCACGGCGCCCGGTGCACCGAGCCGTCCTGCCACCAGGACCACACCTCCTCGGTGACGAAGGGCAGGAAGGGCGCGAACAGCCGCAGGAGGGTCGACAGCGCCAGCTGCAACGTCACCTGCGCCGAGGCCGCCGCCTCCGCACCCAGCGTCCCGTACGCCCGGTTCTTCACCAACTCGACGTAGTCGTCGCAGAACCCCCAGAAGAACGCCTCGGTCCGCTCCAGCGCCCGGGCGTAGTCGTAGCCCTCGAACGCCG
>DATARN010000142.1:0-9173 GCA_036264135.1 Acidimicrobiales bacterium
GGCCAGGTGGCCGCCGTGCAGGACGGCGATGCGGTCCGACATGGACATCAGCTCGTCGAGGTCTTCGGAGATGAAGAGGACCCCCGCCCCTGCCTCCCGTTTGGCCAGGATCAGCTGCTGCACCTGGCGGGTGGACGCCACGTCCAGGCCCCGGTTGGGGTAGGAGAGGACGTAGAGCTTGGCCGTGCTGCCGAGGACCTGGGTGAGCAGGACCCGCTGGATGTTGCCACCCGAGAGGGTGGCGACCATGCGCTCGGTGCCGGCCATGCGCAGGTCGGCCGCCTCGTCGAGCTTGCGCGCCGTGCGCCGTGCGCCCGGCCAGTCGAGCCCCTTGGGCTTGTGCCGCCAGGTGTCGGAGGGGGCGGTCTGGTGGAGCTTGAGCTGGGCCAGGGCCAGGTGCTCGAGGACGCTCAGGCCGGGCACGACCCAGTCTCCGACGGGGTCCTCGGGGACGCCGCTGGCGCCGGCGGCGATCGCCTGGCGGGGGTCGGCGTCGGTCAGGGCGGCGCCGGCGACGACGATTTCCCCGGACGTCCACGCCCGGGCGCCGACCACGGCGTCGGTCAACTCCCGCTGGCCGCTGCCGGCCACGCCGGCGATGCCCAGGATCTCGCCCTGGGCGATCTCCAGGGTGAGGTCCACGATGCCGGCCCGGCCACCGTCGCCGGGCACCCGCAGCCCGGTGACCTTGAGCGCCGGTGTGGTGCTCGGGATGGTGGGCCGGTCGGCGGGCAGGCTGGGCACGGCCCGGCCGACCATGTACTCGACCAGCTCGGCGTCGGTGAACTGGCTGGCGGCCTCGCCCTCGAGCACGGTCCGGCCGCCCCGCAGCACCGAGCAGCGGTCGGAGATCTCCCGGGCCTCGTGCAACTTGTGGGTGATCATCACCACCGACAGGCCCCGGGCGCGCAGGTCGTTGACGGCCGTGAACAGCCCCTCGACCTCCTGGGGCGCCAGCACGCTGGTCGGCTCGTCCAGGATGAGCACCTTGGCCCCGGCCACCAGCACCTTGGCCAGCTCGACCTGCTGGCGCTGGGCCATGGGCAGGCTGCGGACGATGGCGTGGGGCGAGACGTCCAGTCCCAGTTGAGCGGTCACCTCCGTCATGCGACTCTCGATCTCGGAGCGCTTGAGGAACAGGCCACGCCCGCCCACCGCCAACGCCACATTTTCCAGCACCGTCAGCGCGGGCACGAGGCGGAAATCCTGGAAGACCATCCCGATACCCAGCTTCCGGGCCACGATGGGCGAGGTGACCTGGACGGGCTGGCCCTCCCAGCGGACCTCGCCCTCGCCCGGCTGGTAGACGCCGTAGAGCAGCTTCATCAGGGTGCTCTTGCCGGCGCCGTTCTCGCCGAGGACGCAGTGGACCTCGCCGGGGTAGAGGGCCAGGTTGACCTTGTCGTTGGCGATCACCGGCCCGAATCGGATCCCCAGGCCGACGGCCTCCAGGATGGGCGTGGCTGTCACGTTCGGTCCTCCTTGCGGTCGAGCATGCGGGCCAGGGCCCGGCTGGCGAGCGTTTCCACGACGGCCATCGACTCGCCCAGGTGGTGGGCCAGGGCGTCGGCCGCCGCCTCCCGGTCGCCGTCGAGCAGGGCGGTGACGATCGCCAGGTGCTGGGTGACGGTCGCCTCCATGCGGGGCCGGGCGAGGAAGTCCTGCATGCGCACCACCCGGATGCGCTGGTTGACGTGGCCCAGCAGCTCGACGAGGGCCTCGTTGCCGGCGGCCTCGGCGATGCCCATGTGGAAGCTCTCGTCGGCGATGACGAAGCCCGGATCCGACTCCGGGATGTCCTCGGCGAGGGTCGCCCACTCGTCGCGGATCTGTTCCAGGATGCCGCGGTCGTGCGGGACGCCCTCGGCGTCGGGCCGGCGGATGGCCAGCAGCTCGAGGCCCCGTCGGACCTCGTACAGCTCCCGCACCCCGCTCACCATGGGCGCCCGGGGCCGGTAGCCCCCCTCTGGGTGGCGGTCGATCAGCCCTTCGCTGTGCAGGCGCAGGAGCGCCTCTCGGATCGGCGTGCGGGAAAGGCCCAGGTTGGTCGCCAGCCGTTCCTCGCCCAGGCGGGCGCCGAGCCGCAGCTCGCCGACCAGCAGCCGGCGCTTGATCTCGGTGTAGGCCTCCTCGGCCCGCGAGCGCGGCGGTGTGTGCGCCCCTGTATACATGGCGGTGGACGGTACGGACCTGGGATTGCCGCCCTATATCCGCGCCGTTACGACCGTGCGAGCGCTTCCTTGTGCGTTGCTTTCGGGCGATTGTCGCTTTTGGGCGCGGCGACGACTCGCACGTCGCTCCTGCCGCCGGGAACGGCGGCCTCCGCGACGCACGAGCCCTCTCTTCTATCCGCGCCGTGGGTGGCTCAATTTCGGGACGTCGATTAAGCCGCTCGCCGGGGCCGGGTCATTCCGTCAGTGGCATGAACGAGGTCGCGCGGTGTCGGTTAGTGTCGTGCCGTGCTCCAAGCGAGTATGTTGATAGGAAAGGTTGCCGTGGGTAGCCACGGCCACCAAGTCAGCTCGGTGCTGCTGGCGCTAGCCGGGTTGGTGGGCGGCTTCGCAGTTGGATTGACCGGCATGGGCGGCGGTGCCCTCATGACGCCGGCTCTGGTCCTGCTGTTCGGCATCGACCCCAAGGTGGCCGTCGCCTCCGACCTCGTGAATTCCCTGGTGATGAAGCCGATCGGCGGCGTGGTGCACACGAAACGGCGAACCGTGCAATGGTCGCTGGTCCGTTGGCTGGTGGTCGGATCAGTGCCGGGGGCATTCGCGGGCGCCTTCCTGCTCAACCTGTTCGGAAGCCACCAGCAAGGTCACATCAAGCTGATCCTGGGATGGGCACTCCTGGTTGCTTCTCTGGCCCTGGTGGCGAAGGCGGCGCTGGTAACCCGGGCCCGAATGCGGCTGGAGCCGGGGGAAAAGTTGAACGAGCAGCCGCACTCCATCAAGCCCACCGCCACAGCTCTGATCGGCCTGGTCGGAGGGCTGATGGTCGGTATGACGTCAGTGGGATCGGGTTCGTTGATGATCGTCCTGTTGATGCTCATTTACCCCCGGCTGGCGTCGCGCTCCCTCGTCGGGACCGACCTCGTGCAGGCCATCCCGCTGGTGGCGTCGGCTGCGGTCGGCCAGTTCGTCTTCGGCCACATCAACTTCGCCCTCGCGGGGGCGTTGGTGGTGGGCAGCGTTCCTGGTGTCTACCTGGGCGCCCGGTTCTCGGCAAAGGCGAATGACGCTTACGTTCGCCCCGTTCTCGTCGGAGTGCTCTTCGCCTCGGCCCTGGCCCTGCTAATCCCCTCCAACTACGCCGCCCTGGGGTGGGGCCTCCTCATCGCGGCGGGCATCGGCATTCCTCTGTGGGGTGCGGTCGACGCCACGTTGCGCCGGCAGGTCGACTGGCAGCGGATCGGGCGCAGCCGAACTAAATGGGTCGCGCTGCAGGGGATCGGGGCTCCTTTCGGTGTAGGCCTCCCGGTCTCCGTCGTATATCTCTGCAAGGTCCGCCGGCAGGTCGAGCAAGCGCACCAAGGGCGGATGGTAGAGGTGCCGACGAACACTCTGCTCACGGCGCCCCGCACCGCCGGGTAGGCGTACCACCACGCTGCCGGGGGCGGAACGGAACCTCGTCGCCGGCGGTCGCTGACCTGTAGTTCCCTCTCCCGCAGGCCGGCGAAGGAAAAACCTCCGGGTACGGCGACGGGGCGCCGGCCGAAACCGGCGCCCCGTCACGCCACGTAATCAGCCGGCGAAGCGGTGCACCGGGGCGGGCATGGGGGAGTTGGCGCCCTTGACGCTCTCCCAGACCGCCTGGTTGAAGGTGGCCATGTTGATCTGGTCCTCCTGTTGCAACGGCTGGGCGGCGGATTGGGCCGCCATCGGTGATGCCGCCGTGTTGGGAATGTCGCCGGCGTCGGCCGGCCGGAGGGCGGTGTAGGCCGCGGTGCTGCCCTTCCCGGTGAAGGCCGCCGTCATCGGTGTCGAATAGGCGTCGAACTGGGTGAGCGGGCTGACGCCGACCAGGTCCTCGACGGTGCGCAGCATCGACGCCGTCGAGTAGAAGGTGGAATCCACCCGGCCGGCCTGGGTGTAGGGGCTGATCAGCTCGGCCAGCGTGCGGTGGGCGTCAACATGGTCCGGCCCGTTCTGGGCGTCATCCTCGGTCACAAAGATGGCGGTGTTCTTCCAGTAAGGGGAGTGCGAGACGGCGTCCACCACCCGTCCGAGCGCCAGGTCGTTATCGGCGACATAGGCCCGAGGCGTCGGCGCCCCCGGCTTGGTCCCCGCCGTGTGGTCGTTCGGCAGGCGGAGGAACTCCACCGTCGGGAGGTTCTTCTGGGCGACGTAGCTGTCGAACTCCTTCTTCCACTCGGTGTACCGGGGCGTGCCGCACGGGCCCCGGGGCGCGAACGTGTCGGGGTTGTCCGGGCAGTTCAGGTCGAATCCCGTGTACTGGTGGTCGGTGTTGGCGTTGAGGGCCGGGTCGGTCCCCACCTCGTCCATGGACGTCCCGTTCACGTAGAACCCGTAGTTGCGGAACGACACGCCACGGGCGTTCAACTCGTCCCAGATATAGGACTGCTGGGGTGTCCGGTTGGGCGTGATCGCCGGGTCACTGCTTTCCGACGGGTAGGGCGCGTTGCGGCCCGAGTAATTCGCCGGCCACAGGGCTTCGCTGTAGGCGTTGGAGTTGGCGGCCGTCGACCAGTTCCATCCCTGGGCGCTCACCTCGGCGTTGGCGTAGAAGTTGTCGAAGGTCACGAAGCGGCTCTCGAGGGCGCGCTGGTTGGTTGCCGACTCGTCCCCGAAGAGGTTGAGACTGGGATCGCCGTTGCCTTTACCCAGGGAACCGAAGACCTGGTCGAACGTCCGGTTTTCCTGGACCACGTAGATCACGTGGGTGATGGGCGGCTGCGCTCCTGGGGTGTCGGGCCGCTTGAAGCCGTCGTTGTCCGCCACCTGGCGCAACCCTTGGTGCAACCGGCCGGGATTCAGGGGTACGGGCACCGTCGAGAGGGTGCCCACCATCATCGACCCGACGTACTGGCTCGGCGACTGGACGGTCGAGTAGGGGTTGGGATAGCCGGGCCCGTCGTTCGGTCCCGCTCCCAGCCCCTTGGCGTTGGCGACGAACAGCTTGTCAGCGGTCGCCACGACCGACGTGGGGTACCAGGCGGTCGGTACGGCGCCGGCTACCCGGCCCTTGGCCAGGTCGACGACGTCGACGTCGTTGTTGCCGGAGTTGGCGACATACAGGGTGCTCCGATCAGGCGACAACGCCAGCCCAACCGGGTTTGTCCCCACGAGGGCGCCCCGATAGGGCGCCAGGTCGATGGTACCGACCACCTTGTTTGCGGCGGTGTCGATCACCGACACCTGATCGGTTTCCGCGTTCGCCACATACAGCCGGTGGCCGGCGGCGTCGAGCACCTCGGCGTTCGGGTGGGTCCCCACGGGAATCGTGCCGGTCACTGCGGGAGTGCCGCCGGCCAGCGAGACGACCGAGACCGTGTTGCCGCCCTGGTTGGTGACATAGGCGGTCCCCCCATCGGGGGTCACGACCACCGACAGTGGGGCGTGGCCTACCCGCGTTGTCGCCACGGCGTGGGTAGTCGTGTTGACCACGCTGACCGAATCGGCGAGGTGGTCGGCGACCACAAGGTGGGTGCCGTCGGCGGTGTCCAGCCCGGCCGGGTACATGTTGCCTAAACCGGTGACGGCGAGCGGCGCCGTCTCGGTGAGCTGGCCGCCCGACACGCGGTAGACGTGGATCTGTTCGTTACCCCCGCCGCTGGCGTAGGCAGTGCCACCGTCGGGGCTGAAGGCCAGCCCGTAGAACAGGGACTGTGGCGCCGGGTAGCTGATCGTCTGCACGACCTGGGACGTGCCGGGGTCGATCACCTGGAGCGACTGGGTCCCTTGGCCGTCATTGCTCGCCAGCAGCGTCCGGCCGTCGGGGGAGAGCCGCAACGACAGCGGCAGGTCTCCCAGGTTCGTCTGCTGGCCTGCCGGTGTCACCCGGTAGCCGACGGGAGTGACCGCCGTTCCATTGCCCGACGGTCCGGCGACCACCGGGGCGAACTCGGCCGCCGCCACCGCCACACCGATGACGACCACCGCCGCCATGGTGAGAACGGCCGCCAGCGAACGCGGTCCGCGCAAAATATGCCGCATGCTTTACCTCCTGTTGTGATGTCCGTCGGGCTACCGCCGCCCGCCCATGAGGCGTGGCACTACCCACGTAGCGCCACGCCGAACTAATAGCCACACCAGCAGCTTCCTAACAGGCAGCGCGAAACCTTCATTTTTGGTTCGCCGGAGCGCAAGCCTCCGTTCGTCTGGTGCCGCCACAGAACATCGGTGACTGTCAATTTGACGAAAAAGGTCAGGCTGAGAAACTTTGCCGCTTTGCACTCGCTGAGCGCCCCAGCGGCGATGGCCACCGGCTGTTACGTACCCTTCCGAGAATGGATTCTGACTTCTCGACCGCGAACGAACGCGACGCCTTGAGTGGATTCCTCGATCAGCAACGGGACGCGTTGATCAGGAAAGTCCAAGGTGTCAGCGACGCCGATGCCCGCCGGACCCCAACGGCGAGCTCCCTATCGTTGCTGGGCCTGCTGAAGCACTCGGCGTTGTGGGAACGACGGTGGTTCCAGGTCATCGTTGCCGGCCGGGCTCTGCCCGGTGAATGGCCCGAGGTCAAACCGAGCGGAATCGATGAGGACTTTCTTGTTGGGCCCGACGATACGGTCAAATACTGGACGGCGTACTACGCGGAACAGGTAGCAATATCGAGGCAGATCGCCGCAGGCAGACGGCTTGACGATGCCTGTGCGCGGCAGGATCTCGTGGACGAAAATCTGCGGTGGGTTCTGCTCCATCTCATCGAGGAGACCGCTCGCCATGCCGGCCACGCCGATATCATCCGGGAAACCATCGACGGTAGCCGCGGCATGTAGTCGGTTCTTCCATCCTGCAGCTAGTCCGACCGTCCCTCGTAGGATCGATCGTATGACGCCTGCGGGCCGCACGGCTCCTGACTGGTCGCTCGGCGAACGAAGGGTCGACGCCGACTCGGTCGCGTGGCTTGAGGGCTTACGCAGTGTCGGTCCCATGCACGACGCCACGACGGTCCGACTCTATGAGCTGCTGTTGCGGGTGGCGAAGAGCGAGGGCCGCCGCCGCAGCAGCGCACAGCTCGGCATCGCCGGACCCGAACTGGACGATCTCGCCCACCAGGCGGCAGCCGACGCGATGGTGCTCGTCGTCGCCAAGGCAGGTGAGTTCCGTGGCGAGAGCCGCTTCACTACCTGGGCCTGCAAGTTCGCCATTTTCGAAGTGTCGACGAAGATTGGACGTCACGTCTGGCGTCATCCGACGACGTCAATGGACATGGAGGATTGGGACCGGTTGCCGGACCGGTTTGGGCTCGATCCGGCCGAAGCGTCGGAATGGCGTGCGTTGATTGCGGCCCTCCGCGCCGCGGTGGATCACGATCTGACCGGTCACCAGCGTCGTATCTTCATCGCCATCGTGCTCAACGGCGTGCCCTTGGACGCGCTCGTGGCCGAGCTTGGCTCGACCCGCAACGCCATCTACAAAGCCCTCTTCGACGCCCGACGTAAGCTGCGGGCCTCGCTGGTCACTAACGGCTATCTGGCCGAGGACCCATCGAGGCGCACATGAAGACGTGGCCCGCACTAGAGAAGTTCTTGAAGACCGACGTGAGGGACGCAGGCTGTGCCCAGACGTTTGAGCTGCTCGACCGCTATGTCGAGCGCGAATTGGCGTACGGCGACGCGGCGCAGCGGTACCCCGAGATTGCCGCCCATCTGTCGAGCTGCAACCCCTGCGTCCAGGATTTCGAGGGTTTGCTGGCCGCCATCGCCGACCCAACCGACTGAGCGGCCGGGTGAACTGAAGCGGGGGGGGTAAGACCGGGCCCGGTGGAGGACACTCACTGACTGGTGGGCCTCGTGACGTCGGGCCACACGATCCGCGACAAAGGAGAGAACCATGACGGTCAGACTCGGACTGCTCGCCCTGCTCGAATCCAAGCCCGGTCGGGGTGACGACCTACGCGCGTTCCTCGAGGCGGGCCGAGCCCTCGCTGCCGCCGAGAGCGGCACCGTGACCTGGTACGCCTTCAAAATCAGCGACACGGCGTACGGCATCTTCGACACTTTCGAGACCGAGGACGCCCGCCAAGCTCACCTGGGCGGCGAGATCCCGACCGCCCTGGGACAAGTCGCGCCGGACCTGTTGGCGAAGGACCCGGACATCCGCACCGTCGACATCATCGCGGTCAAGTAGTCCGACCGGCTCCCTCGGATCATCGGCGAACCAGCACACCAGATTGGAGACTGCTATGGCCCTGCTCAAGCCCGGGGACCGTTTCCCGGACCTCACCATCGCCGTGGTGGACGGCGAAAGTATGGAGCTTCCTGGCGCCCTCGCCGGCAGTTTCGGCGTTGTCCTCTTCTATCGCGGGTCGTGGTGCCCCTACTGCAACGCGCAGCTCCGCGCCTTTCAACGGGCCTCGGAAAACCTCACTCAAGTGGGCGCCCGTGTCGTCGCACTTTCGGTCGACGACGAGGCCACCACCAAAGAACTGATCGCCAAACACGGTTTGACGTTCCCCGTCGGCTTTGGCGTCGATGCTCGGGCCGTCGCCGAGGCCACCGGGGCATTTGTCAACGACGACCCGACGTTCCTGCAGTCGACCTGGTTCGTGCTCGATCCGGACGGAAGGGTCCTGATCAGCGTCTACTCCAGCGGGGCGATAGGTCGGCTGGTTCCCGAGGATGTCGTCGGCCTCATCCGCTACCTGCGTCAGAGCACGTCGAGGGTGGCCTAACCGCGAGGAGCGGTCTATCTGATCCGACAGCTCAGAGAGTCTGCAGAAAAGACAGCACCGTCTCATTAAACGGGCCGGGACTCTCGAGGTGGGAGAACCAACCGGCGCCGGCAATGACGGCGGCCTCGCCATAGGGGATGGCGGCGGCCGCCGCCTCGGCCATGGCGGGGGGCACCAGGTCGTTGAGCTCGCCCGTCAGGACGAGGGTCGGTAGGTCGATTTTGGCCAGGTCATGCTGGACATCGGGGCGGCGGTCGATGGCGTCGAGCGCGCCGATCAGACCGACCAGTGGGGCCTCCAGGGCCCATTCCCGT
>DATARN010000156.1:0-4982 GCA_036264135.1 Acidimicrobiales bacterium
CACCTTCCAGCGGGTCCTGCTGATGACCGACGGCACGGTGACCGATGTTCTCGAAGTGTATGCCGGCGAGGCCATTCGGGTGGTCATCCTGGACCAGCGGTTCGAGGACCCCAGTTCCGATCCGCCCGAGCTCAACGCCGAGGGCGCCGAGCGGCTGCTCCATCGGACCGTCCTGTTGCAGGGCGCCATCAGCGGCACGAACTTCATCCATGCCGAGTCGGTGATCGCACCGGATCGCCTGCCGTCGGAGATCCTGGAGGGACTGCTGGAGACGGGCCGGCCGATCGGGCGCCTCCTCAACCAGGGGCGTATCGAGACGTTCCGGGAGATCGTCGGCGTCGGGTACGAGCCGGCCGGCGACTGCGCCGCCTATTTCGGTATCGAGACGACCGCCAACTTGGTCAGCCGGACCTACCGCATTCACGTCGCCCAGCGGCCGGTGATGCGCATCACCGAGAAGTTCCCGACGACCTGGTTTTCCCAGGTGGTCGAACTGTAAGGCCCGGATCGCTCCCTAGGCTGGCGCCATCGCCGGCTCCCCCCCTTCCAGTTGGACCGTCCGTGGCGAGGTGGTGGACATCGCCGTCCACGACCTCGGCGGCACCGGACCGCCCCTGCTCTTGGCCCACGCCACCGGCTTTCACGGATTGGTGTGGCGGGCGGTCAGCCGCCAACTGGCCGACGCCTTTCACACCATCAGCTTCGACGAGCGCGGCCACGGTGACTCGGGACTGCCCCCGGGCCGGGACTTCGACTGGCGGGGATTCGGCCAGGACATCCTGACGGTCGTCGACGGTGTCGGCCTGGAGCGGCCGTTCGGCGTCGGGCACTCGTCGGGAGCGACGGCGATGCTGCTGGCCGAGCAGGCCCGGCCCGGCCTGTTCCGGGCCATCTACTGCTACGAACCCATCCTGGTGGCCGCCGATCCCCCTCTCGGCCGCGACCAGGCGAACTGGCTGGCCGGCGCGACCCGGCGGCGCCGGGAAATCTTCCCCTCACGCTCGGAGGCGGCCGCCGCGTACGCCCCAAAGCCGCCGTTCGTGTCGTGGGCTCCGGAGGTGTTGGACGACTACGTCGACTACGGCTTTGCCGACCAGCCCGACGGCACCGTTATCCTCAAGTGCCGCCGGGAAAGCGAGGCTCTGGTGTACGAGATGGCGACGGCCAACGACGCCTACGCCCGCCTCGGTGAGATCCGTTGCCCCGTCATGCTGGCCGGCGGCGCCGACAGCGAGTCGATGACACCCGCGGCCATCACCGCCATGGCGGGCCGTTTTCCGAACGCCCAGACGGAGATCCTGCCCGGTGTCGGCCACCTCGGACCGTTCGAGCAGCCCGGCCTGGTGGCGGCGTCGATTCGCCGCTTCGCCGAGACGGTGCCGACGCCGCCGGCGCCGAGCTAGTGGGGACCTAGGCGCGGGGCGGAAGCCACAGTGCGGTGAAGATGTGGGTGTGGCTGACGGCGAAGCGGCCGGACAAGGCCACGCCGGCCAGACCGCCACCGCAGAAGCGGGAGTCCACGGTCGCCACATAGCCGCCGTTGTCGAGGTCGAGCGAGAGGTCGACGTCGCCGAATTCGAGCAACCACCCGGTGTGGGGATAGAGGCACTTGAACACCGTCTCCTTGGCGCTGAAGGCGATCTTGGAGCGGTAGGGGGCCAGCGGATGGTCGTCGCCGCCCAACGTCGAGGCGGCGGCACCGGCCAGAACGAACCGCTCGTCGGGCGGGGAAAGGGGCGGATCGAGCGACTCGATATCCAATCCGATGGCCGATGCGTCGCCCACGAGGGCGGCGGCGGCCGCCGCCAGGCCGCCGGCGTGGGAGATGCTGCCCACGACGCCGGCCGGCCAGAGCGGTTCGCCCCCCCCGCCCCGGCCGATCGGCTCCCCGTCGCGGCCCAGCGCCCGGAGGGCGGCGTGGGCGCACGCCCGGCCGGCGGCGAACTCCCGGCGCCGCTGGGGGCCGGCCGACGCCACCAGCGTGGCTTCGTCGGGGCACAGGCTCGCAGCGTCGTGAGTAGGGGCGACGGCGACGGCGACGGTGTCGGGGAGCAGGGTCCGGGCCGCCCCGGCTTCCGCCCTGGTCGTCACGACTCCAGTAGCCAGGATCCCACCGCGATGTGCGCCGCCGCACCTGCGGCAAGGGCGTCGTCGTCGAGGCGCCAGGCCGCGGCCAGTTCCGACAGGCGTCGGTCCGGTGCCGCCGCCGCGGCCGGCAGCAACCGCTCGAGGGCGACCGCCAACCGCTCGATGCTGACGGCGTGGTAGAAGTCGACCTTGTAGTTGATCTCGCCCCACAGCTGGGTGCCGTCGTCGAGCAGGGTGATGCTCAGCGGGTGGAGTTGGCCCCGAAAGAACAACTCGTCCGGTCCCTTGTCGGGGCCAGCCCGCTCAACCACCCCGAGGCCGGGGGCCCAGCCGTCCTGGCCGGCATGAAAATATTGGAACTCGACCGGCAAACGGGCGAGTGGATGGCCATCGCCGGCGCCGTGGGCGAAGTCGGGCGCCACCACGTCACGGATCCGCATGAACGGCAGGTCCTGATGCTCGAACAGCCCGAGGACGCTCTCGCGGGTGCGGTCAAGGACCTGGGCGAAGGAAGGATCGCCCGACAGGTCCGTCCGGATCCGTCCGATCCCGGCGAAGAACCCCAAGACGCCTTCCAGCTCGGCTCGCTGACGACCGCTCAAGGTGGTGCTCAGCACAATGTCGGTCCGGCCCCCGAGCTGGCTGAGCACCGCCTGGACCGCGGCCGCGGTCACCATGAACATGGTGCTGCGCCGCCGCCCGGCCAACTCCTCCAACCCGCGGTAGGTAGGCGCGGCGACGGCGAGCAGGCGGGAGGCAATGCGCCTGGTGGGCGCCGCCGGCACATGGTCGAAGGGTAAAGCGGGCCCGAGCGGCATGCCCCTCAGCTTGTCCTGCCAATAGTCCAGCTGCGCCTTCTGGCGCCGCTCGGTGAGGAACCGCCGTTGCCAGCGAGCAAAATCCCCGTACTGCAGTTCAAGGGGCGCCAACTCCGGGGGCCGGCCGGCGATTAGGGCGGCGTAGACGTCACTCAACTCACTGAGGAAGATGTAGGCGGACGTGCCGTCGGATATCAGGTGGTCGAACGTCACGCTCAGGACCGCGGCACAGTCGTCGGTGCGGAAAAGGCAGGCCCTCATCAGTGGCGGGCGGTCGAGATCGAACGGCTCGGCGTCGGCCGCGGCGATGCCCCGTTGCAGCGCGACGGGACGTCGCGACGGCGGCTCGGCCCGCAGGTCGGCGACCGCCACGACGACCTCGGGGGCGGGGCCACTGATCTGGTAGACGCCGTCGGGGCCGTGATGGAAGCTGGTCCGCAGCGCCTCGTGCCGCTCGACGAGCACCATCAACGCCTGGCGCAGCGCCGACTCGTCGACGGGGGCAGAGAAGCGGTGGACGACGGTGACGTTGTACAGGCCGGGCGGCGACGCCTCCATTTCCAGGGCCCACATCTGCTCCTGCGCCAGTGACAGCGGTACCGGCGTCCCCTCGGCATCGGCGTGGGCCACCAGGGGGGGCGGCGCGTCGGCCGCCGGCTCGAGGCTGGCCGCCAGACCGCGGACGGTCGGCGAGTCGAACATGGCGCGCAGCGGCACGTCGATCGCCAGCGCTTCGCGCATCTGGGCGACCACCTGGGTGGCGCTCAGCGAGTGGCCGCCGAGGTCGAAGAAGTCGTCGTCCCGCCCGACGGCGCCCACGCCCAGCACCCGGGACCAGATGTCGGCGATCAGCCTTTCGGCGCCCGGGCGGGGGCTGCGGTCGGCGTCCAGTCCCCGACTGGCGAGATCGGGCACGGGGAGTCGGCCCCGGTCAACCTTGCCGTTGGCCGTCATCGGCAGCGAGTCCAGGACGACCAGGGCCGTCGGCACCATGTACCGGGGCAGGCGCTCGAGGAGGCAGCCACGGATGTCGGCGCCGGTTGGCCGCGGCGCACCGGGCTGGGGAACGGCGTAACCCACCAGGCGCTTCACCCCCGGCGTGTCCTCCCGTGCGACCACCACGCCATCCGCCACGCCGGGACACGCCAGAAGGGCGGCCTCCACCTCGGCCAGTTCGATCCGGAAGCCGCGGATCTTGACCTGCTGGTCATCGCGACCGACAAAGTCCAGGTTGCCGTCGGGCCGCCACCGCCCCAGGTCGCCGGTGCGGTACAGCCGGGCGCCCGGCTCGGCCGCGAAGGGATCGCTGATGAAACGCTCGGCGGTCAGCTCCGGGCGGTTGAGGTAGCCGCGGGCCAGGCCCGCTCCACCGATGTGGAGCTCCCCCACCGCGCCTCGCGGCACCGGGGTCCCCGACGGGTCCAGGACATGCACGGTCGTGTGCGGAATCGGACGCCCGATCGGAGGGTCCACCCATGGCGGGTCGGCATCGGAGGGATGGGGTTCGTAGTACGTGGCCATGACGCTGGCCTCCGCCGGCCCGTAGGCGTTGATCCACCTGATCGGGTGGCCCCTCACGCCCAGCCACTCCCGGTACGCCACCCCGAGCGCCCGCTCGCCGCCGACCGTGACCAGCCGGATGTCTTCGGGCACCGTCGCCCCGAGTGAGGTCAGGTCGCGGACCCACTCGTGCCAGTAGGCCGTCGGCAGGTTCATCATGGTGACGCCCCGCCGCCGCAACCAGTCGAGCCACGGCCGCCCGAGGATGGGGACGTTGTCATCGCGCAGGACGACGGCCGCCCCCGCCGCCAAGGTCGGGAAGATCTCCTCGATGCTGACATCGAAGCCGACGGAGCAGAACTGCAGGACCCGGTCGCCCGGCGCCAGGCGGTAGAGATCGATGACCGCTCGATGGTGGTTGACCAGGGCCCGGTGGGGCAGCATCACGCCCTTGGGTTGCCCGGTGGAACCCGAGGTGTAGATGACGTAGGCCAGATCGGTGTCCCGCCGCGACACCGGAGCCACGGACGCCGTCCCCTCCACCGCCCGATCGTCGTCGCCTTGGCCCAGCCGGCA
>DATARN010000172.1:0-21249 GCA_036264135.1 Acidimicrobiales bacterium
AGCTCGGGGGGGAGGACTCGAACCCCCAATGGCAGGGCCAGAACCTGCAGTGTTGCCGATTACACCACCCCCGAACGGGCGCCGTCACCTTACCTTCTGGACGGACGGAGCCCGTCGGCCCTCTGGACGGGCGGCTAGCCGAAGAGGCGGGTGTCGAGGTCGACGAGGCGGCGGAAGCCGATGACCCGCCCAACCGCGACCTCGCCGGTCTCCTTGACGTAGTTGGCCACCTTGGCTCCGGTGCCCAGCGGCGAGGTGCGGGTGGGCGAAACGTAGGGCTTCAGGCCCAGCTCATCGGCCATGAGGGAGATGCGCTTGTCGTGGTAGGGGTCGGAGACTAGCAGCACGACCCCCCGCCCACGGGCCCGCAGGAAGCCGGCGGTCGACTCCAGTGACTGCCAGGAGTTCCGCCCGCTGACCTCGCGCAGGATGGTGGATTGCGGGACGCCCTTGGTGACCAGGTAGTCGGCGGCCGCCGTGGCCTCGGTGACCCGGTCACCGGGCTGCTTGCCGCCGGTGACCACGATCACGTCGGCGAAGTTGCGGTGCCAGAGGTCGAGGGCGTGGTTGAGGCGGGCCTTCAGGTCGGGGGAGGGCACGCCGTTGTACTGGGCCGAGCCGAGGACCACGATGGCCTGGACCGGCCGGGCCTGATCCTGGCGCGACGCCTGCCACACCTGGAGGGCGGTGACGGCGACGTACAGGACCACGACGGCGGCCACGGCCAGCCCCGCCCGCAGGCCCCACTTGATCACCCCGCCGGCGGCAGCCGGTCCAGGGCGGTGCGCAGGCGGGCGAGGGTGCGCTCGCGGCCCAGCGCTTCCAGCGACTCGAAAAGGGGCGGTCCGGCCAGCCGACCGGTGACCGCCAGGCGGATGGGCGCCTGGGACTTGCCCAGCTGGGGCACGCCGGCGCCTTCTCCGATGGCTGTCACCACGTCCCTCAGTGTGGCCGCGTCCCACGGGCAATTGGCGAATGCCTCCTGGGCCGCGGTCAGGATGGCGCGG
The DNA here is from genome assembly GCA_036264135.1 of Acidimicrobiales bacterium. Classification (GTDB taxonomy): domain Bacteria; phylum Actinomycetota; class Acidimicrobiia; order Acidimicrobiales; family Palsa-688; genus DATARN01. Next base: position 1,008 of record DATARN010000172.1, read on the forward strand.
AAGGCGGGCTGCCTCCGCGTCCCCTTTTCCCAATCCTCGGGCGAAAACGGCGGCTCGGGCAAGAACAGGAACGACACCATGTCGTAGACCTCGGCCAGGGTCCGCACACGCTCGGGGATCAACCCGGCGATGGGTGCCCAGCGCTCCGCTAGCCACGCCTGGGCGCGAGTCACGAATTCCGCCTCGGAAAAGGCGCGGAGGTAGTCGGCGTTCACCGCCGCCAGCTTCTTCTCGTCGAAGTAGGCCGGAGCGCTCTTGACCTCGTCGAGTCGGAACTCGCTGATGAGCTCGGCGAGGGACAACATCTCCCGGTCGTCGCCCGGCGACCAGCCGAGCAACGCCAGGTAGTTGCGCATGGCCTCGGGCAGGAAGCCCTCGTCGCGGTACTGCTCCAGGGCCACCTTGTCGCGGCGCTTGGAGAGCTTGTGGCGCCGCTCATTGACGAGAAGGGGCAGGTGGGCGAAGACGGGGTAGGGGCCGTAGCCGAGCGCCGACCACAGCAGCTCGTACTTGGCGGTGTTGGTGAGGTGGTCCTCCCCCCGGATCACGTGGGTGATGGCCATGTCGGCGTCGTCGACCACGTTGGCCAGCAGGAACAGCGGCTGGCCGCTCGACTTGCGGATGGCAAAGTCCTCGACGGTGGAGTTGGCGAATTCTGGCTGGCCCCTTACCAAGTCCTTGACGACCGTGACGCCCTCGTCGGGGGTGCGGAAGCGGATGACCCGCCCGAGGGTGGGCTCGAGGCCCCGGTCCCGGCAGAACCCGTCGTAGCCCGGTGGGCCGCCCCGTTCCGCCGCCCGCGCCGCGATCGCCGCCGGGGTGCAGTCACAGGCGTAGGCGAACCCGTCGGCCAGTAGTTTCTCGATGGCGGCCTGGTAGCGCTCGCCCCGCTCGGACTGGAAGTACGGCCCTTCGTCCCAGTCGAGGCCCAACCAGCGCAGCGCCCGCAGGATGCCCTCGGTGTACTCGTCCCGGTTGCGCTCGGCGTCGGTGTCCTCGATGCGCAAGACGAACACCCCGCCCTGGTGGCGGGCGAACAGCCAGTTGAACAGGGCGGTGCGGGCGCTGCCGACGTGGAAGTAGCCGGTTGGGGAGGGGGCGAAACGAACCCGGACCGGCGCCACAAGGGGCGAGGCTAACCGCCGGGGTGCGGGTTGCGGCGGGGCCGCACCAGGGTGAAGGTGTCGACCGGGCTGTAGGTCGGCGAGCCTTTGGCCGCCCCATAGTGGGTCACCTGGATGGTGGTCGTCCCGTTGGCGGCGTTGGGTTCGACGTCGAAGGTGGCGAAGCCGTACGGGGTGGTGACGTCCCGGTAGGCCGACCACGGCGCCGGCTCGGTCGTGGTGATGCTGGTATGCGGCACCTGCGGGCTGCCCGGGTTGACGCCGACGATGAGGACGCCGTCGTGGGGCATGTCGAAGGCGGTGCTCGGCGTGAACCCGGGGTGGCCCCCGCCGCCGATGATCATGTGGACGGTGCCCAGGCTGGTGTCGACGACCAGCGGGTCGTCGCCCTGGGGGGCGGGCGTGAGCAGCCCCCCGCTGCCGGGCAGGGTGCCCTTCACCGGGAACGTCCGCTCGAAATGGTGCTCGTGGCCGGCGACGACGAGGTCGACGCCGTACTGGTCGAACAGGGGCAGCCATTCCTGGCGGATCCCGAGGTCGGCGCCGTTGAAATGGGCCGACGACATGGCCACCTGGTGCATGACGACGACGATCCAGTCGATGCCGTGGTCCTGGCGAGCGGTCTTCAGGGTGTGGGCTAGCCACGCTCTCTGCGCGCCGCCGCCGCCGTAGCCGCGGATGTACGGGTTGTCGCCGTTGGCGGTGTAATTCGGCACGTGATCGCGGCGGTAGGCGCTGAACGCCCCGTCCTGCAGGCAGACGTCATCGTTGTTGAGCGAGACGACCTGGATGTTGCCGACCCGGAAGGTGTACCAGTTGCCCTTCCAGGAGGGGGGCTCGCCGTTGTCCGGCAGGGTGAACCGGGTCTCGTAGGACAGGTAGCCCTGGGGTCCGTTCCCGACCTCGTTCTCGTGGTTGCCGGCGGCGGGCATCCACGGCCGGAAGGCGGCCGAGCGCTGGTTGTTGTTGAAGAAGCTGGCCCAGGTGGCGACCGGGTCGTCGCTGATGTTGCCGTAGCACAGGTCGCCGTTCATCAGGTGGAAAAGGGGGCCGGCGGCGTCGACCGCGTCCACGATGTACCCGGCGTTGGGGCTCCACGGCCCGAGGCCCATCCCGATCGGCGCCGGGACTGACTGATCGCCGAAACTGGTGAAGCGGAACGGCTTCGACCGTCCGACCGGGGCGGTGCGGAACCCGCCGCTCACCGGTTCGGCGCCGGCGTGGAAGACCTGGTAGGTGTACGGCTCGTCGGGGTGCAGGTCGGTGAGCCGGGCGTGGTAGGTGTAGACGGTCTGGCCGGTCAGCGCTTCGGTGTAGGTCCGCTCCTCGGCGTCGATGGTGTCCCCGAAGTCCTCCCCCGCGCCCCCGAGACGCAGCCGGGGCCGGACGACCCGGGTCGGGGTGGCCCACGACACCGCCGCCTCCCGGGCGGCGTCGGAACCGAAGGTGACGTGGAGCTGCTCGGGGCTCGGGGCGCCCACGACGGCGGGCTGGCGCAGCAATGACGGGGCGGTCACGGCGCCGGCCCAGGTCGCGTCCACCAGCGGCGCGATCCCTGCGGCCAGCGTCCCCACCCCCACGCCGCGGAGGAATGTCCGGCGGCTGAACGGGAACGGATCGGACGGACCAAGCGGTGACATGATCCGATCCTTCCCGTCGTGGGTGAGCACCCGGTGCACAGCGGGGAAACGCCGCCTGACCGCCTCGTGAAGAGTGCCTCCCGGGGCGGAGCACGGCGGCCGTCTAGTTTTTCCCCTGTGACAACGGTCGCGGTCGTGGAAGACGACCCCCGGATCCGAGCGGCGGTGTGCCGGGGGCTCACCGACCGCGGCCATGTGGTGTTCGGGGCGGGAACGGGCCTCGGTGCCCTGAGCGAGATCGTCGACCACCGGCCCGACGTCGTCGTGCTCGACCTGGGGCTTCCCGATATCGACGGCCTGGAACTGCTCCGCATGCTGCGGGCGGTCAGCAACGTGGCGGTCATCGTGGCCACGGCCCGTGACGACGAGCGGGAGATCGTGCGGACGCTCGACGCCGGCGCCGACGACTACGTGGTCAAGCCGTACTCCGCCGACCAGCTCGACGCCCGCATCCGGGCCGTGCTGCGCCGGGTCAAGGAGGACGACGGCGGCGCGCCGGTCCTGATCGGCGGCCTGGCCATCCATCCCCTCAGCCGGGTGGTGCTCCTCGACGGCATGCCGCTGGAGTTGTCCCGCAAGGAGTTCGACTTGCTGTGGCACCTGGCCAACCGGCGGGGCGAGGTGGTGTCCAAGCGGGAGCTTCTGGCCGCGGTGTGGCGCCAGCCCTACGGCGGCGCCGAGAAAACCGTCGACGTGCACCTGTCGTGGCTGCGTCACAAGCTTGGGGAGACCGCGACCACCCCCCGGTACCTGCGCAGCGTCCGTGGCGTCGGCGTGATGCTGGTCGACCCCTCCTCGGAGCCGGCCTGATGCGTCCTGCGGGCCAGTTCGGCGCCCGCCCCGGCGCTCGGTGAGGCCCCGCCTGGCGTTGACGGCGGCGGCGGTCACATCGATGATCGTGATCGCGTTCTGCATCCCCCTGGCCCGGCTCATCCAGGTGGTGGCCACCAACCGGGCCCTGGACGCCGCCAAGCTGGAGTCGCGGTCGCTCGCCGGTGCCCTCAGCGCCGTGACCGATGCCAGCACCGTGCGCCAGCTCGTCCAGCAAGCCAACGCCGGCAACCCCCGTCCCACCGCGGTCTACCTTCCCGACGGCACGGTGCTGGGCGCCCAAATACCGATCGACGCCGAGGTGGAGCTGGCCCGCCAGGGCCGGTCGTTCACCGCCGCCGGGCCGGGCGGCGGCCGGGACATCCTCGTCGGCATCGTCGTGCCCGGCGGCGGGGCGCGGGTGGTCCGGGTGCGGGTCGCCGGCGCCCTCCTCAACCACGGGGTCCACCGGGCGTGGGCCATCGTCGTCGCCATCGGCGCCCTGGTGGTGGTGATCGCCGTCATCCTCGCCGACCGCCTGGGCCAGTCCATCGTGGCACCCATGGGTGAGCTGCTGGCCGTGACGCGCCGCCTCCAAGGCGGCGAACTGCATGCCCGGGTCAAACCGGCCGGGCCGCCCGAGGTCTCCGAAGTGGGAGTGGCGGTGAACGACCTCGCCGAGCGGATCGGTGACCTGCTGGCCGCCGAGCGGGAGGCGGCCGCCGACCTCTCCCACCAGTTGCGCACCCCATTGACCGTGCTGCGCCTGGACGCCGAGGGGCTGACCTCGGCCGACGACCGGGTCCGGCTGGCCAGCGACATCGACCAGTTGGAGCAGGTGGTGACCCGGGTGATCGAGGAATCCCGGGGCGGCCGGGCCGCCAACGGGCGCCCCGTCCGCGGGCAGGCGGACCTGGGCAAGGCGGTGCGCACCCGACTGGCGTTCTGGTCGGTCCTGGCCACCGATCAGGGGCGGGTGGTCACCTCGACCATCCCCGGCGGTGCCCAGCCCATCGGGGTCTCGGCGGCCGACCTCGACGTGTGTATCGACGCCCTCGTCAACAACGTGTTCACCCACACGCCGGCGGGCACCGACTTCTCCGTCTCGGTGTCGTCGACCTACGACGGCCGCTGGATGCTGGCGGTCGAGGACCGGGGGCCGGGCCTACCGGGGAACTCGCTGCCGCCTCGGGGTACGAGCGGCGGCTCGGGGACGGGCCTCGGCCTGGACATCGTGCGCCGCACCGCCGAGGCGTCGGGTGGCTCGGTGCGGTTGGGCCACGCCTTCGGCGGCGGCGGCGCCCGCATCGAGGTGACCTTCGGTCCGCCGGCCTAGGCCGGGTTCGGGACCGCGCCGGGGTGGTTAGCCGCCTGCCGTGGTCGTGGGGGGGCTGGCTGCGGGCGTCTGGCCCTTCGAGTACTGGAAGGGCTGGCCGAAGATGCAGGCGGCGCCCACCGGGATGTTGGTTCCCGGGCCGATGAAGTTCATCTGGACGAAGTACGGCCCGCTGCTCAGCACCAGCGCCTGGAACCCGTCATAGGGCAGGGCGGCCACCAGCCGGATGGTGTTGAAGCTGGTGCACGCCACCGCCACCACCCCGCCGGAGGTCGAGTAGGTGGCCGTGCCCCCGACCGGGGCGGCCGTCGTGGTCGTGGTCGGCGCCGGCGGGTGCACCGGGTTGGTGACGGTTGTGGCGGGACTGGCGGTCGGCGCGGGAGGCGGGGCCACGGTCGTGGCGGGCGCGGTGCGGGTCCCGCCCGGCGGGTGATTGGCCGCCGGGATCGTCGTCTGGGCGTGCGGGGCGGTGGTGGGAGTCGGGGGGACGGCGACGGTGGTGGTGGTCGCCGGCTTGTTGGAGCCGGCCTGGAGGGCCACCACCACGTCGCGGTGGCCGACCACCGGCGCCGCCCGGTCCGTGACGTCGGCTGCCACGACCGAGACGGCGGCCCACACGATCACGGTGGCGGCGACGGTGAGGGCCAGCCAGATACCGGCCGCGAAATATCGGCGCACCTCATGAGGATGCCGCACGGCACCCTCATGAGGCGCTAAGAACGGACTAAATCGCTCCTACCCGGTCGGGACCGGCGGGCGCTACGACCCGAGGGGCATGAGCTGGCCCCGGATAGCCCCACCGGGATAGAGGGCGTTGTGGACGTTGGTGTAGTAGTCACTCGGATCGTTGATGATGCTCTGCACCAGGGTTTTACTGGCCGTGGTGCAGCCGGCGATGGTGTTGGTGACGCCGGGGGTGAGGGGCAAGGGGATCACGACCGGCCCGTTCACGCCGGCTTCGCCGGAGTGGATGTGAGCTGCAGTCGGCGGAGCGATGTTCTTCACGTAGAGGATGTAACAGACCTGACCCGTCCGCGAGTTCAGCGAGAAGATGGCGGTGCCAGTTCCGCCCGGCTGGCCGCCGGAGCTTTCCTGGGCGGCGGTCAGATGGGCTCCGAGGGCGGCAAACGTGGTACTGGCTCCCGCCGAGGCGCCGATAAGGCCGGTGGTGGCGATGGTGATGGCCACCAGGATGAGTGGAATCCGTCGAAGGAATCGCATGGATATTCTCCTTTCCCCCAAAATGGGGCTATCCGAGCGATATCGACTGTAGATCGACGGCGTAGAGGGGTGCGGCGCCGGAGGTGACGGCGGGGAGAAATCCTGGCGCTTCGGACAATATTTCCTGGCAGTAAAAGGCGGCGGTGGCCATTTTGTCCCGGAGGAACGAGGCGCTGCCGTCTCGTTGCGTGTCGTCGGCGGCGAGGAGGCGGTGGGCGGCGAGGGCGGAGCGGGCGAGGAGCCAGCCGCCGGCGACCAGGCCGAACATGGCCAGATAGGGCGTGGCGCCGGCCAGGGCGTCGTTGGGCGCGGTGGCAACCCGGCCGAGCAGCCAGTCGCTGGCCTGGCGCAGCGCGTCGACGGCAGGCGCCAGGCTGGTGCGAATGACGGCGAGGTCGGCGCCGGCGTCCGCCAACTCGGCGTCCAGGGCCTCCATGACGCCGAGCAGGTCTTTCACCACCCCGCCGCCGCGCATCGGGAGCTTGCGCATGACCAGGTCGATGGCCTGGATGCCGTTGGTCCCCTCGTAAATCGGGGCGATGCGGCTGTCACGGTAGTGCTGAGCCACGCCGGTCTCCTCCACGTACCCCATGCCCCCGTGGACCTGAATGGCCAGTGAGGTGACCTTGACGCCCTCGTCGGTGCACCACGCCTTGCAGATGGGGGTGAGCAGGTCGACCAGCTCCTGGCTGGCCTGGCGCTGGTCGGGGTCCTCGCCGTGCCGGGCGCGGTCCATGCTGGCGGCATTGCTGTACAGCAGGCACCGCATGGCCTCCACCTCGGCCTTCATCGTCAGCAGCATGCGGCGCACGTCGGGATGGGCCACGATGAGCGAGCTCTCGGTCGCCGGCGCCCCGATGGCCCGGCCCTGCCGGCGCTCTTGGGCGTAGAGCAGGGCGGCCTGGTAGGCCCGCTCGGCGATGGCCAGGCCCTCGAGGCCGACCGAGAGGCGGGCCACGTTCATCATGTGGAACATGTAGCGCATTCCGGCGTTGACCTCGCCGACCAGGTAGGCGACGGCGCCGTCGCCGTTGTCCCCGTACGACATGACACAGGTAGGGCTGGCGTGGATGCCCAGCTTGTGCTCGATGGAGACGCACCGCAGATCGTTGCGGGCCCCGAGGGAGCCGTCGGGGTTCACGAGGAACTTGGGGACGATGAACGTGGAGATGCCCTTGGTGCCGGGCGGAGCGCCGGCGACGCGGGCCAGCACCAGATGGATGATGTTGTCGCACAGGTCGTGCTCGCCGAAGGTGATGAAGATCTTCTGCCCGGTGATGCGCCAGCTGCCGTCGCCGTCGGCGCTGGGGACCGCCCGGGTGCGCAGCGCACCGACGTCGGAGCCGGCGTCCGGTTCCGTCAGGTTCATGGTGCCGGTCCAGGTGCCAGTGATCATCTTCTCCAGATACGTCGCCTGCTGCTCCGGGGTCCCGTAGTGGGTCAGCATGTCGATGGCCCCCTGGTTGAGGAGGGGGCACAGGGAAAACGCCATGTTGGCCGACGTCAGGATCTCCTGGATCACCACTGCCACCACCCAGGGGAAGCCGCCGCCGCCGAAGTCGGGCTCGAAGGGCACCGCCCCCCATCCCGCGTCCACATACCGCTGGTAGGCCTCGCGGAAGCCGGGCGGCGTCTTCACCTCGCCGTCGGCGGTGAGCACGCTGCCCACGCGGTCGCCGACGGTGTTGAGCGGCCCGAACACGTCCGCCAGGAACCGGCCCGCCTCGTCGATGAGGCCGAAGCAGGTGTCGGGATCGGCATGCTGGTAGGCCGCCAGTTTGGCCAGGCTGGGCAAATCGGCGACCTGCTCGAGGACGAAGCGGATGTCACGAAAGGGCGGGACGTAGTCGGGCACGGCCAAACAGGCTACGACCTCGGGAAGATGGGCGGCCGGTCTCCGGTTGCACCCTGTAATGGCTGATACCGATATGGAAACCTCACCCGACAACGACCTCGTCGACTTCTGGTTCGACCCTCTCTGCCCCTGGGCCTGGATCACCTCCCGGTGGATGCTCGAGGTGGCCCCCCAACGTGCTGTCACCCTGCGGTGGCACATCATGAGCCTGGCCTACCTCAACGAGGACAAGGACATCTCGGAGGACTACCGAAAGGCCCTCAGCACGGCGTGGGGCCCGGTACGGGTGTGCATTGCGGCAGCCCAGAAGTACGGCGACGACGTGCTGCTACCCCTCTACACCGCCCTCGGCACCAAGTTCCACAACGAGGGGCGCGAGCGGAGCCGGGAGACCATCGAGGAGGCGCTGGCCGAGGTCGGCCTGCCCGCCGAACTGGCCGACGCCATGGACGACACCGGCTATGACGAGGCGATCAGGGCCTCGCACCACGAAGGCATGGACCAGGTCGGCTACGAAGTGGGCACCCCGGTCATCAGTGTGAACGGGGTGGCGTTCTTTGGCCCGGTCGTCACACCCATCCCCCGGGGCGACGCGGCCGCCAAGCTGTGGGACGGCGTGCTGGCCGTGGCCAGCACCGACGGCTTCTTCGAGCTGAAGCGCACCCGGGACCGCCCGCCCATCTTCACCTAGGGGGCTTCCCACGGAATAACGTCACCCGGCCATGCACGCGTTCGTCTTTCCCGGCCAGGGGTCGCAGCGGCCGGGGATGGGCGAGGCGTGGCAGGGCACCGAGGCGTGGCGGCGCGTCGAGGCGTTCAGCGACGCCACCGGCCGGGACATCGCCCAGCTGTTGCTGACCGCCGACGGCGACGAGCTGAAAACGACGGCCAACGCCCAGTTGGCCACCTTCACCCTCAGCCTGGTCATCCTGGCCGCCGTCAGAGAGGCCGGTGGCCCCGAACCGGTGGCGGTCGCCGGCCACAGCCTCGGCGAGTACACCGCGCTCGTCGCCGCCGGGGTCCTCGACGAGACGGCGGGCGCCCGCCTCGTCGCCGCCCGAGGCGCCGCCATGCAGGCGGCGGCCGCCGCCCGACCGGGGACGATGGCGGCCGTGCTGGGCCTCGAACTCGCCGACGTGGCCGCCGCCTGCGCCGGGGTGGACGGGGCCTGGGTCGCCAACGACAACGCCCCCGGCCAGGTGGTGATCGCCGGTACCCAGACGGGAGTCGACACGGCCGGCGAGCGGGCCCGCCAGCGAGGCGCCAAGCGGGTGATCCCGCTGGCGGTGAGCGGAGCGTTCCACACCCCCCTGATGGCGCCGGCCCACGAGGACCTCGACGTCGCCCTGGCGGCCACCACCTTCACCGACGCCGCGGTCAGCGCCGTCGCCAACGTCGACGCCACCGCCCACACCGCGGGCGGACAGTGGCGTGGGCTGCTCTCGGCCCAGCTCACCTCGCCGGTGCGGTGGCGAGAATCGCTCGGCCGCCTGGCCGACATGGGGGTCACCGCCTTCGTCGAGCTGGGCCCGGGCACCGAGCTTGCGGGCATGGTCAAACGGACCGTGCCCACCGCCGGCCGCCTCCACGTCGCCGCTCCCCCCGACCTGGCCGCCCTCCCCCGCTAGATGCTGGGCCTGGCACCGGTCCACTCACTCCCCTGGTACTTCGGTGTGGCCGCGTTCGCCGTCTGGGCCGCGGCCTTCGTCGGCATCGCGCTGATCACCCGCCAGCGGCTCCGGGCCCGAGCCGAGGGCCGCCGCGATCACCAGCGGCGGCGGTCGGCGGGGCGGCACATACGGGACGACCGGTCACTCGGGAGCGGAACCGACATCGAGCGCCGGGACGGGGGGTACTGAACGGTGGTGGCGGTCGATACCGAGGTCCTGCAGTTCTTCGTCCGCCACCGGCAACCGTGGCTGACGTCGATCGCCCGGGTCGCGACCGCCTTCGGCAGTTCGGCCGTCGTCATCCCCCTCGGGATCATGGTGGGGTTGGTGGCGCGACGGGTGCGGCGCTCGTGGGCGCCGCTCGTGATGCTGGCCAGCGCCTATGTCGGCGGCGAGGCCCTTTTTCAAACCCTCAAAGCCCTCGTCGGGCGGGCCCGGCCTCCCGCCGCCCTGGCGATCGGCCACTTCACCGGCACCGCCTTTCCGTCCGGCCACGCCACCCTCAGCGCCGCGGTCTACGGGGCCATGGGGGCCCTGGCGACGGGAGCCCGCCGGGTGGCGGCCTGGGCCGCGGCGGCCGCGGTCGCGGTGGTGGTCGGGATGACCCGCCTGTATCTCGGGGCCCACTGGCTCACCGACGTTCTCGCCGGTTGGGCCCTCGGAGCCGGATGGCTGGCGGTGGTGGTGGTCGCCCGGTCCCGCCTGCTCAGACCTCCAGCAGGGACTTCCAGTCGGTCAGTTTCGCCCTGACCTGCTCGACGGTCATGGCCAGCGTCGACTCCTTCACCCGGTCGACGATCTGGCGCTGCTCCCAGTACTCGTGCGCCGCGCCCATGAACAGCGGCTTGCGGAAGGCCACCAGGTCGGCTGGGGCGTCGCCCAGGAAACCCCACAGGGTGTAGGCCAGCCTCATGTCGAAGATGACCGGCGCCCGGCCGAATCGGGCCGCCCGCTTGGCGCCAACGGCGAAACAACCGGCGATGGCGTCCGCTAGGTGCTCGCCCTCGGCCAGTTGCGCCTCGGGGGCGACCAGGCGGGCCAGCATCAGGCCGTAGCCCAGGTCGGGGCCGGTGGCGCCGAACGCCCGGCCGGTCGGCGGGACCGGGTCGAGGGACTCACCGGGGCGAGTGGACCGCCAGCTGCGGGGAACCGGCAGGCGGTCGATGGGCCGCATGCGATCCGGTCCCGCGATGGGCACGTAGTCCGGCTGGGTCACAAGCCGCCATCCTGCTGGCCGGCGTGGCCCTGCAGCAAGCCGAAGACGACCGAGTCGGACAGCGCCTCCCACGACGCCTCGATGATGTTCTCCGACACCCCGATGGTGGTCCAGGTCCGCTCGCCGTCGGTCGAGTCGATGAGAACCCGGGTCACGGCACCGGTCCCCTTCTCGGTGTCCAGCACCCGCACCTTGTAATCGGTCAGATGGAGGTGGGAGAGCTCCGGGAACTTGGGCCCGATGGCCTTGCGCAGGGCGGCGTCGAGGGCGTTCACGGGGCCGTTGCCCTCGGCGGTGGCCAGCACCCGCTCGTCTCCGACATGGACCTTGATGGTCGCCTCGGTCACGAACACGGCGTCCTCGCGCTGCTCGGTGATGACGCGGAACGACTCCAACCGGAAGAAGGCCTGCTTCCAACCGGTGGCGGCCCGCATCAACAACTCCAGCGACCCGTCGGCCACTTCGAAGTGATAGCCGCGGTGCTCGAGCTCCTTCAGGTTGTCGAGCACCTCGGTGAGGCCGGCGCCGTCGAGGTCCAACCCCAGTTCCTTGGCCTTCAGCTGCACCGTGGAGCGGCCCGACATCTCCGAGACCACGAAGCGGGTGCCGTTGCCCACCGCGTCGGGGCTCACGTGCTCATAGGCCTGGGGGGCCCGGACGATGGCGCTGGTGTGCAGGCCTGCCTTGTGGGCGAAGGCACTGGCCCCGACGTAGGGCTGGTGGGGGTCGGGGGCGATGTTGACCAGCTCCGCGATGTGGTGGGCCACCGGGGTGATGCGCTCCAGCCGCTCCCGTGCGATGGTGCGCACCCCCATCTTGAGGGTGAGGTTGGGCACGGTGGCGCACAGGTCGGCGTTGCCGGTGCGCTCGCCGTAGCCGTTGATGCACCCCTGCACCTGGGTGCAGCCCTGGCGGACCGCGATCAGGGAATTGGCGACGGCACAGCCGGCGTCGTTGTGGAAGTGGCATCCGAGGCCGATGCCGTCGCCCAGGATGTCGCGCACGGCGCCCACGATGCGCTCGGCATCGGCGGGCAAGGTGCCGCCGTTGGTATCGCACAAGATGGCCACCTCGGCCCCCGCCGCCCGGGCCGTTTTGAGGATGTCGAGGCTGAAGCCGGGGTTGGCCCGGTAGCCGTCGAAGAAGTGCTCGGCGTCCACGAACACCCGGCGCCCGTGGTCCCGCAAATAGGTGACGGAGTCCGCCACCATGTCAATGGCTTCCGTGAGGGTGGTCCGCAGCGTCTCGGTCACGTGCCACTCGGCCGCCTTGGCAACCAGGCATACCGTCGAGGTCCGGGCGTCCACCAGGTGACGCAGGACCGGGTCGTGGGCCGCCGGCGTGTTGGCCTTGCGGGTCGAGCCGAAGGCGACCAGCGTCGCCGTGTGCAGCTGGAGCTCCCCCGCCGCGGCCCGGCGGAAGAAGGCCTCGTCCTTGGGGTTGGCCCCGGGCCAGCCGCCCTCGATGAAGGCGACGCCGAGGTGGTCGAGCTGTTCGGCCACCCGCAGCTTGTCGTCCACGGTGAGCGACAGCCCTTCCTGCTGGCTGCCGTCGCGGAGGGTGGTGTCGTAGATGTCGACCGCCTCCGGCAGCTCCCGGGGCACGACGTGGTCGTGGGCCGCCTCAGCCGACATGCTCGACCCAGTCCTTGTGGCGGTCCACCCGGCCCCGCACCGCCGCCTCGAACATCTCCTGGATCTTCCTGGTGATGGGCCCCGGCTCACCGGTGCCGACGGAGCGGTCGTCGACGGAGCGGATGGGCACCACCTCGGCCGCCGTCCCGCTGAGGAAGGCCTCGTCGGCGGTGTACACGTCGGAGCGCAGCAGGTTGCCGAAGTCGCATTCGTAGCCCAAGTCGTGGGCGATGGCGAACACCGAGCTCTGGGTGATCCCGGGCAGGGCGCCCGCGGTCACCGGTGGGGTGATGATCCGGCCGCCCTTGACGATGAAGATGTTCTCACCGGTACATTCACTCACGAAGCCCTGGGGCGAGAGCAGGATGGCTTCGTCGTAGCCCGCCTTGAGGGCCTCGACCTTGGCCAGGCAGGAGTTGATGTACATGCCGGTGCCCTTGGCGGCGGGGGGGATGGCGTTGGGGTCGTGGCGCTGCCAGGAGCTGATCTTCATGCGCACCCCGTGCTTGATGCCCTCCGCCCCCAGGTAGGTGCCCCACGGCCACACCGCGATGGAGACGTTGACCGGGCACGGCAGCGGGTTGAGACCCATCTCGCCGTAGCCCAGGTACACGATGGGCCGGATGTAGCACTCGGGCAGGCCGTTGATCCGCACCGTGTCCTTGACCGCCTCGATCAGCTGGTCGGCGGTGAAGGGGATGTCGATCATGAAGATCTTGGCGGAGTCGAACAGCCGCAAGATGTGGTCGGTCAGGCGGAAGACCGCCGGTCCCTGGTCGGTGGCGTAGGCCCGGATGCCCTCGAATACCCCGAGGCCGTAATGGAGGCTGTGGGTCAGGATGTGGATGTTGGCGTCGTCCCAGTCGACCAGCACGCCATCCATCCACACCTTGTCGGATTTGGTAATCGGCATCTCCTACACCCTTTCTGCAATGGCGTCGCCGATCTGCGACGTCGAGGCACCTGCTGCTGTTCCAGTGTGACTGCGGTAGTCGGCTACCGCTTTGGTGATCCGGTCGGCGGCTCCGCTCTCGCCGAGGAAGTGGAGCATCATGGCGGCTGAGATGATGGCGGCCAGGGGGTTGGCCCGTCCCGTGCCCGCGATGTCCGGGGCGCTCCCATGGACCGGCTCGAACAGTGACGGCCCGGTCCGGGCCGGGTTGAGGTTGGCCGATGCCGCCAGCCCGATCCCCCCGGAGACGGCGCCCGCCAGGTCGGTGAGGATGTCGCCGAAGAGGTTGTCGGTGACGATCACGTCATAACGCAGCGGGGATTCGACCAGATGGATGCAGGCGGCGTCGACATGGCTGTAACCGGTCGACACCTCGGGGTACTCCGGGGCCACCTGGTCGAAGGTCCGCTGCCACAGGTCGCCGGCGAAGGTCAACACGTTGGTCTTGTGGACCAGGGTCAGGTGGTGGCGATCCCGGCCCCGGGCCAGGTCGAAGGCGAAGCGGATGCAGCGCTCGACACCGAAGCGGGTGTTGACCGAGCCCTGGGTGGCCACCTCATGGGGGGTGCCCCGGCGCAGGAAACCGCCCTCACCGGCGTAGCTCCCCTCGGTGTTCTCCCGCACCACGGCCAGCTCGATGCCGGGGGCTTGGAAGGGACGGAGGTTGATGTAGAGGTCCAGCTCGAAGCGCAGCTTCAGCAACAACCCCCGCTCGAGGACTCCGGGGGGGACCGAGGGGCTGCCAATGGCGCCCAGCAGGATGGCGTCGAAGTGGCGCAGCTCGTCGAGGACAGAGTCGGGCAGGACTTCCCCCGACGCCAGGTAGCGCCGGGCCCCCAGGTCGTACTCCACGGCCTCGAGTCGGCTCCCTGAGGCGTGGCACACCTTCAGGGCTTCCGCGATTACTTCCGGGCCGATCCCATCACCACCGAGCACGGCGATTCGATAACTGGTCACGCGATTTGGGTTCCTTGGAAACGAAACGACCGCCCACCAAGTGGACGGTCGAGGGCGCACGCCGGGGCGGTCCGGGTGCGCTAAACGATAATTACGATGACGTGGAGAGGTGACACGGCGCTACCAGTGTCGTTGATCGGGCCCGCTGCGTCAACCGCGCCCGTAAAGTGTTGTCGTATGGCACAGACCCAACTCTCGCGGGACACCTTCGATCGCCTTCAGGAGGAGCTCGAGGACCTGCGGACACGAGGTCGGGTGGAGATCGCCCGGGCCATCGAGGCGGCCCGGGCGTTGGGCGACCTGTCGGAGAACGGCGACTACCACGCCGCCAAGGACTCCCAGGGCAAGATGGAGGCCCGGATCCGCCAGCTGCAGAGCATGCTGGAAGGCGTTGAGATCGTCGACGCCACGGCGGCCTCGTCGGACACCGTCACCACCGGGGTCGTCGTCTCGCTGCGCTACGTCGGAGACGACGATGTCGAGCGATACCTCATCGGGTCGATCGAGGAGCGCCGGGAGGGCGTGTCCATCGTCTCGCCCAAATCACCGCTGGGGCAGGCCCTGATGGGTCACCGACCGGGGGCCAAGGTCAGCTACCAGGCCCCGAGCGGCCCCCTGGAAGTCGAGATCGTGGCGATCGGCGACTAGGCAGGGATTCGCCCTGCTCCTGCCAGCGGGCCATGGTCCACAGCAGGTCGGAGAGGCGGTTGAGGTAGGCGCCGACCATGGAGTCGGCCAAGGGGAGCGGGAGCGCCCGGCGCTCCGCCCGCCGGACCAGGGTGCGGGCCAGGTCGAGGGCGGCCGACACCCGGTCGTGGCCCGGGAGCACGAACTCGGTGACGGGCGGGAACCGCTCGGTGAGCTGGTCGATCAGCCGCTCCAGCCCCTCCACCATGGCCCCGCTGACGAGCGTCTGGCCCGCCACCAGCTTGACCCGGTTGGCGGGCGCCGTGGCCAGTTCGCCCATGAGGACGTAGAGGTCCCGTTCCAGGCCGACCAGCAGCCCGTCGAGCTCCGAGCCCGCCTCGGCCTCGGCCCGGGCCACCCCCAGCGCCGCTTGGGCCTCGTCCACGGCCCCATTGGCCTCGATGGCGGCCGAGTCCTTGGCCACCCGGCCGCCGAACAGCAGGCCGGTGGTGCCGTCGTCGCCCTTGCGGGTGTAGATCTTCAGGAGACGAGAACCGCGTTGAGCTTGATGGGCACGGCCGCCAGCGCCTTGGAGACCGGGCAACCGGCCTTGGTCTCCGCCGCCGCCGCCTGGAAATCCTCGTCGCGGATGCCGGGAACGGCCGCCTCGCAGAAAAGCTCGATCCCGGTGATGGCGAATCCGCCGTCGCCCGGCTCGATGGTGACCTTGGCAATGGTGTCGACGCTGGTGGCGACGTGGCCCGCCTCGGCCAGCCCGTGGGCCAGGGCCATCGAGAAGCAGCCGGCATGGGCGGCGCCGAGCAACTCCTCGGGGTTGGTCCCGCCGCCTTCCTCGAATCGGGACTGGAACGAGTAGGCCCCCGAGAAGGCCCCGCTCTCGGTGTCCATGGTGCCCTGGCCACCGACCAGCGGGCCCTCCCAGCGGGCGTGGGCAGTGCGTACGGCCATGAGTTCGCTCCTTTCGAGAACTACTCGCGACCCTACGTCAGCCCCTCGACGTTGGCCGGGCTGCGCCACCCGAGCACCACCCGGTAGGCGGTGTCGTCGGCCGCCGTCGGCCCCATGGAGTGCGACACCCCGGCCATCAGCAGCCGCATGAGCCGCCACATGGGCTCGTCGACGATCTTCAGCGCCTCGTCGCGCCGCTCGATCCACCGTTCGTGGACCTTCTTGGTCCACAGGTGGTAGTTGCGGCGGTCGTTCTCGATCTCGACGATGTCGAAGCCGTGGGCGGCCGCCGCCTTGGTGAACTGGGGCATGTAGACCATCCGGAACTTGCCGGGCCACACATGCTTGGTGACGATGGAGGCGATGCCGTAGCGCCGGGGCGAGGCCGCGAAGTCACAGTAGATCCGGCCCCCGGGCGCCAGCAGGTCCCGGAGGTGCTTGAAGACCAGGTCGTAGTCGGACAGGTCTTCCATCACGCCCATCATGCTGATGCCGTCGTAGCGGCGACCGGGCTCGAAGGTGAAGAAGTCCTGGTAGATCACGGTGCCCTTGAGCCCGTCCTCCTTCAGGCGCTCCTTGGTGAACTCCAGCTGATGACGGGAGAGGGTGATCCCGGTGACCTCGACCCCCCGCCGGGCGCTGTATCGCGTCATCCCTCCCCAGCCGCAGCCGACGTCGAGTAGCGACGCCCCGTCGTGGAGGTCGAGCGAGGTGAAGGCGTAGTCGAGTTTGCGGGCCGAGCCCGCCTCCAGGGTGTCGTCGTCGTCCAGGTAGATGCCGGGGGTGTAGACGAAGTAGTCCTGGTCCAACCCCACCGTCTGGACGTTGTTGGAGTCGTAGTGCAAGGCGATCCACTTGGGGTTGAGACGCTTGCGACCGAAGATCAGCGGGCTCAACTGGGCCCAGGCCGTCAACGCCCAGTTCCGGTCGTTGAGCAGGTGGCGGAACTCCATCACCTGGAAGAAATCGCCGTTGAAGTCGATGTCACCGTTCATGTAGGCCTCGGCGACGGCCAGCTCGGAGAAGGAGGCGGCCGCGGCCAGGCCGGCGTCGTTGTTGACCACGACTTCGAAGGTGGGCTCCCCGGGGCCGATGCGCACCGTCTGGCCGGCCGGCCCCCGGATGGCCCAGGTCGTGACGCCGGGCCGGGCCCGGGTCTTCACGGCGGTCACGAAATGGTCGAAGCTCTCGGTCATCTGGGAAACCTTTACCTGTCTAGGGAACCGCGGCGGATCTTACGGGGTGACGGTGAGGGTTCCCTGGGCCCGGGTGGCCTCATTGCCGACCGCCAGGATGGTGTACACCCCGACCGGGTCGGTGCTCTGGGGCTTGTAGCTCCCGACGACCATCCCGGTCGGATCGGCCGTGTGCGGGGGCCCGACGAAGCGGGTCTTGTTGGGGCCGTCGATCTCGAAGGTCATGCTTTCCCCGGGCCGGAACCCGGCCGCCGACAGCATGAACGACGTTCCCGCCTTGCCCGTCGTCGGGGCGATCGTCAGCGTTCCCTTGCGGGTGGCAATGGTGTGGTGGCGCAGCCCGCACGCCGGAGCGCCGAGCAGGAGCAGCACCAACGTGACAGGGATGAGGGGTTGCAGCCGCCGGGGCACGGCGCATGCTACCGAGCGGCCCCTTGCCCCCGCAGGACCGGCATTGGCGCCGGGGAGGCATTTTCCCCCCGATAGCCTGAGACGATGGCCACCTACCTGGAAGCGCTGCGAGAGCGGGTGGTCATTTTCGATGGCGCCACCGGGACCAACCTGCAGCTTCGGGACCTGGGCCCCGACGATTTCGGGGGCCCGGCGCTGGAGGGTTGCAACGAGCTGTTGTGCGACACCAGGCCCGACGTCGTCGCCGACCTCCACCAGTCGTTCTTCGACGTCGGGGTGGACGTGGTCGAGACCGACAGTTTCGGGTCGCTGCCGTGGGTGCTGGCCGAGTACGGCATCGCCCACCGGACCCGGGAGCTGGCCCGGCGCTCGGCCCGGATCGCCCGGGAGGTGGCGGCCGGTTACCGGGGTGCCGGGGGGGGCCGGGACGCCTGGGTGGCGGGCTCGCTGGGGCCGGGCACCAAGCTGGTGTCGCTGGGCCAGATCTCCTTTACCGACCTCCGCGACGGCTACCAGGAGGCGGCCGCGGGGCTGCTCGAGGGCGGCGTCGACCTGTTCGTCGTGGAAACCTGCCAGGACCTGCTCCAGGTGAAGGCGGCCCTGATCGGGTGCCGGCGGGCCATGGCGGGGGTGGGACGCCAGGTGCCCATCCAGGCCCAGGTCACCATCGAGCTGACGGGGCGGATGCTGATGGGCACCGAGATCGGCGCCGCCCTCACCACCCTCGACGCCATCCGCCCCGACGTGGTGGGCATCAACTGCGCCACCGGGCCCCAGGAGATGAGCGAGCACCTGCGTTACCTCTCCCAGCACGCCCGGGTGCCGCTGTCGTGCCTGCCCAACGCCGGCCTGCCGTCGGTCGTCGAGGGCCGGATGCACTACGACCTGACGCCCCAGCAGCTGGCCGAGCACCAGGCCCGGTTCGTCACCGAGTACGGGCTGTCGGTCGTCGGCGGGTGCTGCGGCACCACCCCGGACCACCTGGCGGCGGTGGTCGCGGCGTGCCGCTCGCTCACCCCCGGGCGCCGGGACCAGGCCTGGGAGCCGGGGTGCGCCTCGATCTACAGCCATGTCCCCTTCGACCAGGAGCCGTCGGTGCTGGTGGTCGGCGAGCGGACCAATGCCAACGGTTCCAAGCGGTTCCGGGAAGCCATGCTGGCCTCGGACTGGGACACCTGTGTGGCCATGGCCCGGGACCAGGAGAAGGAAGGGGCCCACGTCATCGACGTGTGCGTCGACTACACCGGCGAGGACGGGATCTCGGACATGGCCGAAGTGGTGGGCCGTTTCGCCACCCAGGCCACGGTGCCGCTGATGCTGGATTCCACCGAGGCGCCGGTCATCGAGACGGGCCTGCAGCGCGTGGCCGGCAAGCCCCTCCTGAACTCCGTCAACCTGGAGGACGGCGCCGGCCCGGGGACCCGGTTCGACCGGTTCCTGTCGCTGGCCCGGGAGTACGGGGCGGCCGTCGTGTGCACCTGCATCGACGAGCAGGGCCAGGCCCGCACCGCGTCGTGGAAGCTGGGCGCCGCCCAATCGATCTACGACCTGGCGGTGGGGCGCTACGGGATGGACCCCGGCGACCTGCTCTTCGACCCCCTGGTGCTGCCCATCTCCACGGGCATGGAGGAGAGCCGCCGGGACGGCATCGAGACCCTGGAGGGCATCCGCCTGATCAAGTCGTCCTTGCCCGGGGTCGGGACCATCGTGGGCCTGTCCAACATCTCCTTCGGACTGAACCCCGCCGCCCGGCACGCCTTGAACTCGGTGTTCCTGCACGAGTGCCAGCAGGCGGGCCTGGACGCCGCCATCGTGCACGCGGCCCGGATCCTGCCGCTCAACAAGATCGACCCCCGCGTCGTCGAGGTTTGCCGGGACCTGATCTACGACCGCCGCGACCCGGCCCGGGGCTACGACCCCCTCCAGGAGCTGCTGCGGCTCTTCGAAGGGGTGTCCGCCACCGCAGTGGTGAAGGAGGACCGCAGCGGCTGGCCGGTCGAGAAGCGCCTGGCCCAGCGCATCATCGACGGCGACCGCGACGGGCTGGAGGCGGACCTCGACCAGGCGCTGGCGGCGGGCGTGGCCGCCCTGTCCATCGTCAACGACACCCTTCTGGGGGGCATGAAGATCGTCGGCGACCTGTTCGGCTCCGGGCAGATGCAGCTGCCGTTCGTGCTCCAGTCGGCCGAGACCATGAAGGCCTCGGTTGCCCATCTCGAACCGCACATGGAGCGCTCCGAGGAGGGCGGCAAGGGCCGCATCGTGCTGGCCACCGTCAAGGGCGACGTCCACGACATCGGCAAGAACCTGGTCGACATCATCTTCACCAACAACGGCTACGAGGTGCACAACCTGGGCACCAAGGTCGCCATCACCGACATGCTGGAAAAGGCCCAGGAGGTCGGCGCCGACGCCATCGGCATGAGCGGCCTGCTGGTGAAGAGCACCCTCATCATGCGCGACAACCTGCTCGACATGAACACCCGGGGCGCCTCGGCGGTGCCGGTGCTGCTCGGCGGTGCCGCCCTGACCCGGAACTACGTCGAGCGCGACCTGCGAGGTGTCTACGAGGGCCGGCTGTTCTACGGCAAGGACGCCTTCGAGGGGCTGCACACCATGGACCG